>NZ_JBHXSK010000019.1:121479-189693 GCF_042716195.1 Streptomyces sp. NPDC058683
TCTTAATTTTCGTCTTTTGTGGCGGTTTGCGCGGCGGGGGGGGGCGCCTGTGCACCCCCCCCCCCCGCGGCTCGGTGCTGCGGCGGGTGTGGGTCAGCTGCTCGGCGTGTACGTGCCGGAGGTAGCAGCCTTCCAGGCCCCGCCCTCGACCTTGTAGACGGTGAGCTGCTTGTTGGTCGCGTCACCGTACTCGTCGAAGGAGACCTTGCCGGTCACACCGTCGAAGGAGACGTTCTGCACCGCGGCGGTGATCTTCGCGCGGGCGTCGGACGGCAGCTTGCCGCCGTTGTCGTCGACGACCTTCTTCACGGCCTCGATGATCGACCAGGCCGAGTCGTAGGAGTAGCCGCCGTAGGCGCCGTACGCCTCCGAGTAGCCGCCGGCCTTGTAGTTGGCGACGAACTCCTTGGCGGAGTCGAGGGTTTCGACCGGGGCGCCGACCGAGGTGGCCATGTCGCCGGTGGCGGCGGTGCCCGCCAGCTTGATGAAGTCGTCGGCGTAGATGCCGTCACCGCCGACCAGGGGGATCTTGGCGCCCGCGGCCTTGAGCTGCTTGCTCAGCGGACCGGCCTGCGGGTACTCGCCGCCGTAGTAGACCACGGTGGCGCCCGAGGTCTTCACCTTGGTGACGACCGCGGAGTAGTCCTTGGAGTCGGGGTTGATGTGCTCGGTGCCCACGACCTTGCCGCCGAGCTTCTTGAACTCGTCGGTGAAGGTGGCGGCGAGGCCGGCGCCGTAGGTCTTCTTGTCGTCGATGATGAAGGCCTTGGTCAGCTTCGCCGTGTTGTACACGTACTGCGCGGCGTACGGCCCCTGGATGGCGTCCGTGGTCGCGGTACGGAAGTACGACTTGTACGGCCGCGACTTCGTCGTCTGCCAGTTGTCGCCCTGGGTCAGCGCCGGGTTGGTGTTGGCCGGGGAGACCTCGACCAGCTTGGCGTCGTCGAACACCTTCTGCATCGACTGCGCGACCGAGGAGTTCAGAGGGCCGACCACGCCGTAGACGCTGCTGTCGCTGACGAAGGCGGAGGCGTTGGCCTGGCCGGAGGAGGGCTGGGCCTGGTCGTCCTTGGCCTCGATCTTGAACGTGACGCCGTCGACGTACTTCTTCTTGTTGGCCTGCTTGACCGCCAGGTCCACCGAGTTCTTGATGCCCAGGCCGAGCGCGGACAGGTCGCCGGTCAGCGGGGCGTCGACGCCGATGGTGACCGTGGTGCCACCACTGCCCGAGTCGGAGCCCTTGTCGCCGCTGTCGCGTGAGCCGCAGGCGGTGAGGGTGAGTGCTCCCGCTGCCAGAGCTGCGGTGATGGCGATGAGCGAACGTTGACGCACGATCAGTCCTTTCCCCTGAACAACCGCATCCCCGTGGAAACGGTCGAGTCGTGCGCCCTGTCGAAGTGAAGATTCCGACGGCGCCGTGACTGGCCGTGACTCTAGGCGGGCGGGGGGAACGGGGAGGAGGGTCTGACCCATGCTGTGACGCTCTTGTTATGACACGAGGTAATGCAGAGCGGTACATGGTGTGGAGAAGAGCGGAATTCAGGCCGATTCGCACCGTCCGCATGCTGAGAACCCGCAGGACCCGCCGTAATCGGATCAGGCGTCTCGGGGCTTTTGGTGATTACTGGAAAGCGCTTACTTGCCGTTGCCGCAGGCGACTTTCAGGGAGTGTGAGAGGTGTTGTGCGTAGCGGGACCCCAGGATGAAACTCTGTACTTGTATTGCGCGCGTATTACGCAGAGTTACGTCCAGGAAAGGAAGTCCGGCGTCCTTCGGAACCGTCGCGCAGTCGGTCACATGCATGGTTATCGTGATCTCGCGCGGTGAGCCCGTCTTTGTCCGGAAGGGTACGGGTGGCGTCTCGGTCAGTGAGAGACCGGCGTAGGGCTGGCCGATGCGGTCCACGGTGACCGGCGGCTCCTCCAGCACGCTCATCCGGACGGCGAAGCTGAAGCTGCGGGTCGGGGCGCCGGGCGGAGTGACCCGGTCGCCCAGGAAGACGAACGCCACCGTCTGCGCGGGGTAGGGGACTTCGGGCGGCGGCGGGTCGTGCGGCCGGGTCGCGTAGAGGTAGCCGCCGGCGGCGAGGAGGGCGGCGGTGAGGGTCAGGGCGAGGGCGGCGCGACGGCGGCCGAGGTGTGGGGGAGGGGCGGCTTCCGGCTCGGGGAGGTCCCGGCCGTGGGTGCCCTCGCCCGGCTCGACGGGGCCGATGCCGGTCGTTCCGCTCACTGCCAGGGGCCTCCCGTCGGTGCGCCGTCGCGGTATCGCTCGGAGCAGGCGGCACGCGACCGGTGTGCGATCAACCGGTCGGCGGCAGCGGCCCCTTGACGGTGTTTCACGGCTCGCGCGGCGTCCACGACGTCCCGGAGGATCTCGTACTGGCCGTTGGACAGCCCCATCGACTGGTAGTCGCCGTAGGTGCCGCTGTCGAGCACCTCGTGTGACCAGTGCGCGACGATCGCGGCGCACAGTGCGGCGTCGGAGGTCGCCGAAGGTGATGTGGAGCCCACGGTGGTGTGGGTGGGGGTGCCGGTGGTACCGCAGCCGATCAGCAGAGCGAGTCCGAGACCCAGTGCGGTCGCTCCACTCGGCAGGGTGCCTCCTCGCCGTCCCATGCGCCGACGTTAAGGGCGGGGACGGCGGGGAGCAATGGGCCCGTCGGCGACGGGTCTCAGCCCTGGGCCGAGGAGGGGAGCGAGTCGCCCTTCAGGTCGCGCAGCAGGCAGGTGAGCCGGGCCGTGCACACCCGGCGGCCCTCCTCGTCGCTGATCACGATCTCGTAGGTCGCCGTGGAACGCCCCCGGTGGACGGGCGTGGCCACGCCGGTGACCAGACCGGAACGGGCCCCGCGGTGATGCGTGCAGTTCAGGTCGACGCCGACCGCGATCTTGGAGCTGCCGCCGTGCAGCATCGACCCGACCGACCCCAGGGTCTCCGCCAGCACCGCGCTGGCCCCGCCGTGCAGCAGCCCGTACGGCTGGGTGTTGCCCTCCACCGGCATGGTGCCGACGACCCGGTCCGCCGAGGCCTCGACGATCTGCACGCCCATCCGGTTGCCGAGGTGGCCCGCCGAGAACAGGGCCGGCAGGTCGACACCGAGGGCGGCGTACTCGTCGATGACCTCCTGCGGGAACTTCACATGCTGCTGCTCGCCCATGGGCCGGCTCCGATCGTCTTACGGCTGTCTCTCCACTGAGCAAACGCTCAGTAGGCCGCCGATTCTTCCAGACGGACTGAGCGTCTGCTCAGACGGCGGGGGCCGGCTGCGGCATGCCGCTCTGCAGACGGATCACGACGGACTTGCTGGCCGGGGTGTTGCTGGTGTCGGCGGTCGCGTCGAGCGGCACCAGCACGTTGGTCTCCGGGTAGTACGCGGCCGCGCAGCCACGGGCCGTCGGATAGTGCACCACCCGGAAGCCCGGTGCCCGGCGCTCCACGCCGTCCTTCCACTCGCTCACCAGGTCGACGTACGACCCGTCGGCGACACCCAGCGCCCCCGCGTCCTCCGGGTGCACCAGGACCACCCGGCGGCCGTTCCTGATGCCCCGGTAGCGGTCGTCCAGACCGTAGATCGTGGTGTTGTACTGGTCGTGCGAACGCAGCGTCTGCAACAGCAGCCGCCCCTCGGGCAGTTCGGGGTACTCGACGGCCGCCGCCGTGAAGTTCGCCTTGCCGGTGGCGGTCGGGAAGCGGCGCTCGTCGCGCGGGCCGTGCGGCAGCGCGAAGCCCCCCGGATGCGCCACGCGCGCGTTGAAGTCCTCGAAACCGGGGATCACGCGCGCGACACGGTCGCGGACCGTCGCGTAGTCCTTCTCGAACTCCTCCCAGGGGGTGGCGCTGCCGTCACCGAGCACCCGGCGCGCGAGCCGGCACACGATCGCCGGCTCCGACAGCAGGTGCGGGCTCGCGGGCTCCAGGCGGCCGCGCGAGGCGTGCACCATGCCCATCGAGTCCTCCACGGTGACGAACTGCTCCCCGCTGCCCTGGAGATCGCGCTCGGTGCGGCCGAGCGTCGGCAGGATCAGCGCCCGCGCGCCCGTCACGACGTGCGAGCGGTTGAGCTTCGTCGACACGTGCACGGTCAGCCGCGCCCGCCGCATCGCCGCCTCGCTGACCTCCGTGTCGGGGGTGGCGGAGACGAAGTTGCCGCCCATCGCGAAGAAGACCTTCGCCTCGCCGTCGCGCAGCGCGCGGATGGCCCGGACGACGTCGAAGCCGTGCTTGCGCGGGGGCGCGAAGCCGAACTCCTTCTCCAGGGCGTCCAGGAAGGCCGGGGCCGGGCGCTCGAAGATGCCCATCGTGCGGTCGCCCTGCACGTTCGAGTGGCCGCGGACCGGGCAGACGCCCGCGCCGGTGCGGCCGATGTTGCCGCGCAGCAGAAGGAAGTTGACGACCTCGCGGATCGTCGGGACCGAGTGCTTGTGCTGGGTCAGCCCCATGGCCCAGCAGACGATCGTGCGCTCGGAGGCGAGCACCATGCCGAGGGCCTTCTCGATCTCCGCGCGGGTGAGGCCGGTGGCGGCGAGCGTCTCGTCCCAGTCGGCGGCACGGGCGGCCTGGGCGAACTCCTCGTACCCGTGCGTGTGTTCGCGCACGAACTCCTCGTCGACCGCGCCGTCCGTCTGCAGGATCAGCTTGTTGAGGAGCCGGAACAGGGCCTGGTCGCCGCCGATACGGATCTGCAGGAAGAGGTCGGTGAGCGCGGCGCCCTTGAGCATGCCCTGGGGGGTCTGCGGGTTCTTGAACCGCTCCAGGCCGGCCTCCGGGAGCGGGTTGATGCTGATGATCTTCGCGCCGTTGGCCTTGGCCTTCTCCAGCGCGGAGAGCATCCGGGGGTGGTTGGTCCCCGGGTTCTGCCCGGCGACGACGATCAGATCCGCCTTGTACAGATCCTCCAGCAGGACGCTGCCCTTGCCGATGCCGATGGTCTCGCTGAGTGCCGAGCCCGAGGACTCGTGGCACATGTTGGAGCAGTCCGGCAGGTTGTTGGTGCCCAGCTCGCGCGCGAACAGCTGGTACAGGAACGCGGCCTCGTTGCTGGTGCGGCCCGAGGTGTAGAAGACGGCCTCGTCGGGGGAGCCGAGAGCGGCGATCTCCTCGCCGATGATGTCGAAGGCACGCTCCCAGTCGACCGGCTCGTAGTGCTCGGCGCCCTCGGCGAGATACATGGGGTGGGTGAGCCGGCCCTGCTGGCCGAGCCAGTAGCCGCTGCGGTGGTGCAGATCGGCCACGGAGTGCGCCGCGAAGAACTCGGGCGTCACGCGGCGCAGGGTGGCCTCCTCGGCCACGGCCTTGGCGCCGTTCTCGCAGAACTCGGCGGCGTGCCGGTGATCGGGCTCCGGCCAGGCGCAGCCGGGGCAGTCGAAGCCGTCCTTCTGGTTGACCCGGAGCAGCGTCAGCGCGGTGCGCTTCACCCCCATCTGCTGCTGGGCGATGCGCAGGGTGTGCCCGATGGCCGGCAGTCCCGCGGCCGCGTGCTTCGGCTCCGCGACCTGCGGCGCGTCCTGGACCGGATCACCCTTGGGCGGCTTCGTCGCCATCGCACGATCTCCCTCTACGCCGGCACCAGTGCACTGTGCATCCGATACTCGCACGCGCCGCCGACAACGATCGAGGGCGGTCGGCCGAGCGCGACGGAACCCATGCCTGACAGAACCGTGCCTCCCAGCCCACCCGCGCTCTTGAGCTTTTCCGTCGCAACGGCGACCAGCCACGACGGGCGCTGTCCGGTGCTGCCCGGCTCACCGCGATCCGAACCGTCGGTCCTCGCTGTCAGTGCGGCGTGGCAGGATCGGGGGCGTGGCAGAGACAGCATCGAAGAAGACCGACAAGACCCCCAGTGGGACCCGTCCCCGGCTGATGCTCATGGACGGGCACTCGCTGGCCTACCGCGCGTTCTTCGCGCTGCCCGCGGAGAACTTCACGACCGCGACGGGCCAGCCGACGAACGCGATCTACGGTTTCGCGTCGATGCTGGCCAACACCCTGCGTGACGAGGCGCCCACGCACTTCGCGGCGGCCTTCGACGTCTCCCGCAAGACCTGGCGCTCCGAGGAGTTCACCGAGTACAAGGCGAACCGCTCCAAGACCCCGGACGAGTTCAAGGGCCAGGTGGAGCTGATCGGCGAGCTGCTCGACGCGATGCACGCGCAGCGCTTCGCCGTCGCGGGCTTCGAGGCCGACGACATCATCGCCACCCTCGCCACCCAGGCCGAGGCCGAGGGCTTCGAGGTCCTGATCGTCACCGGCGACCGCGACTCCTTCCAGCTGGTCACCGAGCACACCACGGTCCTCTATCCGACGAAGGGCGTCTCCGAGCTGACCCGGTTCACCCCGGAGAAGGTTTTCGAGAAGTACGGCTTGACGCCCGCCCAGTACCCCGACTTCGCGGCCCTGCGCGGCGACCCGTCCGACAACCTCCCCGGCATCCCCGGCGTCGGCGAGAAGACCGCCGCCAAGTGGATCAACCAGTTCGGTTCCTTCGCCGAGCTGGTGGAGCGCGTCGACGAGGTGAAGGGCAAGGCCGGCCAGAACCTCCGCGACCACCTGGACTCGGTGAAGCTCAACCGCCGGCTCACCGAACTGGAGCGCCAGGTCGAGCTGCCGAAGACGGTCACCGACCTGGAGCGCGCGCCGTACGACCGCAAGAGCGTCGCGATGATCCTGGACACCCTGGAGATCCGTAACCCGTCGCTGCGCGAGCGGCTCTACGCCGTCGACCCCGGCGCCGAGGAGACCGAGGCCACACCGGCCGCCGAGGCGGGCGTGGCGGTGGACGGCACCGTCCTCGGCACCGGCGAACTGGCCGGCTGGCTCGCCGAGCACGGCACGCAGGCGCTGGGCATCGCCACCGTCGACACCTG
Source organism: Streptomyces sp. NPDC058683 (assembly GCF_042716195.1). Taxonomy (NCBI): domain Bacteria; kingdom Bacillati; phylum Actinomycetota; class Actinomycetes; order Kitasatosporales; family Streptomycetaceae; genus Streptomyces; species Streptomyces sp. NPDC058683. Next base: position 128,343 of record NZ_JBHXSK010000019.1, read on the forward strand.
GGCGCTCGGCACCGGCTCGGTCGCCGAGGTCGCGCTGGCCGCGGCCACGGGAGCGGCGGCCTGGTTCGACCCGGCCGAGATCGACGAGGCCGACGAGCGCGCGTGGACGGCCTGGCTGGCCGACGCCGAGCGGCCCAAGGTCTTCCACAACGCCAAGGGCGCCATGCGGGTCTTCGCCGAGCACGGCTGGAGCATCGACGGCGTCACCATGGACACCGCGCTCGCCGCCTATCTGGTCAAGCCCGGCCGCCGCTCCTTCGACCTGGACGCGCTGTCCCTGGAGTACCTGCACCGTGAGCTGGCCCCGGCCGCCGCGGCCGACGGTCAGCTGGCCTTCGGCGCGGACGACGGTGCCGAGGCCGAGGCCCTGATGATCCAGGCCCGTGCGATCCTCGACCTCGGCGAGGCCTTCGGGGAGCGGCTCCAGGAGGTCGGCGCGGCGGACCTGCTCCGTGACATGGAGCTGCCGACCTCCGTCCTCCTCGCCCGCATGGAGCGGTACGGCATCGCGGCCGACCGCGCGCATCTCGAAGCGATGGAGCAGATGTTCGCGGGCGCCGTCCAGCAGGCCGTGAAGGAGGCGCACGCGGCGGCCGGCCACGAGTTCAACCTGGGCTCGCCCAAGCAGCTCCAGGAGGTCCTCTTCGGCGAGCTGGCCCTGCCCAAGACCAAGAAGACCAAGACCGGCTACACCACCGACGCCGACGCGCTGGCCTGGCTGGCCGGCCAGACCGAGAACGAACTGCCGGTGATCATGCTCCGGCACCGTGAGCAGGCCAAGCTGCGGGTGACGGTCGAGGGCCTGATCAAGACGGTGGCGGCGGACGGCCGTATCCACACCACGTTCAACCAGACGGTCGCCGCGACCGGCCGGCTCTCCTCCACCGACCCGAACCTCCAGAACATCCCGGTCCGCACCGACGAGGGCCGGGCGATCCGCCGGGGCTTCGTGGTGGGCGAGGGCTTCGAGTCGCTGATGACGGCCGACTACAGCCAGATCGAACTGCGGGTGATGGCCCATCTCTCCGAGGACGAGGGCCTGATCGAGGCGTTCACCTCCGGCGAGGACCTGCACACCACGGTCGCCTCGCAGGTGTTCTCCGTCGACCGCACGGCCGTCGACGCGGAGATGCGCCGCAAGATCAAGGCGATGTCGTACGGCCTCGCGTACGGGCTGTCGGCGTTCGGCCTCTCCCAGCAGCTGAACATCGACGCGGGCGAGGCCCGGGCCCTGATGGACACGTACTTCGAGCGGTTCGGCGGCGTCCGTGACTATCTGCGCCGGGTGGTCGACGAGGCACGCGCCACGGGGTACACCGCGACCCTCTTCGGCCGCCGTCGCTACCTCCCCGACCTCAACAGCGACAATCGCCAGCGCCGTGAGGCGGCCGAGCGGATGGCGCTCAACGCGCCCATCCAGGGCACCGCGGCCGACATCGTCAAGATGGCCATGCTGAAGGTGGACGGGGCGCTGCGCGAGGCGGACCTGAAGTCCCGGATGCTCCTCCAGGTGCACGACGAAATCGTCCTGGAGATCGCCCCCGGCGAGCGCGCCGAGGCCGAGGCGATCCTCCGCCGCGAAATGCCCGACGCGGTCCACCTCAGGGCGCCCCTGGACGTCTCGGTCGGCATCGGCCCGGACTGGGAATCAGCAGCCCACTAGCCTCCGGCGAGAGCAGGCAGAGGGCGCCGATCCACGACACCGGTGGAGCGGCGCCCTCCGCCGGTCGCCGGGGCGCCGTCATCACTCAGCTGGACCCCGTCAGAACGCCCCCGCCCCCGGCAGCGGCAAGGATGCGGGCATGGGTATACGCATGCTTCACGGCCGGACGCCCCAGACCAGGCCCCCGGCCAAGGCCCGCTCCGCCGCGGCGCAGGTCACGGCGGCTTCGTCGGCACCGGCCATGGCACCCGGCGCCAGCTCCGCCCGCATCCCCACCGACCTGGCCCTCACCGTGCGCAAGGCGGTCGCCCGCCTCAGGCGGAGACTCCGCACCCGCCCCGCCCCGCGGCAGTGGCTCGATCTCGCCCGCAGCTATCTCGCGCTGGTCCTCGGCGCACTGCCCGGCCCCCGCCGCCCCCGCACCATGACCGTCTTCGTGGCGACCCTCACCGAACGGCCGAAGGGCTCCGGCGCACGCCGCCGGCCACCGGAGCCGGACGCCACACCCTGACCGCCACGGCATACCCGAGCACCCCGAGCAGCAGCCCCGCGCCCGCCCCGAAGAGCACCGTGGGCAGCAGCTCCCAGGGCTTCGCCGTCGAACCCCAGTAAGCCCACCACCGCGTGGCCCGCTGCACCGCGGCGACCAGGGCACAGCCGCCGATCCCGGCCCCGGCCCACCACCGGTCCCCCACGGACAGCAGCGGCACCCCCACCGGCTCCCCGGCCGGCGCCCGCCGTAGCGCGCGGAGCACGAACACGGCGAGCACGGCCGCCGCCACCGCCGAAGTGCCGTACTGGAGCAGGGTGTAGAGCGGCACGCCCGCGACGTGCCGGCCGATCGCGGGGATCAGCCGGGTCCCCCAGCGGTCGTGGTGCGTGAACGCGTCCCAGACGACATGCGTGAGCGCGCCGAGCACGGCGGAGACGTACCAACGGGCCGCCACGGAAAGGCCGGCACGCGCGCGTGGCGCCCCGCAACGCAGCAGGGTCGCCGGGCGTCCCTGCCGGGCCCGGGGCAGCAGGGCCACGAGCGGCTCCCGTACCAGCACCCACAGCGCCACCAGCGCCCAGGAGAAGAGCACGTCCACGGTGAGGACGCCGGTGAAGGAGTGCGTGAACTCGCCGAACTCCATCGCGTCCGGCACCGCGCTCGCCGCGTAGTAGGTGAGGTCGGGGGAGAAGGACCCGGCGACGAGCACCGCCGGCACCAGCCGCCCGCGCCCGGTCCCGTCGCCCCGCACGGCGGGCAGCACGGCGGCGGCGTGGCTGAGAGTGAACGGCACCCGGTCTCCCTGGAGCAGTCGTCGGCCGGAGCGCCGAACAAGTGATCGCGTACGACAAGTATCCGCGACACCACCATCGTTCAACGGGGAATGGCCAACTGGTGAAAATCGGGCACCGCCGGGTGTCCGCGGAATGGAAGTTGTCGTAGTGTCGCCTGGGTCGCCGCCCCGGCGTGCCCCACGGATGCGCTACCTCACCACTCGAAAGAGGTAACAGGGGGCAACCACAGCACCAGGTCAACCGTCACACCAGGGGCGAGCAGACAGACGGAGACGGGCGCTCAGAAGGCGCCCATGGGAGGGGTTCACCTTATGGCGGCGCAATTCGGCAGGCGGCTGCGCAAGGGAGCGGCGACGACCGCCGCGGCCGCGTTGGCGGTCGCGGCTCTGTCCGCGTCCCAGGCACCCGGCGCGACCGGCGGCGACACGGGCCGGCAGGCGAACACCGGCGCCAGCACCTCCGCACCCGACGAAGCGGGCGCGGCCGACGGCGCCACCGGCAACTCGCCGTACTACACGGACCTGCCACCGCTGAACAGCCCGAACCCCAGCGCCAGTCCCACCGCCCCCTCGTCGAGCATCGGCACCCCCGTCTCCCAGGGCGCGGCCGAGGCCGGCATACCCGCCACCGTCCTGGACGCCTACAAGAAGGCCGAGGCGGAGCTGCGCGGCTCCAAGCCGGGCTGCAACCTGCCCTGGCAGCTGCTCGCCGCCATCGGCAAGGTGGAGTCCGGGCAGGCCCGCGGCGGCGACGTCGACGCCGAGGGCAACACCCTGCACCGGATCCTGGGACCGCAGCTCGACGGCAACGGCTTCGCGCTCATCCAGGACACCGACGGCGGCCAGTACGACGGCAACAGCCAGTACGACCAGGCCGTCGGCCCCATGCAGTTCATCCCCTCGACCTGGGCGTGGGCGGGCCGCGACGGCAACGGCGACGGCGTCAAGGACCCCAACAACGTCTACGACGCGGCACTCGCCGCCGGCCACTACCTGTGCCGCAACGGCTGGGACCTGTCCGTCCAGGCCGACATGAACAGCGCGATCCTCAGCTACAACAACTCGCAGGACTACCTCAACCTGGTGCTGTCCTGGTACGAGTTCTACCGCAAGGGCACCCACTCGATCCCGAACGGCACCGGCACCGTGCCCAGCCACCGCAGCGACGGCGCGTCCGGCAGCGGTTCGGGTTCCGGCGGCTCCCCGACGCCCAGCACACCGGGCACCGGCACGCCGGGCACGCCCAAGCCCGACGAGCCGAAGCCGGGCACGCCGAGCACGACCCCGACCCTGCCGCCCACGGCCACCGACACCGTGGACCACCTGGAGGACGCGGGCACCGCCAAGCTCACGGCGACGGCCGGCGACGCGTTCACCAAGAGGATCAGCACCCGCGCGGAGACCAAGGCGGGCCGGATCGTCGCCAAGGTCCGCGTCCGGTTCACGATCGTCGGGGACACGGACACCACCTTCACCGGCGGCGAGAGCGTCGCCACGGTCACCACCGACAGCAAGGGCGTCGCGGTCGCACCCGCACTCCAGGCGGGCGAGAAGACCGGCGGCTTCACGGTCCGCGCCTCCGTCGTCGGCCGTACGATCACCCCGGTCGAGTACGACGCGACGGTCACCGCACGTGCCGCCGACACCCTCGCCCTCGTCAACACCACCGCGCTGACCTGCACCCCGGGCGCCGAGTTCGCCGACCAGGTGCGGGCGAAGGCCACCTACCAGGGTGCCGTCGCCGACCAGGTCGCCGCCACCGCCACGCTCGTCAAGTCGGCGGACGACACGAGCGAGAACGACAAGGGCCCCTACTTCAAGGACGCGAACGGCAACCCCGTCCGGACCCTCACGGATCTCAAGACGGACGCGAACGGCCTGCTCACGCTGCCCAAGCTGTACGCGGACGACACCACCGGCACGTTCCTGCTCCGCATCACCACCACCGGCGGCGCGACCCTCACCGTGGAGCTGACGGTCGCCGCGGCCGACACCTCGCCGAGCCCGTCGCCGAGCCCGTCCGCCTCCGAGTCCGCATCGGCCTCCGCCTCCCCGAGCGCTTCCGCCACCTCCTGATCCACGGTCGTACGACGACGAGGGCGCCCTCCCGCCGACGCGGGACGGCGCCCTTCGCCGTCGTCCGACCTGTTCTCATCTCACCCTCCCGTTGCTACGGTGCCCGGACCTGACGATCCATCAGGAAGACCGTCGGGAAGCAGTCGGCCGTCGGGAGGCCCCGCATGCGTGCCCTGATCGCCGCCGCGACCGGTCTCGCCCTCGCGCTGGTCCTGGTCGTCACGATCGGCGCCCTGGGGTCGCCGGCCGGGAAGACGTCCCCCAAGCCGCTGCTCACGACGGTGCCTTCACATCCGTAACCGCCGCCCCGGGAGGCCGAGATGCGCCGCAAGGCCAGTCTGGTCCTGCTCGCCTGTGCCGTGTTCTTCGCGGCGCTGTCCCCGCTGCTGCGCTGGTACGCCTTCCCGCGCCTGGCCAAGATCCCCGCCAACCAGTACCAGGACATGGTCCTGGAGGCGAAGGACGCCACGCTTCTCGACTACGGCACCATGACGGCGAAGAAGGTCCCCCAGGTCACCATCGTGCAGACCCTCAAGGGCGATGTGGCGGCCGCGAAGAAGATCGAGAAGACGGCCGGGCGGGACGTCGTCGTCTGGGACGGCCTGTCCTACGTCCAGGGACCCGACGGCAAGATGGTCTCCGAGATCCCCGAGCGCTACATCTTCGACGCCCACAGCCAGGAACCCGTCCACGCCACCGGCGAGATGGTCGACGGCGACCCGGTGAAACGGGACGGCATCGAGTTCAAGTGGCCGTTCCTGACCGAGAAACGGGACTACGAGTACTTCGACGCCCAGACCCGCACCACCAACCCCATCCACTACAAGGGGACGCAGACCTTCCGGGGCGTGAAGGTCTACTACTTCGAGCAGACCATCCCCTGGACCAAGGTCCCCATGCCCAAGAAGATGCCGGTGCAGGGCATCACCCCCGAGACGGTCGCCAAGACCGGCACCACCCGCTGGTACACGACGGTCCGCAAGTTCTGGGTGGAACCCGTCACCGGGGCGCCCGTCTACGGCGAGGAGATCCACAAGGAGGAGCTGCGCGGCGGCACCCTGCTGGGCGGCCGCGCCAAGGTGACGGCCTTCGCCGGCGACGTGAAGATGCGCGAGGACTACATCGAGCACACCGTCGCCCTGGTCAAGCAGAACCGCACGCTCGTCCTGATGCTGACCTCCTACCTCCCGTGGGGCTTCCTCTCCCTCGGCATCGCGCTGCTCGCCCTCTCCCTCTGCCTGGAAGCCCTCGGCCGCCGTCCGGCCGACCCGGAACCGGCCGAGCCCGCGGTCGCGGAACCGGTCAGCGCCTGAGCCGCGCGTTGGTGTGCCGGGTGGGCTCGGCGGCGGCGGGATCCTCGGGCCAGGGATGCTTCGGATAGCGACCGCGCAGCTCGGCCCGTACGCCCTTGTACCCGTCCCTCCAGAAGGAGGAGAGGTCGGCGGTGACGGCGGCGGGGCGTCCGGCGGGCGACAGCAGATGCACGAGCACCGGCACCCCGGCCACGGCCGGCGACTCCCGCGCTCCGAACATCTCCTGCAACTTCACGGCGAGCACGGGCTGCTCGGGGTTCCCGTAGTCGACCCGGATCCGCGACCCGCTGGGTACGACGATCCGCTCGGGCGCCAGCTCGTCGAGCCGGCCCGCCTCCCCGCTCGCCCACGGCAGCAGCCGCCGCAGCGCCTCCCCGGCGTCGATCCGCCCGAGATCGGCCCGGCGCCGGGCCCGCCCGAGCTCCGGTTCCAGCCACTCGTCCACGCGCGCGTGCAGCGCGTCCTCGGAGACGTCGGGCCAGGGCTCCCCGAGACGCAGACGCAGGAACGCGAGCCGCTGCCGCAGCACGGCCGCGTCGGGCGTCCACCGCAGCAGACCGAGCCCCTCCTGCCGCAGCCCGTCGAGGAGCGCGGCGCGGACGAGGGCGGGGTCGGCGTCCCGCAGCGGCCGCACCACGAGCTCGATCGCGCCGAGCCGCTCCACGCGCCGCGCGACGACGTCCCCGCCGGCCCAGCGGACCTCCTGCTCCTCCGAGTACAGCGACGCCGCCGCCGACCTGGCCGTGCCCTCGTCCACCGCCGCGGCGAGCCGCACGCGCGCGTGCCCGCTGCCGACCGGACGGTCCGCGACGGCCACGGCGAGCCACGGGGCACCGCGCAGCGGGCTGCCGTCGGCGAGCTCGGCCCGGGTGCCGGAGGCCATGAGATACGACCCGCCGTCGGCCTTGGCGACGCGCTCGGGGAAGGCGAGAGCGGCGACGAGTCCCACGGTGCGGTCGTCCACCGTGCCGGCCGGCGTGCCCTGGTCGCCCGCCCGGAGCCGGCGCACCTCCGCGCGCCACCGGCCGGCATAGGCGTCGCCGCCGCGCCGGGCGTCGCGCAGCGCGCCCGCCAGGTCGTCCCCGTACTCCCGCGGCGGCTCCTCGCTCAGCAGCGCGACCACCTCGGCGCTCCCGCCGGGGCCGTCCAGCAACGCCCGCCCCAGCCGCGGATGCACCCCCAGCCGGGCCAGCCGCAGCCCCCGTTCGGTGGCCCGTCCGGCGGAGTCGACCGCCCCGATCGCCGTCAGCACCTCCCGGGCCGCCGCCATCGCCCCGCCCGGCGGCGGATCCAGCAGCGCCAGCCCGGCCGCCCCGGGATCGCCCCAGCAGGCCGCCTGGAGGGCGAACGCCGTCAGGTCGGCAACCTTGATCTCCGGTGCCGGAAAGGGCGTCAGGCGGGCGTCCTCGGCCTCGGACCAGCAGCGGTACACCGCCCCCGGAGCCTCCCGCCCGGCGCGGCCCGCCCGCTGCCGCCCGGCCGCCCGTGACGCCCGTACCGTGGCCAGCGCGCTCAGCCCGCGCGCGTGGTCGACCCGAGGCTCCCGCGCCAGTCCGGAGTCGACGACCGCCCGGACCCCGGGGACGGTGAGCGACGACTCGGCCACCGCCGTGGCCAGGACCACCCGGCGCCGCTTCCCGGGCGCCAGCACCGCGTCCTGGACGGACGCCGGTGCCCGGCCGTGGACCTGGAGCACCTCCACGTCCCCCAGGTCACCCAGCCCGCCCGCCACCCGCGCGATCTCGCCCACGCCCGGCAGGAAGCACAGCACGTCACCCGGCCGCTCGGCCAGGGCCCGCCGCACCACCGACGCCACCTGGGTCAGCAGCGCCGGATCCACGCGCATCCCGTGCGGCGGCCGCACCGGACGCAACGGCGGGGCCCACACCACCTCCACCGGGTACGACACGCCGTCCGCCTCGACCACCGGCGCACCGCCCAGCAGCCGCGCCCACCCCTGCGCGTCCGTGGTCGCCGAGGCGGCCACCAGGCGCAGCTCCGGCCGGAGCGTCTCCCGTACGTCCCAGAGGAAGGCCGCCACCGTGTCGGCGTCCAGATGCCGCTCGTGGCACTCGTCGAGGACGACGACGTCCACGCCCGACAGCTCCTGGTCGCGTTGCAGCCGCTGCAACAGCACACCGGTCGTGACGACCTCCACGCGCGCGTGCCGGCTCACGACCCGTTCGCCGCGCACGGTGTAGCCGACGCTCTGCCCCACCTGCTCACCGAGCAGCCAGGCCATCCGGCGGGCCGCCGCGCGGGCCGCGATCCGGCGGGGCTCGGCCACGACCACCCGCCGTGCCGGCCGCCCCTCGTCCAGCAGCCCGGCCAGCACCAGTGGCACCAGCGTCGTCTTGCCGGTGCCGGGAGGTGCCACGAGGACGGCGGTGCCGTGCCCTTCCAGGGCGTCGTCCAGACCGGGCAGGGCCTGCCGTACGGGGAGCGCGTCCAGGGCGTCGTAACGGATCACGGCCCCAGTGTCTTACGGCCGCCGGCACGCCCCCACGCGCGCGTGCCTTTTTCTTTCCGAGCTGTCGGCAGCTCAGTCCCGCTCGCACACGAAGATCGCCGTCCCCGGGACGAGACCGCCCCGCAGCGGCGACCAGCCGCCCCATTCGGCGGTGTTCCAGGCCGGCCATTCCGGCTCCACCAGGTCGACCAGCCGCAGGTCCGCGGAGACGATGTCCCGGACCCGGTCGCCGAGCGTGCGGTGGTGCTCGACGTACACCGCGTGGCCGTCCTCGTCCTGCTCCACGTACGGCGTGCGGTCGAAGTAGGAGGCGGAGACCGAGAGGCCCTCCGGGCCCGGCTCGTCCGGGAACGCCCAGCGGATCGGATGCGTCACGGAGAAGACGAAGCGGCCTCCCGGGCGCAGTACCCGCCGCACCTCGCGCAGCACCAGGCGCGGGTCGGCGACGAAGGGGAGCGCGCCGTACGCCGAGCACGCCAGGTCGAAGGAGCCGTCCGCGAAGGGCAGCGCGCCGGCGTCGGCGCAGACGAGGGGAAACGATCCGCCGATGCGCAGCGCGTGCTGGAGCTGGCGGTGCGAGAGATCCAGGGCGACCGGACGGGCGCCCTGGGCGGTCAGCCAGCGCGAGCACTGGGCCGCGCCGGCGCCGATCTCCAGAACGTCCTTGCCCTTGAGGTCCTCCGGCGGGCCGAGCAGCTCCGCCTCCACCTCGTCGAGGCCCTCCGGACCCCACACGAAACGGTCGTCGCCCAGGAACGTGCCGTGCTCGACCTGGTACTCGTCGGCGTTGCGGTCCCACCAGCCCCGGTTGGCCCGGCTGCTCTCCGTGATACCGGCGGCACGCCGGGTGGCTTCGGGTTCGGTCTCGGTTCCGGTCTGTGACCCGGCCTCTTCGAGGTCGAACGAATCGGGCTCTTGGATGATCGGCTCCCTCGTCGTACTCTTCCGTGCAACCCGTTCGGGGGGGGTGTCACGGAGGAGGTCTGTCAGGCCTGCGTGGCCTCGCGGGACGGCTTTTGTGCCGGGTATGCGGCGATCCGCCCCGGGTGTGCGCCTTCGCGCATTGACCCTGCCTGGCTGCCCCCGTATGCTACAAGTTGCGCTGCGGGCCTGCGCACCTCAGACGTAGCAGGCTGCGCTCGCATCTGTATGTATGTCCCCTCGGTTGTCGAGGCGTCACCAGTGGTTCAGGTGGCGCTTCCTAGGCTGTCCGGCTTCTGCAGAGCGAAACAGGCTCCCGGCGTAAGCAGTACCTACGACTTCAATGTCCGTACCGGAGCCCTTTCTCACATGACGAGCAGCACCGAGACCACCGCCACCACCCCGCAGGTAGCGGTCAACGACATCGGTAACGAGGAAGCCTTCCTCGCCGCGATCGACGAGACGATCAAGTACTTCAACGACGGCGACATCGTCGACGGCGTCATCGTGAAGGTCGACCGGGACGAGGTCCTGCTCGACATCGGTTACAAGACCGAAGGTGTCATCCCGAGCCGCGAACTCTCGATCAAGCACGACGTCGACCCCAACGAGGTCGTCGCCGTCGGTGACGAGATCGAGGCCCTTGTTCTCCAGAAGGAGGACAAGGAAGGCCGCCTGATCCTCTCGAAGAAGCGCGCCCAGTACGAGCGTGCCTGGGGCACCATCGAGAAGATCAAGGAAGAGGACGGGATCGTCACCGGTACCGTCATCGAGGTCGTCAAGGGTGGTCTCATCCTCGACATCGGCCTCCGCGGCTTCCTCCCGGCCTCCCTGGTCGAGATGCGCCGCGTCCGCGACCTCCAGCCCTACGTGGGCAAGGAGCTCGAGGCCAAGATCATCGAGCTGGACAAGAACCGCAACAACGTGGTCCTGTCCCGCCGTGCCTGGCTGGAGCAGACCCAGTCCGAGGTCCGCCAGACGTTCCTCACGACCCTCCAGAAGGGTCAGGTCCGCTCCGGTGTGGTCTCCTCGATCGTCAACTTCGGTGCCTTCGTGGACCTGGGTGGCGTCGACGGTCTGGTCCACGTCTCCGAGCTGTCCTGGAAGCACATCGACCACCCGTCCGAGGTTGTCGAGGTCGGCCAGGAAGTCACCGTCGAGGTCCTCGACGTCGACATGGACCGCGAGCGTGTCTCCCTGTCGCTGAAGGCGACCCAGGAAGACCCGTGGCAGCAGTTCGCCCGGACCCACCAGATCGGTCAGGTCGTCCCGGGTAAGGTCACCAAGCTGGTTCCGTTCGGTGCGTTCGTCCGCGTGGACGAGGGCATCGAGGGTCTGGTCCACATCTCCGAGCTGGCCGAGCGCCACGTGGAGATCCCGGAGCAGGTCGTCCAGGTCAACGACGAGATCTTCGTCAAGGTCATCGACATCGACCTCGAGCGTCGTCGCATCAGCCTCTCGCTGAAGCAGGCCAACGAGTCCTTCGGTGCCGACCCGGCCTCGGTCGAGTTCGACCCGACCCTGTACGGCATGGCTGCCTCGTACGACGACCAGGGCAACTACATCTACCCCGAGGGCTTCGACCCCGAGACCAACGACTGGCTCGAGGGCTACGAGACCCAGCGCGAGGCGTGGGAGCACCAGTACGCCGAGGCGCAGCAGCGCTTCGAGCAGCACCAGCAGCAGGTCATCAAGAGCCGCGAGGCCGACGCTGCCGCTGCCGCCGAGGGTGGCGAGGCTGCCGCTCCGGCCGCTTCGGGTGGCGGTTCGTACTCCTCCGAGGGTGCGGACACCTCCGGTGCGCTGGCCTCGGACGAGGCGCTGGCCGCGCTGCGCGAGAAGCTGGCCGGTGGCCAGAGCTGAGTGCTAGCCGCTGGGCTTAGCCGGTAACTGAGGGGCCGCACCTTTCGAGGTGCGGCCCCTCAGCGTTGTCCGGGGTGCGCGTTCGTGCGCATGCGCGGGCCCGCTGTGGCCTGATCGCGCGGTTCCCCGCGCCCCTCCGGGGCGCTTTCACTTCCCGTTCGCAGAAACGTGTGGGATACACGAGTAACCGCTGGGCCGTAACGCGGTGCTGGGACGCTTCCCCGGTCTTCGTTCAAGATCGGGAGAGGAGCCCAGGCATGGCACAAGCTCAGTACAGGTCAGGGACGAGCCGGCGGACGTTTCTGCGGAACGTCGGTCTCACCGGAGGCGCCGGCACCATGCTCGCCACCATGGGAGCCCTCGGCCTCGCTCCCACCGCCCAGGCCGCCCAGCGTGAACAGCCCTTCCGGGCGCCGGGCGCAAGCGACTTCACCCTCACCGGGCGCGCCGCGGCCAGGGTCGTCGTCCTCGGCGGCGGCATCGCCGGCCTCGCGACCGCGTACGAACTGGGCAAGGCCGGCTACGACTGTACGATCCTGGAGGCCAGGGACCGTACCGGCGGACGCAACTTCACCGTGCGCGGCGGGGACTCGACCACTGACCTCCACGGCAACCGACAGACCGCGCGCTTCGCCGACGGCCACTACATGAACGCCGGGCCGGCCCGCATACCGCAGTGGATGATCACTCTCGACTACTGCCGTGAACTCGGCGTCCCCATCGAGGTGTTCACGAACACCAACGCCGACGCGTACCTCTACAACGAGTCCGCCGGCATGACCGGGCCCGAGCGCTACCGCACCGCCAAGGCCGATGTATACGGCTATGTGGCGGAGTTGCTCGCCAAGGCCACCGACAAGGGCGCCCTGGACAAGGAGCTGACGGCCACCGACCAGGAGCGGCTCGTCGAGTTCCTCAAGGACTGGGGCGCACTCGGCGACAAGCTGGCGTACGAGGGCGGTGAACGGCGCGGATACACGACCGTACCGGCCGCCGCCGGCACCCCCGGGGTGCTCCTCGGCGATGTCCCGGCCGCCTCCGAGGTGTTCGCGAGCGGTGTCGGGCGCTACTTCTCCTTCGAGTTCGGCTTCGACCAGGCGATGCTGATGTTCCAGCCGGTCGGCGGCATGGACCGAATACCGAAGGCGCTCACCCGGGCGATCGGCGCCCACCGCATCCGTACCGGAGCCGTCGTCTCCAGGATCACCGACAAGGGCGACGGCGTCACCGTGACCTACACCCAGGGCGGCCGTACCAAGGCCGTCGACGCCGACTACTGCGTGGCCGCCATGCCGCCCAACATCCTCGCCAAGGTGCCGCACAACCTGGGCTCCGGCGTGCAGAGCGCCCTGGCGGCCGTCACCCCGTCGTCCGCGGCCAAGATCGGCCTCGAATACCGCTCCCGCTGGTGGGAACTGGACCACCGCATCTACGGCGGCATCACCGAGACCGACCAGGACGTCACCCACATCTGGCACCCCTCCTACGGCTTCCACGGCGAACGGGGCGTCCTCATCGGCTACTACAACTACGACACCGACGCCGACTCCTACGCCGCGCTCACCCCCGCCGGGCGCGAACAGCGCGCGGTGGCCGCCGGCGTGAAGATCTACGGCGACAAGTACCGCACCGAGCTGGTCTCCTCCTTCTCCCACCACTGGCGCCAGACCCCCCACCTGGAGGCCGCCTGGCACGACACCCCCGGCGGCCCCGACGACGTGCGCTACAAGCCGCTCAACGAGCCCACCGGCCGGGTCTACTTCGCCGGCGACTGGCTCAGCTACACGGACGCCTGGCAGCACGGCGCGTTCAGCTCCGCACGGAAGGCGGTCACCGCACTGCACGCGCGCGTGCTGTCCGCGTAGGACCCGACCGGGCGTGACGGGGCGGGGCGCGGACACGGCGGACCGGGTGCGGGCACGCGCGTGTGCCCCCGCCCCCGGCATGAGAAGTCGGTGAGTGGCCGGTTGACGGGAGCGGCGGGGAATGCCCGCCGCCCTTGCCACGTTGTCCCGTACGAACACGAGGAGGAGCGGTCACAGTGCTTGATCCGCAGGGTTTGTACGCATGGGAGCCGAAGGGCCTCGCCGTGGTGGACATGGCGCTCGCCCAGGAGTCGGCCGGTCTTGTCATGCTCTACCACTTCGACGGATACATCGACGCGGGCGAGACCGGCGACCAGATCGTCGACCGGCTGCTCGACTCGCTGCCCCACCAGGTCGTCGCCCGCTTCGACCACGACCGGCTCGTGGACTACCGGGCCCGCCGCCCGCTGCTGACCTTCAAGCGGGACCGCTGGACCGAGTACGAGGAGCCGACCATCGAGGTCCGGCTGGTCCAGGACGCGACGGGCGCGCCGTTTCTGCTGCTGTCCGGCCCCGAGCCGGACGTCGAGTGGGAGCGCTTCGCGGTGGCCGTACGGCAGATCGTGGAGCGGCTCGGTGTCCGGCTGTCCGTGAACTTCCACGGCATTCCCATGGGCGTTCCGCACACCCGTCCCGTCGGCCTCACGCCGCACGGCAACCGCACCGACCTCGTCCCGGGCCACACCAGCCTCTTCGACGAGGCGCAGGTGCCCGGCAGCGCCGAGTCGCTGGTCGAATACCGCCTCATGGAGTCCGGCCACGACGTCCTGGGCGTCGCCGCGCACGTCCCGCACTACATCGCCCGCTCCGCCTACCCCGACGCCGCCCTGACCGTCATGGAGGCCATCACGGGCGCCACCGGCCTGGTGCTCCCGGGCATCGCCCACGCCCTGCGTACGGACGCCCACCGTACGCAGACGGAGATCGACCGCCAGATCCAGGAGGGCGACGAGGAACTCACCGCCCTGGTGCAGGGTCTTGAGCACCAGTACGACGCCGCCGCCGGCGCCGAGACCCGGGGCAACATGCTCGCCGAGCCGGTGGAGATCCCCTCGGCGGACGAGATCGGCCTGGAGTTCGAGCGTTTCCTCGCGGAGCGAGAGGGCGACGGCTGAGTCCCCCGGCGGGGCCCGGAACCAGACCGGTCCGGGCCTCGAACCAGGGCCTGTCCGGCCGGGTCCGGCTGGAAACAGGGCCTGTCCGGTCCGGTGTCGGTGGCAGGGCCTAAGCTTCGGGGCATGCTGAAAGTTGGCCTCACCGGCGGGATCGGCGCCGGCAAGAGCGAGGTGTCGCGACTGCTCGTCGGGCACGGCGCGGTGCTGGTCGACGCGGACCGTATCGCGCGTGAGGTCGTCGAGCCGGGAACCCCCGGCCTGGCGGCCGTGGCCGAGGCCTTCGGGCCGGACGTGCTCGCCGCCGACGGCACCCTGGACCGGCCGAAGCTCGGCTCGATCGTCTTCGCCGACCCCGAGAAGCTCGCCGTACTGAACTCGATCGTGCACCCCCTGGTCGGGGCCCGCTCCCGCGAGCTGGAGAACGCGGCCGCCGCCGACGCGGTGGTGATCAACGACGTACCGCTGCTCGCGGAGAACGGCCTCGCGGCGTTCTACGACGTCGTGGTCGTCGTGGACGTCGCCCCCGAGACCCAGCTCGACCGGCTGACACGGCTGCGGGGGATGGCCGAGGAGGACGCCCGCGCCCGCATGGCCGCGCAGGCGACGCGCGAGAAGCGCCTGGAGATCGCCGACATCGTGATCGACAACGATGTGCCCCTGGAAGCGCTCGAACAGCGGGTCACGGAGGTGTGGGCCGACCTCGTGCGCCGGGCACGGGCGGCCGGTTCGAATTGACGGTCGTGCGTCTTCGAAATAGCGGGCACCCGTCCGGGCGTTGAACCGCTTCAGTGAGGGAAGGACTTTGCCGTGCCCGAGACCAGCGGTTCGACCGGACGTACTCCGGAGACGCATGTCATCGACTTCCGTGCCGCCGAGCAACTGCTCAACGCACGGGACCCGCGGGGCGCGGTGAAACTGCTCGACGGAGTGATCGCCGCGCACCCCGAGAACACCGCCGCCCGGCTGCTGCGCGCGCGTGCCTTCTTCGCGGCCGCGCAACTGCGCCCCGCCGAGCTGGAGTTCACCATCGTGCTGGAGCGCGAGCCGGACAACGCGTTCGCGCACTTCGCGCTCGCCCGCACCTACCAACGCCAGGGCCGCGCCGACCTCGCGATACGCCACTTCCGGCTGGCGGCCGCCCTGGACCCGAACCCGGAGTACCTCAAGGCGGCCCGCTTCGACAACGGAGCGTGACCGGACGCTCCGCAGGGCGGCCAGGATCGGCAGCGCGTGAGTGGAAACCTGCTCACGGGTGACGGTGCTGCGGTGGGCGTCGCAGCCGCCGTGGGCCGTCCTCCACCGGCCGGTACGGTGGCACGTCGCGGCCCGGCTGATAGTGCGGCCCCTGCCTGATGTGCCTGAGGACCATGGTCAGGTCGGCGGTGGCCACCAGCCACAGCACCCCGCAGGCGGCCGCCCAGCCGGGACGGCCGACGAGCACGAACACCGCCGTGCCGAAGATCGCCCAGGCCACGCCCCACACACTCAGCCACAGCCGCGCCCGCAGCGCACTGCGCGCGGTCGCCGGTTCACTGCCCGTACGCATCACGGATCACCACTCCTTCTTGCAACGTACTCTTCGACCAGGACGTTCACCAAGGGGGACCCCGCCGTGCTGCCGGACGCCGACGACCTGCCCGACCTGCTCCTCGACCTCGCCGTGCCGCACGAGGACATCAACGAGGTGGTGGCCCGGCACCGGACGGTGACCGCCGATCCCGGTATCCGGCGGCTGCTCGCCGAATGCGCCGACGACGTCACCGGCGCCACGGCCGCTCCGGCCGCCGCGGCGGGGGCCGGGGACCCCACCTGGCTGGGTGAGCGGGCCGCCGCCGCTCCGGCCGCACTGGACGGCTACTTCCTGGTCTACGTCTTCCTCGCCGCGCTGCCCCACGCCCGCGCGTACCACCATGCGCGGGACGTCCCCGCCGACGTGTCCCGGCGCACGCTCGCCGACCTGGGGCGCGGCATGACGCTGCACCGCAGGCGCTACGGCAGCGGAGGACTGTCGGCCTTCCAGGCATCCTGGCTCGTCCACCACTTCCGCGGCGAGCTGTACCAGCTGGGCCGGCTGCAGTACGAACGGGCCCGGCTCGGCGAGCGCACGGCCGCGGCGGTCACGGCGCGGGCGGACACGACGACGGGAACGGGCCAGGCCGGGTCCGTGGCTCCCGGGCAGACCTGCCTGAACCTGCACATACCCGACTACCGGGGGCCGCTGACCCCCACCGCCTGCGACCGCTCGCTGGCCCTGGCACGGGCGTTCTTCCCCCGGCACTTTCCCGAGGAGGACCACGCGGTCGCGACCTGCCACTCCTGGCTGCTCGACCCGCAGCTGAGGCGGTACCTGCGGGCGGACTCGAACATCGTCCGCTTCCAGGACCGGTTCCGGCCCGGCCATCAGGACACGGAACCGGCCGACACGACCGCGGTCCAGTTCGTCTTCGGCGCCCCGGACCTGCCGGTACGGGACCTGCCCCGGCGTACGTCGGTGGAGCGGGCCGTCGGCGACCATCTGCGGGCGGGCGGCCACTGGTATCTCGGACACGGGTGGTTCCCGTGGGAAGGGTGACGTCACCGCGGGAACCACCGTACCCAGGTGGGCCGTTGTTCGGGTATGACGGTTGAAATGCGTGAGGGGTACAAGGGGACAGGGCCCGGTGCGATCACCCCGGACGGCTGCGCGGTGGAGCTCTACTCGCGGCTGTCCGTCGGCAGCGAGCCGGACGTCATCGAGGCGGCGGTCCCGGCCGGCGCCCACATCCTGGAGCTGGGCAGTGGCGTGGGGCGGATGACCCACCCGCTCCTGGAACGCGGGTTCACGGTCACGGCGGTGGACGAGTCGGCGGAGATGCTGGAGCGCGTCCGCGGGGCGCGCACGATACGCGGCACCATCGAAGAGCTCGACCTGGGCGAGAAGTTCGACGTGGTGATGCTCGCGTCGTTCCTGGTGAACACCGGGGACGTGGAGGTGCGCCGGGGCATGCTGCGCACCTGCGCGGCGCATGTGGCGGACGGCGGCTGCGTGCTCATCCAGCGGGAGGGCGCCGACTACCACTTGAACGTGCCCAGGGAGCGGGTCGACCCCAGCGGATACACGGTACGGATCGTGTCCGCGGAGCCGGTCGGAGACGGGGTGAACTCGGTGCGCGCGGAGTACGAGTTCCCGGACGCGGCCTGGACACAGACGTTCCTGTCCCGGCCGCTCACCCAGGAGCAGTTCGAGGAGGCGCTCGCGGAAGCGGGACTGGAGGTGACCGAGTATCTGACCGAGGACGGGATGTGGGTGAGGGCGGTACCGGCGGCCTAGCGAGAAGCGGCGGGCAGCCCGGAAATCCTGGCGGCGGTCGATGAGTTCCCCGCCGGCGGCGGGTCTACCTCTGTGACAGCAACAGGGACCGCTTCCCCCAGGAGAACCCCATGCGCAAGCCCGCCGCTTCCGTCGCCCTCGCCGCCTCCGCAGCCCCCGTCGTCGCCGAGTCGGCGACGGCCCGCGGCCGCCGTGCCCGCCTTGCCCTGCGCACGGTGCAGGTGCTGCTCGCCCTCTTCTACGCCATCGCGAGCGCGCTGCCCAAGCTGATCGCGGATCCGTCGGCCGTCGAGTCCTTCGACCGCATCGGCTGGGGCAGTGCGGGCATGTACACCATCGGCGCGATCGAACTGGCCGGTGCCGTCGCCCTGTTGATACCGGTTCTGCAGTCGGTGGCGGCGATGGCGCTGAGTGCGCTCATGGTGGGCGCGTTCATCGTCCAGCTCACCGTCTTCGACGGCCAGTACGCGGCGACTCCGCTGATCCTGATCGTGCCACTGGCCCTGATCGCCTGGGCCCGGCGCCGACAGAACGCGCGGCTGTGGGGACTGGTACGGCCACGTGCGTGACGCGCCGCACCCGCCGAGCGAGAGGGAACCGGCCCTGACCCGGCCGAGCCCCGTGGAGTGGGCCCCGGTGGATCACCGTCCGCCGGGGCGCCCACCGCTCGGCCGGCCCATGCCACCGGTTCCGCCCATGCCACCGGTGCCGCCGGTCCCGCCCGGTCCTCCCATTCCGCCGAGGCCGCGCAGCCGTTCCAGCTCGCGGCGGTCGCGCTTGGTGGGGCGGCCGGTGCCGCGGTCGCGCAGGCCGATGGGGACGAAGGCCTCGCGGGGCGGGGGCGGCGGCGAGTTGTCGACATAGCACTGGGCGGCCACCGGGGCGCCGACCCGCTTGCGGATCAGACGCTTCACGATGACGACCCGCTCCCGCCCCTCGTGACGCAGCCGCACCTCGTCACCGACGCGCACGGAGTGGGCGGGCTTGACCCGCTCGCCGTTCACCTGGACGTGCCCGCCCCGGCAGGCGGTGGCTCCCATCGAGCGGGTCTTGATCAGGCGCACGGCCCAGATCCAGCTGTCGATCCGCACGTTCTCGCCGGGAGCGGGCGCCGCGGCCTCAGCGGCGGCGATGGCCGCGGCTACGGCCGCGGGGTCGGAGTCGGGGGCCTGGGCGGCAGGCGCCTCGGTGCCTTCGGCAGGCTCGGCCGAGGCGGCGGCGGGGGTTCCCGTCCCGCTGCTCTCCCGCTCCCTGCTCTCGCCCGCGTCCTCAGAAGCCATGTCCCGACCTTAGCTCCCCGAGCCGGCGGAAACGGAGCCGATTTCCCGGACGCCCGTGCACCCCATGCACCCCATGCACCCCATGCACCCCGAGCGCACCGACCGCATCGATCCCGCACGGCCAGGTCCGCCCGGCTCTACCGTGGACCTTGTGCCCCATCCCCCTCCCACCCCTCCCACCCCTCCCACCTCCCTCGAACCCCTCGCCCGTCTCGATCAGCGCGTCAGCGCCTGCCGGGCCTGTCCTCGCCTGGTCGCCTGGCGCGAGGAGGTGGCACGCACCAAGCGCGCCGCGTTCGCCGACTGGACGTACTGGGGCAGACCCGTCCCCGGCTTCGGGCCGCCCGACGCCCCGCTGCTGATCATCGGCCTCGCCCCGGCCGCGCACGGCGGCAACCGCACCGGCCGGATGTTCACCGGCGACCGCTCCGGCGATGTGCTGTACCAGGCGCTGTACGACGTCGGACTCGCCTCGCAGCCGACATCCGAGCGCATCGACGACGGCCTGGAGCTGTACGGCGTGCGCATCACCGCGCCCGTGCACTGCGCCCCGCCCGACAACAAACCGACCCCTGAGGAACGCGACACCTGCCGGTCCTGGCTGGTCGAGGAGCTGACGCTGCTCCGGCCGACGGCGCGCGCCGCCGTCGTGCTCGGGGCCTTCGGCTGGCAGGCCGCGCTGCCTGCCCTGGCCGAGGCCGGCTGGAGCGTGCCCCGGCCCCGTCCGGTCTTCGCCCACGGCGCCCGCGTCGACCTCGACGGCCTGGACCTCTTCGGCTGCTTCCACGTCAGCCAGCGCAACACCTTCACCGGCCGCCTCACCCCCGAGATGCTCCGTGAGGTGCTGCGGACGGCGGCCGAGGCGGCCGGGCTGCGGTGACGGCAGGCCTGCGGTGACGGCGGTGGGCTCAGACGATGCGGGCCGCCGCCACCGGGCGATCGGTGACCGGGTGGGTGCCGGTGGACGCGGAGGAGTTGACGCTCCAGCGGTAGCGGGAGAACGCGCCGGTGGTGTTGGAGGCGTAGAACATCATGTGGCCGATGCCGACGCCCTGGAGGTTCTCGCCGTCCACGGTGCCGACCATGCGGGTGTCGGGGTACTGCGGGTAGTTGCTCAGGCCGTACACCCCGTGCGGGTCGGAGGTGCAGTCGATGATCTCGACGGCGTACTGGGTCTCGGCCGGGAAGTCGGCGACCCCGCTGAAGACCCCCTTGACCTCGCGGACCATCACGATGTGCCCGGTGTTCTCGGCGTCCTGCCCGTTGTAGTCGATCGCGATCAGGTCGCCGGGCCGTAGGTCGGCGACCTTGCGGACCGGACGGAGGCGCGGGCCGCCGGTGTTCTTCAGGAAGGCCGAGCAGTAGTCGGCGGCCTCCGGGCCCTTCTCCTGGAAGTACTGGAGGAAGTAGGCGTCGGTCGCCCAGCCGTAGGTGTGCCGGAGCAGTGCCGTGACGAAGGACGCGCAGCGGGCCCGGGCCACCCAGCTCGCGAGGTCGTCGGGGCGACCCCAGGTGACGGTCGCCGTCGAATCCATCAGGTAGACGTTGTTGGCGCGTGCCGTAGCGCCGCTGATCAGGGCGATCTCGGCGGCGCTCAGGGCGCGGCCGTAGGCGCGGACGTCGTCGACCGCGCCCTTGAAACGGTTGACGTAGCCGCCGTCCCAGCGGGCCCGGCCGATGCCGAAGCCCTGGGTCGCGGCCCAGGACAGGGTCGTGTCGGCGCTGCCTTCCAGCACGCCGTTCACGTACAGCTGGACGCGTGTGCCGTCCCAGACACCCGTGAGATGGGTCCAGACGCCGGTCTTGGTGACGGGCGTGGAGCCGAGCGCGGAGACCTTGGCGCTCTGGTCCTCGCTGCGCACCTTGAAGGCCCAGGTCCCGGCGGTGTCGTCGTACTGGAGCAGGAAGCGGCTGGCGCTGCCGCCGTCCTGGCTCACGGCCGTGTACAGGTTCGTCAGCACGGCGTCGTCGGCCAGCCGGACCCAGGCCGCGACCGTGAACGGGGCCGTGGTGTCCAGGACGGAGCCGGTGGTCGCGTAAGCGCCGGAGGTGCCGTCGAAGCTCAGCTCACCTCCCGCCCGCAGACTGGTCCAGCTCGCCCCGGAGCCCGGCGTGACGGGATGCTCCAGGCCGGAGCGGTCGGTGCCGGAGCCGTCCAGCGGCCAGTGCCCGGCCAGTCCCGTCGGCAGGTATCCGGCCGCCAGCATGCGCTGGTACTGCACCAGCTGCTCGGCCTCGGCCAGATGCGGTGCGGCGACCGGGGTGAACGGTGTGTCCAGCGGCGTGTCGGCCGCGGCGGTCCCGGTGCCCGCCGCCATGCCGGCCGCCGCGCCCATCCCCATGAGTGCGGCTCCGCTCAGCAGCCCCCGTCTGCTCACCATGGTCATGCCCTCCCCGTGTGGTCCGACCCGTGCGGTCCGACCCGTGTGGTCCGATCGGATCCGTTCCGATCTTCACTGATGAGGAGAACTCTAGGAGATCCCTGTGCGAACTGGTGTTCCTGTGGACAACCCGGTGCGAGGTCAGAGCCGCCGCTCGGTCTCCTCGCCGAAGAGGTGCCGTACCGTCGACCGGTAGTTGGCCCGGACGTGGCCGAGGGCGCGGGCGCGGGCCCGGTCCGGGTCACCGGAGGCGATCGCGTCGTAGAGCTCCCGGTGTTCGGTGAGCAGCTGCGGCCACTCCTCGTTCCGCCGGGTGAGCCAGCGCAGCCGGCCGTCGACCGGTTCCATCACCGAGATGAGCAGGCTGTTGCCGGCCAGGGCCAGGATCCGGTCGTGGAAGCGGGTGTTGATGTCGGTGATCGTCTCGGCGTCCCCGGCCAGCGTCGCCGCGGCGGCCCGCTCGAGCAGGTCCCGCAGCTCGGCGAGTGCCTGCGGGGTCGCCCGCGCGGCCGCCAGCCCGGCCGCGTACACCTCCAGCGCCTCGCGCAGCTCGAAGAGTTCCTTGACGTCGGTCGGGGTCAGCCGGCGTACGACGGTCCGGCGGGCCGACTCGAAGTGGACGAAGCCCTCGGCGACCAGGGCCCGGATCGCCTCCCGGACGGGCACCCGGGACACCCCGAACCGCTCGGCCAGCTCACGTTCGACCAGCCGGTCGCCCGGGCCCAGGCGCCCCGCGATGATGTCCTGCCGCAGGGTGGCGAGGACGCGCTCGCGCACCGCGCCCAGGGGTTCGATCTTCGTTGTGGGGGATCCCATGGGGCCATCTTCGCCGACCTGAGGGGGCTTTTACGGAGCCGTAACGGGACGGACATCGGTCGGAACGCTTGACGGGAGGACCATGACCGCAGTTTGGTATACCAAACGCGCGCAGCATTCGGCATCCGCCCTCCGCCCTCCCCGTCCCCGTAGCCCCGCAGTCCCTGGAGGCCCCGTGTCCCTGGCCGACCGCGCCGAAGCCACCGGCGCACCCGCGTTCGTCCCCGACCCCCGGCTCACCAACGAAGACCTCGCCCCCGCCGAGCAGCGGAACTGGAAGGTCTTCGACCTCTTCGCCATGTGGATGTCCGACGTCCACAACCTCGGCAACTACACCTTCGCCGCCGGACTGCTGGTCCTCGGCATGAACGTCTGGCAGGTCTTCACCTCCCTCCTCGTCGGCTTCGTGCTCATCTACATCGGCATGAACTGGATGGGGCGGATCGGCCAGCGCCACGGCGTGCCGTTCCCGGTGGTCAGCCGGATCAGCTTCGGCGTCTGGGGCGCCAACATCCCGGCGCTCATCCGGGCCGTGATCGCCATCATGTGGTACGGCATCCAGACCTATCTGGCGTCCGTCGCCGTCAACGTGATGCTGCTGGCGGCCTGGCCGGGCCTGGAGTCCTGGACGCACCACTCCTTCCTGGGCCTGGACGCCCTCGGCTGGGTCTCCTTCGTCTCCCTCTGGCTGATCCAGGCGGCGATCATCAGCCGGGGCATGGAGACGATCCGCAAGTTCCAGGACTTCTGCGGACCCGCGATCTGGCTGGTCATGATCGCGCTCGCCGTCTGGATCCTGGCCAAGGCCCACTGGACGATCTCGCTCACCTCCACCCCGCACCCGGTCTCCATCGGCGAGCAGTGGCGGCAGTGGTTCGGCGCGATCGGCCTGATCCTCGCCACCTACGGCACGCTGATGCTCAACTTCTGCGACTTCTCGCGCTTCGCGCCGGACTACCGCACCGTCCGCCGCGGCAACTTCTGGGGCCTGCCCGTCAACTCCACGGCCTTCGTGGTCGTCTCGGTGATCGTCACGGCCGGCTCGCTGGAGGTCTTCGGCGAGGCCATCACCGACCCGGCCGAACTGGTCGCCAAGGTCGGCAACACCTGGGTCCTGGTCGTGGCCGCCCTGACCTTCGCCGTCGCCACCATGGGCGTCAACATCGTCGCCAACTTCGTCTCACCGGCATACGACCTGGCCAACGTCTGGCCGCAGAAGATCAGCTTCAGGGTCGGCGGCATGATCAGCACCGTGGCCGCGCTGGTCGTCACCCCCTGGAACCTCTTCTCCAATCCCACCGTCGTCAACTACTTCCTCGGCGGCCTCGGTGCCTTCCTGGGCCCGCTGTTCGGCGTGATCATGGTCGACTACTACTGGGTCAAGCGCGGCAGGGTGGACGTCCAGAAGCTGTTCGACGCGACGCCGGGGGCGCCGTACCACTACCGCAAGGGCGTCAACCCCAAGGCCCTGTGGGCGTTCCTGCCGTCGGCGGCGGTCGCGGCGGTGCTCGCGCTGGTGAAGACGTTCAGCGATGTGGCGCCGTACTCCTGGTTCATCGGCACGGCGCTGGCCGCCGGGTTCTACGCGGCGCTCTGCCGCACCGACCGAGCCGTCGTACCCCGGGAGGCCTGACGACCGTGCGGATCGTCGTCACCAACTGCAACACCACGCAGGAGATGACCGAGGAGATCGTGCGAGGTGCCCGGGCCGCCGCAGGCCCGGGCACCACCGTGACCGGCCTGACCCCGAGCTGGGGCCCCGAGTCGGCGGAGGGCTGGCTCGACAGCTACCTGTCGGCGGTGGCGGTCCTGGACGCGCTGCGGTCGTACGACGGCCCGCCGTACGACGCGGTGGTCATGGCCGGCTTCGGCGAGCACGGGCGGGAGGGTGTACGGGAGTTGGTGGACGTACCGGTCGTGGACATCACCGAGGCCGCCGCCCACCTGGCGTGCCTGCTGGGCCGCCGCTACGGCGTCGTCACCACCCTGGACCGGTCGCGCGGGCAGATCGAGGACAGCCTGGAGACCGCCGGGGTGGCCCGCAACTGCGCGGCCGTGACGGGCACCGGACTGGGCGTCCTCGACCTCGCAGGCGACCCCGGGCGCACGGAGGCCGCGTTCCTCGCGGCGGCCGAACGGGCCCGGGACGCCGGCGCCGAGGTCCTGGTCCTCGGCTGCGCCGGAATGACGGGACTGCAGCGCGCGGTGGGGGAGAAGCTCGGGCTTCCGGTGGTCGACGGGGTCGGCGCGGCGGTGAAGCTGGCGGAGTCGCTGGTGGCGCTGGGGCTCACGACCAGCCGGGCGGGGAGCTATGCGAAGCCGTTGCCGAAGAGGCGGGTGTGGGGGGCCGGGTCCGCCTAGCGACGCTCGCGGCGGGTCGGGCGGGTGGCTTCAGGGTTGCCAGACGTACCGCACGTCCGGCTCCCGCTCCTCGTTCCCGCTGCCGTCCGTGTGCTCGACGGCGAGGAAGCCGTGCCGCTCGTAGAAACGGTGGGCGGGTTTGTTGACCTGGAACGTCCAGAGCGTGAGCCCCTGCGGGGAGCGCTCCTTGGCCAGCGAGACGAACCGGTCACCGAGGCCCCGCCCCCGCCAGTCGGGGGCCAGGTACAACTGGGACAGCAGATCCCCCGCGAGCACCATCACGCCCACGACGTGACCGCCCACCTCCGCGAGCCAGGTCTCCCGCTCCGGCACCACGACATCCCGGAAGTACGCGCGCACCTCGTCGTCGGAGTGCGCCCGGACGACGGTGGGCAGGGCGGCGGAGTACGACCGCAGCCAGACGTCGGCGACGGCGACGGCGTCCGGTCCGACCGCCCGGCGCAGCACGGCCTCGTCACCCGCGCTCACGGACGCGCCTCCGCGGGCACGACGGCGGTGGCCGTGATCTCCACCAGCTGACCGGTGTACCCGAGGCAGGCCACGCCGATCAGCGTCGACGAATGCGGCCCGGCGCTGAGCCCGGAAGCCTCCACGACCTCCCAGACGGCGGACAGCACGGCCGGGTCGCTGCTCACGACGTACACGTCGGTGGCCAGGACATGCGCCAGGTCGCTGCCCACGGAGCGCAGTTGCTCGCCGAGGTTCGCGACGACCTGCTCGGCCTGCCGCACGGGGTCGCCCGGACCGGCCAGCTGTCCGTCGCCGTCGAGCGGCACCGACCCGGCGAGGAACGCCAGTCTCGTACCGGCCTCGACGACGGAGACGTGCGAGTAGCCGGGCGGCGGAAAGAGGGCGGGGGTGGTGACGCGGCGGATCACGGCGGCTCCTCGGGCAGACGACGGACAGCGTCCCGATCATCCGGACACAGGGCCGTGACCGCACCCCAATATCCGTCATGGCGTGAGCGTCCGTCGATATCCGTTCGACAGGACGGACCCCGGCCGCCAGTCTTGGGTCCGTGTACACGACATGCCGGGGGACACCGCGGGGCGGCGGACAGCCGGCGGGTCGCACCGGAACCGTCGGCGACCGCTCGGAGGCTGTCATGTCACGCACCGTCCACCACGTCCCGAGCCGGCACCGCACCGGCCCGGCGTACTGGTCGCGGGGTCTGCCGGGTCCTTGTACCTCCCATGTCCTCGCCGGACTCCGGTACCCGGACACGGAAGTGTCCCGCCGACGCGGTGCCGGCCGCCGTCCCGTGCCGACCCTCGTCGTCCGGGCCTTTGCCGCGTACACCTACCCGCGCGCCTTGAACGCCCGGCCCGCGGGGCCGTACGAGTCGACGGCCAGGGCCGCACTGCGGACCTTTCGCACCGTGGCCCGCAAGCGTCTGCGCGCGGCCTCGCCCGATGTCCTGCTCCGCGTGGCCGAAGAGCTGGACCATCCGCCGACCCGGCACCGGCACCGGGACCTCTGGGAGTTCTGAACGATGTCCGACGCGGCCGAGGCCGAGCAGACCGCACGCCGGGTGGTGGAGCACCTCGGTGCCGTGCCCACGGAGGACCTTCTCCGGTACACAGGCGCCGACTGGCCCGAGTCGTACATACCGGTCGACGAAATCCTGGTCGCCGCGCTGTGCCCCGGTACTACCCCTGTTCCGCCGCTGCACCTCGTGACCGTCGTCGAATCCCGTTACGGCGGAGCCTACGAGCCCGGTGAATGGCTGGCCTTCCCGTGTCCGCCGGACGAACTGCCGGACGGGTGGGACGACGAGGATGTCCCCTGCATGCGGTTCTGGGAGGCGAACCCCGACGCGGCGGGCGGCGGAAGCACGCCTGCGGAGGCGTTCGCGGCGTTGATGGCCCTGCTTCTCCCCTGACATTCCCGTCCGCCCGCACACAAAGACCCACCACGCGCTGTCGACGACCTACTCGCGGGATTGCGGTCGGAATCCAACCGCCTTTCCCCTGTCTTTCTCCGCTCGAAAATTCGTTGGAAATGGCCGAGTTGCCGCTGCTACCGTCCTTCACGTGGCGAAACTCAATCAGATCATCGCGGTCGAGAAGGGCATCAAGTCCAAGGCTCATCAGGACCTGACGGCAGCTCATCACGGGTTGCAGAAACCCGCGTTGCTGGCCGGTATCTCGCGGACGTATCAGCCGAAGGACGAGGAGGGCGAGCAACTGCCGCCCGAGTCCACGCGGGTTCAGGTGAAGGCCGAGGACGTGCTGCGGGAGACCTCGGCCACGCTGACGCGGCTCTTCGACGTGACCGCCACCAAGGACTGGGCCAACTGCGCGGCCAGGGCCGACGTGAAGGTGGACGGGCGGGTGCTCGTCGCCGCCGTACCCGTGGCCTATCTGCTGTTCCTGGAGAAGCAGCTCGTCGATCTCAACACGTTCGTGCGGAAGCTGCCCGTGCTCGACGCCTCCGAGTCGTGGGTGCAGGATCCCTCCACCGACGCCTGGAAGACCGAGCCGGTGCGGACTCTGCGGACCAAGAAGGTGCCTCGCAACCACGTGAAGGCCGAGGCGACCGAGAAGCATCCGGCGCAGGTCGAGGTGTACTACGAGGACATTCCGGTGGGGTATTGGACCACCGTGAAGTTCTCGGGCGCCCTGCCCGCCCGGCGTATCAACGAACTCCTCGACCGGGTCGAGAAGTTGCAGCAGGCCGTCAAATTCGCCCGCGAGGAGGCGAACGGCGCCGACGTCGTCGACCAGCGGGTCGGGGACGCCGTGTTCGGATATCTCTTCGGGTGAGCGAAGAGGGCTGACACAGAAGACTCCCCGGTCCATTGCGGCCGGGGTGCGCGAGGAGCGCAAAGCTGAAGCTGAGGCTTGTCGTGACGAGCGGCCGTACCCCACAGAACACGGGGCGGGCCGCGTTGAATCTCAGACTCTCGCTCCAGACTCAGCATTCGCCGCCGATCGCCGGATCGAACGGGCCCGGGCCCCAGCACGTCGAAATGCAGGTTCAAGTCCTGCCCGCGCAGCTCGATGCGTGGTGGTCCAAAGGAAGGACGCGGCGACCTCACGACTGACCCGGGTTCTCAAGCGTGCCGGCGTGTGATGATGGGCGGCACTCCAGGGCCCGGGGGCAGGCTACGCCCCCGGGCCCGTGCACGTTCGTCGTGAAATTGCGTTCATAAAGAACACGGCTCTTCGCCCCACTTGTCACACCTCGGAAATGCGAACGCACCGTTCCGTACGGGAACACGATCTACGGTGGAGAGAACCAGACCGGAAGCCACGGCCGCCGTCGCCCGAAGGCATACCCCCGCCCTCGTCCGCCGTAGGAGCCCCGTGTCCCGTCGTGTCGCCCTGCCGCCCTGGCTCGCCCACGCCCTGCGCGCCCAGCGCGGCCCCGTGCCCTGGAGCGCCGTGACGAGAGGGGCGCTGGCCGCCGGGCCGCTGCTGCTCACCGCGGTCCTGCTCCACCACACCTCTCTCGGTGTCGTCGCCGCCATCGCCGCGATGCTCGCCGGGATCAACGACCGGCCGGGCAGCCGGCGGGCCGCCGTGCGGCGACTCGGGGCGCCCGCGACGGCAGGAGCCGTGGGGCTGCTTGTCGGGACCTACGGCGGCGAGCACCTCACCGCCGTACCCCTGACCCTGCTGCTCACCGGGCTCGGACTCGTCGCCGGTGGCATGAGCGCCGTCGGGCCCGTCGCCTCCGGGGCCGGGACGCAGTTACTGGTCGCCGCCGCCATCGGCGCCGGGATGCCGCTCGCCGAGGAGGGCTGGCAGCGGGCCCTCGCCTTCCTCGCCGGAGCCGGCTGGCTGCTGGTGCTGCGGCTCGCCCTGCCCACCCCCGGCGCCCTCGCCGGCGACTACCGCTTCGACGGGGAACGGGACGCCGTCGCCGCCGTGTACGACGCCGTCGCCGACCTGCTCGACGCCGTGGGCGGAGAGGCCGCGCTCGGGCGGCGCAAGGCGCTGAGCACCGCCCTCGACCATGCCCAGGACGCGCTCACCGGGCCCCGGTTGCGGCGGCACGCCAGTTCCGCCGCCGAACGCCGGCTGCACGCGCAGTACGCCGCCGCGCTGCCCCTCGCCGAGGCCGCCACCGCCCTCGCCTGGGCGGAGGAGCCGATATCCGCGCGGGCGGCCGAAGGGCCCCGGCGGCTCGCCGTCGCGGTCCGGGAGAACGACGGCACCGGGCCGCTGCCCGCGCCGTCCCGCTCGGCGCCCGCCCTGCGCGCCCTGGACGACGCCCTGCTGCGTGCCGCCGAGGCCTTCGACCGGGCCGAGGGCGCGCAGCACCGGCCGCCCGCCCGGCGCCGCAGCCCGAAGGAGGTGCTGCGGGCCGCGCTCGGCAGCGGCGGCCGGGAGTACGGGCTGCGGGTCGCCCTCTGCTTCGGGGCCAGCGCGGCCATCGCCCAGGCCCTGCACCAGGCCCGCTGGTACGGCGAGCACCAGCACTGGTACTGGCTGCCCGCCACCGCCGTCTTCCTCGTCAAACCCGACCTCGGACCGCTGGTCTCCCGGGTGCTGTGCCGGGCCGCCGGGACCGTGCTCGGCGCCCTGCTCTTCGCGGGCTTCGCCGCGGTACTGCCCCGGCCCGAGGGGCTCGTCGCGCTGGTCGCCGTCTGCGGAGCGGTCATCCCGGTGTCCACCCGGCACTTCGCCGCCCAGACCGCCGCCGTCACCGTCCTCGTGCTCGCCCTGGTCATGGTCGGCGGCGAACCGCAGGCCTCCGCCGGCCGCATCGGCGAGACCCTGCTGGCCTGCGCGATCGTGCTGATCGTGGGGCATCTGCCGATGGCCGGGAAGCGGGGCGGCGGGGTACGGGCCCGGCTCGCGGCGGCCGGGCGGGCCGCGCACGCCTACCTCGACCACGTACTGAGCGAGTCCGACGACCGCGGCGAACGCTGGGCCCTGCGCCGCGAGGCCTACCGCACCCTCGCCGAGGCCCGCACCACGATCGCCCTCGCCGCCGCCGAACTCCCCGCCCTCGCCCGGCACACCGAGGGCACGGACGCGGTGGCCGCCGTACTCGAACGGCTCGTGGACACGACCACCGCATGTGCCGTGCACCTCGACGAGACAGGGCGCCTCACCGCCCGGCACACCCGGCAACTCGAAGACCTGGCCACCGAGTTGGAGCGCGGCGGGCAACGGCTCGGGCTCGCGGTGCCGCGGATGCCCGTCGCGGTGTAGGGAACGTCGGCCGCGCCCTACGCCTCAGTCCTCGAACCGCGCCCACACCGGTGCGTGGTCCGACCCCGGTGCCCCGCGGCGCTCCGCCGGGTCCTCGCCCACCGACGGCAGGGACGGTGGTGCGGCGGTGCCCGGGAGGCCCGTGCCCGCCTCCGTCAGACGGTGGACCAAGTGGTGGCTGAGGAGGATGTGGTCGATGAGCTCGCGGCGGCCGGAGTTGACGCGGGAGTAGCGCTGCTCGGCCGGGATCCGCGGGGCCGTGTCCCACAGCCGTACGGCGTCGCCCTTGTCGGCGTGGTCGTAGCCGGTGGTGCCGATCTCGGAGCCGGGCGGGCCGAGGAGGATCTGGGTGGTGGCCGCCTGCACCTCGTCGTTGAGGTCGCCGAGCACCGCCACGTCCCTGGACCTGCCCTGCCCGGCCAGGAGTTCGTCCGCCAGCGCCCGCAGGGCCGTCGCCTCGGCGGCGCGCCGGAAGAGGGCGTACGCCCCGTAGCGCGCCCGCTCGCCCTCGTCGTGCGGGTAGAAGCGGTCGCCGGGGTAGGTGAGCAGCTTGGACTTGAGGTGGGCCACCGCCGCCGTCAGCGGACCGGCCGCGGTCCGGACCGTCACGGCCAGGAAGCCGCGCCCGGCCCCGGTGGCGGTTCCGCCCGAGTCGTCGGTCTGCACCGGGTCCAGCCGGGCCGGGAGCGCCGCCGTGTCGGACACCACCGTCAGCTCGGTGCGGGCCAGGAAGCCGACCCGGATACCCCGGCCGTCGGGGTGCGCGGAGAGGGCGACGCGCCAGTTCACGCCCAGCAGTCCGGCCAGATCCTCCAGGGCGCCGGGGTCTCCGACCTCCTGGACGCCGAGCAGGGCCGGGTCGAGTGCGCCGATCACGGAGGCGAGGGCGGCGAGCTTCGCCTCGTACGCGGACTTGTCCTTGGGGCCGTAGGGGCTGCCGGGTCGGTAGAGGTTCTCGAGGTTCCAGGTGCCGAGGAGCATGCCCGGCTCCTTCCAGGAGGTGGTGCGGCCAGCGTGCTCGGCCGGGCCGGTAGGCGACAGAGCCAGGACAGGATGCGCGGTTCGGCTCACGCGGGCCGACGACCCTGCCCTACGTTGGGGCGATGAGCTCCGCTCCCGCCGATCGCGGCTTCACCCCCGCCGGTCGTGGTTCCGGTCCTGCCGGTCGTGGTTTTGCTCCGGCCGACCTCGTCATCACCGGCTGTACCGCGCTCACGCACGACGAGCAGGAACGGAACGTCTTCCTGGAGGACGCCTCGATCGTCGTACGGGACGGAGTCGTCGAATCCGTGGGAGCGGGCGCCGGCACGGCCGCCGTGGAGCGGATCGACGCGCGCGGACAGGTCGCCATGCCGGGGTTCGTCAACTGCCACACCCACGCCCCGATGGTCGCGCTGCGCGGACTCGCCGAGGACCTGCCGACCGAGGCGTGGTTCAACGACGTCGTCTGGCCCGTCGAGTCCAACCTCACCGAGAGGGACGTCGCGTGGGGGGCGCGGCTCGCCTGTGCCGAGATGATCCGGGGCGGGGTCACCTGCTTCGCCGACCACTACTTCCACATGGACGCGGTCGCCGCGGTCGTCGCCGAGTGCGGGCTGCGGGCTCATCTGGGAGAGGCGTACTTCTCCTCGCAAGGGCCCGAAGGGCGGGAGCGGTCGGCGGAGTTCGCGCTGCGGCACCGGGGCGGCGCGGACGGCCGTATCACCACCGCCCTCGCCCCGCACGCCCCCTACACCGTCACCGACGCGGATCTCGCCGCCACCGCCGAACTCGCCCGCGCGCACGGCCTGCCCGTGCACCTGCACGCCGCCGAGAACCGCGACCAGACCGACACCAGCCTCGCCCGCCACGGCGCCACCCCCATCGAGATCCTGGACCGCGCCGGGCTCCTCGACACCGAACTGCTCATCGCCCACGGCACCGGCATCCTCGACCGCGACCTGCCCCTGCTGGAGCGCACCGGCGGCCGCACCGCGGTGGCGACCGCGCCCCGCGGCTACCTCAAGTTCGGCTGGCCCACCACCACCCCGGTACGGGCCCTGCGCGCCGCCGGCGTCCCGGTCGGCCTCGCAACCGACGGCGCCGCCTCCAACAACTCCCTCGACGTATGGGAGTCGATGGCGCTCACCTCGCTGATCCAGAAGTCCAGCGAGGGCGATCCGCGCTGGCTGACCTCCCGGCAGGCCCTGCACCACGCCACGCTGCAGAGCGCGCGGGCCGTCGGGCTCGGCACCCGCATCGGCCGTCTCGCCCCCGGCCACCGCGCCGACATCATCCTCGTCGACCTCACCGGGCCGCACACCCAGCCCGTCCACGACCTCGCCGCCACACTCGTGCACAGCGCCCGCGCGGCCGACGTCCGCACGACGATCGTCGACGGCCGTGTCCTGATGCGCGACCGCGAGCTGCTCACCCTCGATGTGCCCGCGATCGTGCGGGAGTTGGAGGAGCGACTCCCCGCCCTCGTCGACCGCCGTCAGGGCCGGCGCATCCAGGAGTACGACACCTGACGGTGACCCCGGAAAAAAAACTTCGGCCGCACCGATGAGTTCGCCCTCCGTCCGCGGTCACCACCCGGAACCGACCGTCGTACAGGAGGGCCCATGTCGCTTCCGGAGATCGTCTCGCGTGAGCGGTGGCGTGCCGCGCGTGAGGAGTTACTGCTCAAGGAAGAGGCGCTCACGCGCGCGCGGGACGTGCTCAACGCCGAGCGGCGCCGCCTCCCGATTGTCGAGGTGGACCCCGAGTACGTGTTCGAGGGCGGCGACGGCAAGGTCACCCTGCTCGACCTCTTCGAGGAGCGGGCCCAGCTGATCGTCTACCACTTCATGTTCGCCCCGGAGTGGGAGGCCGGCTGTCCCAACTGCTCCGCGTTCCTGGACCAGATCGGCCACCTCGCCCATCTGCGGGCGCGTGGCACCTCGTTCGCGGTGGTGTCCCGGGCGCCGTTCACCAGGATCCTGCCCTTCAAGGCGCGGATGGGCTGGACCCTGCCCTGGTACTCCTCCCACCACAGCGACTTCAACCGCGACTTCGGGGCGACCCTCATGGTCGACGACGAAGCGGTCGAACGGCCCGGGATCAGTTGCTTCCTACGGGAACACGACCGGGTCTTCCACACCTACTCCGCCCACGACCGCGGCCTCGACGGGCTCGGCTCGACCAGTTCCCTGCTCGATCTGACGGCGCTCGGCCGGATGCCCGCGGGCAGCGACCGGGTGCGTTACCACGACGAGTACGAGGACTGACACAAGCGGTCACGAAGGTGGCCGAAAGTCAACGGACTCTCACCCTCCGCGCCGGTGGCGTGTCGGCTATGTCTCAGTACCGTCACCGGGCGAGCCATTCGTGTTCTCCAGAGCGTTAACTCCTACAAGTACGACGCACTTCTGGAGGTGCAGGATGGTGAACGGGCGAACGGTGCTCGAGCGCTTTCCCGCAGGCGGACCGCGAGGATCATGGCCGGCGGAGGAGTTCGCGCATGCGCGGCGACTCGAAGGCATGCCCGCAGAGGTCGTGATGGACCTGGCGACGGACACGTTCCTGGTCATCGTGCGCGGCGGCGACGGAGCCCTGGGCTAGTCGAGGGCCGGGCCAGGGGTGATCGAGGACTGGTCGAGGGCTAGCTCACCTTCCGGGCGGGTACCTTGGCCGTGAACTGGTCCGCCTGGAGTGCGTACAGCTCCGCGTAGACCCCGCCGCTGGCCAGGAGTTCGTCGGGGGTCCCGGACTCCACGACCCGGCCCTGGTCGAGGACGTGCACCAGATCGGCGTGGCGGACCGACGCCAGCCGGTGCGTGATCAGTACGACGGTCTGCCCGCTGCCCGCCAGCGCGCGGATCTTCTCGAAGACCTCCAGCTCGGCCCGGGCGTCCAGGGCGGCCGTCGGCTCGTCCACGATCAGGATGCGCCCGCGCCGGTAGGCGGCCCGGGCGATGCCGAGGCGCTGCCACTGACCGCCGGACAGCTCGTGCCCGCCGCTGAAGTTGCGGGCCAGCAGGGTGTCCAGGCCGCGCGGCAGATCCTCGACCACCTCCTCCGCGCCCGCCTCCGAGACCGACCTGCTCAGCCGCTCCTCGGTGAGCGGTGCCGACGAGCGGCCGACGGCCACGTTGACCTTGGCGGTGAAGGGCCAGCGCTTGAAGTCCTGGGCCACCATCGCGATGCGCTCGGCGAGCCGGTGCCGGTCGGCCCGCGCCGCGTCGACCCCGTCCCACAGGATGCGGCCCCGGTCCGGCTGGTACAGCCCGGCCAGCAGCTTGACCAGGGTGGTCTTGCCGGAACCGTTCTCGCCGACCAGGGCGACGATCCGGCCCAGCGGGAGCGTGAGGGTGACGTCGTCCAGGGCGGGTCGGGTGGCATCACCCGGATAGGTGAACGTGACGTCCTCGAAGCGGATCTCCCGCGGATCCTCCGGGAGCGGGTCCCCGCCGATCGGGATCGCCCGTTCGGCCGCCTCGACGTACAGCCGCTCCAGGTCGCCCACGAACAGCGCCTCCTCGTGCAGCGTGTTGATCTCCAGCACCAGCGTGTTGAGGCTCGCCGAGCCGGTGCGGATCGCGATCACCGCCGTACCGGCCACCGACAGGGCCATCGCCCCGCTGAGCAGCAGCCCTCCCAGCGTCGCGTACGTGGCGACGGTCGCGAGGCCGGTCCAGGCCGCCGCGATCAGGCCGGTACGCGCGGCGAGCCGGGCCAGCCGGGCCTGCTCCGCCTCCGCCGTCTCCGACATCGCCCGGAAGTGGCGCAGCAGGAAGGGGCCGACCCCGTGCACCCGGATCTCCGGCGCCGCCTCCGGCTCGGTGAGCAGGGAGCTGATCAGATGACCGGCGCGGGCGTGCTGCACCCAGGTGTGGAACGACTCGTAGCGGCGCCGGGCGTTGGTCAGGGCGCCCCACGCGCTCGGGATCGTCATCGTGATCAGCAGCGGCAGCAGGGCCGGGTGCAGCACGGTCAGCACACCGGCCGCCGCGATCAGCGAGATCATCGCGTTCACCACGCGTGTGCCGTACATGATCATGCGGCGGGCGGAGGAGGCGCCGTACTGCGCGGTGTCCAGCAGCTTGTGGAAGGCGTGGTCCTCGATCGCGGCGAGCTCGACGGCCGCCGCGCGCTCCAGGTACATCTCGGTCGCCACCCGCTCGACCTTGGGTTCCAGGCGGCCGGTCGCGTAGGTGGACGCGGCGCGCAGCAGGGCCGCCAGGAACAGCACGGCGGCCATGATCATCAGGGCGGAGGCGGCGCCGCGCAGCCGTTCCTCGATGGTGCCGGTGCCGATCAGCCGGCCCAGCACGCTGTTCACGGCCAGCAGGCTCACGGCCTGGGTCACACCGATGGTCACCTGCGCGGCCAGCACCACGCGCGCGGCGCCGGCGTCCGCCTGGCGGGCCAGCCGCAGGCTGGACATGAGCATGCCGGGCAGACGGGTCAGCATCGCGCGGAGGTCCAGCTCCAGGAAGGCGTCCCGGTGCTGGTTCCATCCCATGTCGTAGCGGAGCGGCCCCCCGAACAGCAGCCGCTCCGACTCCGACACCTCGGATGCCGCCGTGTCCCGACTCTTCGTCACCGAGTTCCTCCCCAGGGCCGTCGACGAACGGCCACTATCGCGGCCACGGCGCCCGCCGGGCAGGGCGTGCGACAGGGCTCACGGGGCGCGGGGGAGTGCGCCGGGGGTGCGGGCGAGGACGGGGTGGACCGGGGAGGTGACGGGGTGGACCGGGAGGTACTGAGCGGCCGAGCCGGCCCTTGCTCCGAATGGCCCAACTGACCCTCGGTTCGAACGCATGAGCTGGTGCTCGCTCCGAGCAGCTGAGCCGGTCCTCGCTCCGAGCGGCCGTGCCGACTCTCGGTAGGAACGGCCGAGTTGGTCCTCGCTTCGGACCGCCGAGCCGCCCCTTGCTCCGAACGGCTGAATCGGCCTTCGCTCCGAACGGCCGAGACGCTCGTCCGTCGGTCGGCCTCACGGCTCGGTCGGCCTCACGCCTCTGTCGGCCGAAGCCGCGCCGCGGTCACGCGCTGAGCGGGCGGGACCACTCCGGTGTCGTCCCCGTCACCCGGCACAGGGCGAGGTAGAGCGGTATCGGCGGGGTGTACGGCACCGTGCCCTCGGGGCGGTGGATCAGCCGGGCGGCGCCGGGCAGCGGGGCACCCTGGCTGTAGTGGGCCGGGGCGGGCCAGCTGAGGGCGTAGTCGGAGTCCGACGGGACGATCCACCACCAGTGCGTACCGTCGGCGTACACACAGCCCACCCGCGGCAGCCGGGGTACCACCAGCGGCCCGAGACGCGCCGGTACGGCCACGGCGTCGCAGCCCAGCGGTGTCGTCATGCCCTCGGGCACCGAGAGCCGGCGGACACCGTCCTCGGCCGCCGGCCGCTGGCCGCGCTGCAGCCGGACCAGGGTGTCGAGGCCCAGTGACCGGCCGGAACCGGGGACGCCGTTCACGCCTGCCTCCGCCCGGGCACCGGGCGCAGCGCCGCCTCCGACTGCCCCTCTTCCCCGGAACCGGGCGAGGGACGGTGGACCGGGCTGTGCGCGGGCCCGTGCGACGGGTCGCGCGAGGGTCCGCGGGACGAGCCACGCGACGGACCCGGGTCGGGGCGGGCGCCCCACCCCAGGTCGTTGCGGGGTTCGGCGGTGTCCTGGGCGGCATCGGTCTGGCGCGGCAGCTCCGCCCAGACCAGCAGCCCAGGACCATGCTCCTGAGCCCCCCACGCCTGGCAGAGCGCCTCGACGAGGAGCAACCCCCTCCCGTGCTCCTCGTCCGGACGCTGCGGGGACGGGTGGGGCTCATCGGGTGCACAGCCCTCGTCGTGCACGGCTATCCGCACCGTGTCGTCGTGGTCGTGCAACTCGCACACCACGCGACTGCTCGCGGTGTGCACGATCGCGTTGGTGACCAGCTCGGATATGACGAGTACGGCGGTGTCACAGGTGTCCGCGCAGACCGACCAGCCGGTCAGCCGGTCACGCACCAGGCGTCTCGCCTGGGCGGGGGAACCCGGATGAGCGGCCAACTCGAACCGGAACCGGCGCTCGGCGCCGCCCCTACCAGGGGCGACAACCGCGGCGGCACCGAGACCGAGACGGTCGCCGGCGGCGTCTGTTCCTAAGGGCGCGGACGGAATCACGCTTGCCACTATCGCCCCGCCGTGAACACTTGGCAAGAGTCACTCTGAAAAATGCAGAGTGCTGTGTGACGCGGTGAGGGGCCGTGGCACACTGCTCGCAACAGCATGTCGAGCGGCGCCAGTTGGGATCAGTGAGGATCCGGCGGACCGATCCGGCCAATGCGATCGATGCGACTGAACCGGGAGTTTCCGGTTGTTCTGGTCAATTCGGTCACCCTGTCGGCCTGGTCGTTCCGTCGGACCTTCGAATGAGTCTTCGAATGGCGCCGCTGGGCTGTCAGCATGCCGCTGACACCTGCAGCCGGGTGACACCTGTATGTGGCGGCGGTTGTGCCGCCGGCGAGCACAAGTGGTGGTCCGGTCAGGGAACTTCGTGGAGGTGGAGCGTGAGCGAGCCGCGGTCCGCGCCGACCGTGGGCCAGGTGGTCCTCGGCCGGCGCCTCCTTGACCTGCGTGAACGTGCCGGACTCAAGCGCGAGGAGGCCGCCCGTGTGCTCCGCGTGGCGCCCGCCACCGTCCGCCGTATGGAGATGGCCGAGGTCGCCCTCAAGATCCCGTACCTCCAACTGCTCCTGAAGGCCTACGGGGTGACCGACGACGAGGCCGACGTCTTCGTCCGGCTCGCCGAGGAGGCCAACCAGCCCGGCTGGTGGCAGCGGTTCCACGACATCCTGCCGGGCTGGTTCTCCATGTACGTCAGCCTGGAGGGCGCGGCGAGCCTGATCCGCTCCTACGAGCCGCACTTCGTGCCCGGGCTGCTGCAGACCGAGGACTACGCGCGCGGGGTGCTGAAGTCGGGAGCCGTCGGCCAGACCCAGCCGGAGGAGATCGAGCGCCATGTCGCCCTGCGCAGGCAACGCCAGGATCTGCTCACCCGTGCGGACGCCCCCCGCTTCTGGGCCGTGATGGACGAGACCGCCCTGCGCCGCCCGGTCGGGGGCCCGGAGGTGATGCGCGCGCAGATCGACCGGCTGCTAGAGGTCACGAAGCTGCCCAATGTGACGCTCCAGGTCGCCCCGTTCGAGAACGGGCCGCACCCGGGGACGTACGGGCCCTTCGTGCTGTTCCGATTCGCCATGCCCGAACTGCCGGACATGGTCTACAGCGAGTACCTGACCGGCGCCGTCTACCTGGACGCGCGTACCGAGGTGGCGACCCACCTCGAGGTCATGGACCGCATGGCGGCGCAGGCCGCTACGGCACAACGCACGAAGGAGATCCTCCGGGATCTCCGCAAGGAGCTGTGAATGGATCGCATCAAACCCCAGTCCGGGCCACGGAACCGTACCGAGCGGATCTACAACGGCATGCCCGCCCGGGAACTGGGCAGCGAGGGCTGGCACAAGCCGTGGAGCGGCGGCAACGGCGGCAACTGCCTGGAGGCGATGAAGCTGGCCGACGGCCGGATCGCCGTCCGCCAGTCGACCGACCCCGACGGGCCGGCGCTGATCTACACCACCGACGAGATGACAGCCTTCATCGAGGGCGCCAAGGCGGGGGAGGCCGACTTCCTGCTCTCCTGAAGCTGCTTCTTTTTTCTTGTTCAACTTCTTTGTAATGGTGCTGAATTGATCATCGACCGAGTCGGACGCTTACGGAGCGCTTCGTGATCGACACCAGCAAGCCGCATCCCGCGCGGATGTACGACTGGTATCTGGGCGGGAAGGACAACTACCCGGTCGACGAGGAGATGGGCAGGCAGATGCTGGCCCTCGACCCTCGGGTGCCGGTGATGGCCAGGGTCAACCGCGCTTTCATGCACCGCTCCACCCGGTGGCTGGCGGAGCAGGGCGTACGGCAGTTCCTGGACATCGGCACGGGCATCCCGACCGAGCCCAACCTGCACCAGATCGCCCAGGCCGTCGCGCCCGAGACCCGGGTCGTCTACTGCGACAACGACCCGATCGTGCTGGCCCACGCGGCTGCCCTGCTGCGCGGCGCGCCCGAGGGCG
This sequence comes from Streptomyces sp. NPDC058683, assembly GCF_042716195.1. Classification (NCBI taxonomy): domain Bacteria; kingdom Bacillati; phylum Actinomycetota; class Actinomycetes; order Kitasatosporales; family Streptomycetaceae; genus Streptomyces; species Streptomyces sp. NPDC058683. The sequence goes on from NZ_JBHXSK010000019.1 coordinate 167,330, forward strand.
CGACGGAGTACCTCCAGGCCGATGTGCGCGAGCCGGCGGCGATCGTCGCTGGCGCACGCCAGATCCTGGACCTCGACCGCCCGGTCGCGCTGTCGCTCGTCGCCCTGCTCCACTTCGTCCCCGACGAGGACGGGGCGCACGAGCTGGTCGGCCGGCTGCTCGCCGAACTGCCGTCCGGCAGCTACCTGACGATGACCCACGCCACCGCCGACTTCACCCCGGAGGAGTCGGCGGCGGCCACCGCGAAACTCAAGGTCGCCGGAGTCACCCTGGCGCTGCGCTCCCAGGAGGAGTTCGGCCGCTTCTTCGACGGCCTGGACCTGGTCGACCCCGGCGTCTCGGTGGTCCACCACTGGCATCCGGAACTGGGCGAGCCGGTGCCGGGACAGGACGACGGGGTGATTCCGGGGTACGGGGCGGTGGGGCGGAAGCCGTAACGGCTTCTTCGGCCCAGGTCAGAGCCACGACCACAGGCGCCGGGGCGCGTCCACCAGCCGGCTGACGGCCACCACCGGGAACGGCGGCTGCCGCATCCGGCCGGGGCCGAGGCTCAGCCCGTAGTAGATCTGCTCGATCGACGGCGGTCCGACCGCGAGATTGCGCCGGACCGCCGCCCCGGGCGACTGCTGCCCGGTCCCCACGAGATACGCGGCCGCCATCGTCCCGGTCCGCCCGACCCCGGCACCACAGTGGACGAACACCCGCCCCGGCGCGTCCGCGACGACGTCCAGGAACCGCTGGACCTGCCCGGGCCTCGGCGTCTGCCCGTCGCGGACGGGCAGACGTACGACGTCCAGGCCGGCCTCGCCCGGCCCGGCGAGCTGGGCGGCGGTCAGATCCTCCGCGCGCAGGTCCACCACCGTCGTGAACCCCAGGCCCGCCAGCGCCCGGTAGCCCGCCGGCGAGGGCGCCGAGCCACGCCACAACCGCCCCCGCGCGTCGACGGGCTGGAAGTGCCGGATGCCCTGCACGGTCCTGGTCCCGGCGGGCGGCGGGGTCTCCTGCCGCGCCCAGTACGACAGACCGAGAACGCCGAGTGCGCCGGTGCCCCACAGGGCGACGTAGCCGAGGACGACGGCGAGCACCGTCATCAGCACGCGCCGGGACAGCGCGCGACGGGGACGGAAGGGGTGAACGACAGCCATGGGCGACCCGGGGGAATCAGGGGAATCGGGGACGGGGGCGCTTCGGCATCGTAACCCTGGCCGGGGACGGGTGAGTTGCTCATGCCCGGACATTCCGGCGTTCGGGTGCTTTGGGGCTTCGGGGCTTTGGTGTTTCGGTGTTTCGGTGTCCTGGCGTGTTCTGGTGTTCGGCTCAGTCGTCGTCGGCGTCCGCGTCCCCGATGCCGACGACCGTGAGGTGCGCGCGGTCGAGGGTGGTGTCCTCCAGGCAGCCGCGCAGCCGCATACGGTCGTGCTCGGTGAGCGCGGGCCGTACGACCCCGGCGAACATGCCGCCGCCCAGGTCCCCGAGCGTCGCGTGCCGCAACGGCACGGACGTCGAGTCCCGGCACCGCTCCCACACCTGCTCGGCGGCCAGGGCGCGGCGCTCACCGGTCATCCCGGCGCCGCGGGTGTCGACCTGGACGAGCACCGAGGTCGCCTCGTCGCCGTTCGCCTGCTGCTCGCGGGTCTGCGTGAGGTCGGCGAGCCCGACCACGAGCGCGCCGAGCAGGACGGCGCCGACGACGGCGACGGCGGCCAGGCGCGCGACACGGCCCCGGGCGGGACGGGGGAGTGCGGGAAGGTCCTCCAGGTCCCGCGGGCCGTTCAGTTGCTCGGAGCCCTCCGGTCCTTTCGGGCCCCCTGGGAGGCCGTCCGCGCCGGGCCCGGGTGCGACGAGGACGGCCAGCCGTCCCGCCAGCCGCCGCTCGGCGGGCCGGGCCGTCGCGGACGCGATCCGCTGCACCAGCCAGGCGAGCCCGGACAGCAGGACGCCGGTGACCATGAGGACGGGTACGAAGACGTAGGTCCCGTCGGTGGTGTCCTCCAGCCAGCGGAAGCGGGCGGTGGCCTCCTGGTGGGGTGCCGTCTGCCGCAACCGCGCCAGCACCTCCTCCTGCCGTCCCGCCGCCTCCCGCTGCCGCAGTTCGCCGTCCCGCAGCCGCTCCTCGATCCGGGTCAGCCGCCCCAGCACCACGATGCCGAGCAGCATCACCTCGACGACGAGCAGCAGCACGCCGCACAGGATGGCCCGCTGCCACTGCCACCGGTACAGATAGACGACCGTGTACGTCCCCGCCCCCGCGGCGGCCAGCCCGCCGAACACATAGGCGATCCGCCGCATCACTCGCCTCCCCGCCGTACGTCACCACTGGTCCCGTCGACGGCGATCCGCGAGCCCGGCGGGAACCGCCCCACCGCGTCCGCCGCCCCGACCACGGCCGGCACCCCGTACTCCCGCGCCAGCACGGCGAGATGGGACAGCGGACTGCCGGTCTGCGCGACCAGCCCGGTGAGCACGGGCAGCAGCGGGGCGAGCGCGGGATCGAGGGTCCGGACGACGAGCACGGCGTCCGCCGGCCGGGGCCCGGACCCGTCCCACACCGTCCCGACCGCACGCCCGCCGGACACGCCCCGCCCCGCGCCGCTCCCGGTCCGCTCGGCGACGACCTCGCCGTCCGCCAGCCGGAAGGCGTCCGGGAGGGGCGGCGACTCGGGCTCCGGCACGCGCGCGTGCGCATCGGCGGGAAACGCGGCACCTTCGAGTACGGCGATCAGCTCCGGCCACCGCAGCATCCCGACCCGCTCCACGGCCACCCCGAGTCGCCACGCCGCCTCCCGGACGAGCCGCACCTGAAGCTCCTGAACCCACCGAACCCGCAGCCGCAGGGCCTCACGCGGCGGGAGGACGGGGGCGAGGGGCATGACAGCAGTCGGGCTCACCGGCGAGAGGCCCGCGCCGGCTCCCGCCGACGGCACGGGCCCGGCACCTCCGAGCGGCCGCTCCTGCCGGTCCGGCAACCCGGGCCGCGCCCCCTCGGCCACCGCCCCGGCCCCGCCCACCGGCCGGAGCCGTGCTCGCTCCGCCGTCTCCTCCGTACCGCCCGGCAGCCGCCCCGTCCCCCGTAGGCCCGGCGCGGTGAGTGTGAGGATCACCGGAGCCGCGGTGGCCGCCCGGACGTCGGGTACGCCCTGGGCCCGGGTCTCCGCCAGGGCCGCGAGGGCCGCGCCCGCCGCCGTGCGGCTCTTCGCCGGCCCGGGCAGCAGGGCACCCGCCAGGGCCTCCTGCGCGTGCAGCGAGACCAGGGCCGCGCGCGTCCAGCGCAGCTCGGCCACGAGGCCGGAGGCGTGCAGCCGCGCCGGTGCCGGAATCCCGGCCAGGTGCCGGTCCACGTCGGCCGCGAGATCCGTGGCCAGGCCGGGCAGCGCCGCGGACAGCCGGCCCAGCCGCCAGGCGGCCGCGAGCCGGCGCGCTCCCGGCGCCGGGTTGAGCAGGGCTAGCCACCGGTGCGCGGGCGGCGCCGCCCCCAGCAGACGCAGGTCGGCGGCGGCCCGTCCGCCGACGGTCGTCACCACCGGCACCGTCCGCAGCAGCCGGCGCGGTGCGCTGCCCCCGATGTCCAGCGCGGCGGTGAGCCCCCGGGCCATGGGCGTCACCCACAAGTCCGCCTCCAACGGCAGGAGTTGCCCGGGCAGCGTCTCCGCGACCGGTCCGGGACCGAGCAACCGCGCCCCACGCGACGGGCGTTTCGCCATCGCCGTGATCGGCCTGCTCTGGAACAGCCACAGCCGCCCGTCCCCGTCGAACCCGAACTCGATGTCCTGCGGCCCTGCGAACACCCGCCGGGCCCGCCGCGCGAGCCGCACCAGCTCACCGCGGGTGAGGACCGCACCGGCGTCCGACGGTTCGGTGCGCAGCAGCCGCCCCCGCCTGCTCAACCAGTAGCTGTTCCCCGCCAGTTCACCACTGACCAGCCGGTCCGGTCCGCCGCGCACCGCGCTCACCAGCAGACGGTCGGCGCGACCCGCCAAGGGATCCGCCCCGAACATCACCCCGCCGACCCGGGCGGTCAGCATCGGCTGCACCAGTACCGCCATGGGCGCGACGGTTCCGTCGGGCCGGCGCGCCGAGTCGCGCACCGTCCGTACCGCCGTACCGAAGTCCGCCCAGCCACGCACCTCCAGCACGGACGCGAACTGCCCCGCCAGCGACGACGACCGGGTGTCCTCCTGAGGCGAGGAGGACCGTACGACCAGCGGTCGGTCGCCCCCGCCGGAGAGCTCCAGCCAGGCCCGCCGCAGCGCGGCCGTGTCGCCGAACGCGCCGTCGGGGATCACGAACCCCGGAAGCACCGGGAGCCCGGCGCCGGCGGCACGGGCGAGGTTGGCGGCCTTGGAACCGGCATGCAGGGGAAGCGCGGCGAGTGGCCGGTCCAGCGGTACGGCGAGGGGTTCCTGCGCCCCGACCAGCCCATGACGTTCGTCGAGCGTCGTCATCGACACCCTCCAGGACCGACCGCCAACAGGGGGGACGCGCGGGGGTGGCCCTGCGCCTGACGGCGGAACGAAGGATGGGGGCGCCCACGACGACCCACTCCCGGCCGGCCGTGACACGCCTCCTACGGCCATCATCCCACCGGCGTTGAACTCCAAGCCGCTCGCAGTCCACTTTCCGGCCCACCGGGAAGGGATTTCGTGAGCCGGGCGGAGAGCATGCCTCAGCGCTCCTCCTCCGGCAGTACTTCCGCCTCCTCCACAGGACCGAGAACCCGCCCGTCCTACGGCGGTCGTCCCGCATCCAGCCCTTCATCTACACGGACATCGGCCGGTCGTACGGCGATATCGGCGCCGGCAGCTGCGAACTCCCCGTCAGGTAGCGGTCGACGGCCGCCGCCACCGCCCGCCCCTCCGCGATCGCCCAGACGATCAGCGACTGCCCGCGCGCCGCGTCCCCGGCGGCGAACACACCGGGCACGTTCGTGGTGAACTCCGCGTCCCGGGCGATCGTCCCGCGCGGCTCCATCGCCACCCCCAGCTGGTCGATGAGCCCGTCCTCCCGGTCGGGTCCCGAGAAACCGAGCGCGAGGAGCACCATGTCGGCGGGCAGCGTGCGACCGGTCCCGTGCACCGGCTGCCGCGCCGCGTCCACCTCCGTCAGGTGCAGCGACCGCACATGCCCGCTCGCGTCGCCGGTGAAGCGGAGCGTCGACGCCGCGAACAACCGCGCGTCCGCGTGCGCATCGGGCGCCGTCTGCAGGTCCCGCGCCTCCTCGTGCGCCGCCGACAGCCGGTAGATCTTCGGATACGTCGGCCACGGCTCGACGTCCTCGTCCCGCTCCGCCCCCGGCTGCGCGTAGATGTCCAGCTGGGTCACCGACGCGGCCCGCTCCCGCACCGCCGTCCCCAGACAGTCCGCCCCCGTGTCACCCCCGCCCACGATCACCACATGCCTGCCGGCCGCCGACATCGGCGACCGAGCCAGATCCCCCTCGCCCACCCGGTTGGACAGCGGCAGGTACTCCATCGCCTGGTGTATCCCGTCCAACTCCCGGCCCGGCACCGGAAGTTCCCGCCACGCCGTCGCCCCGGTCGCGATCACCACCGCGTCGTACCGCGCCCGCAGCTCCGCCGCCCCGATGTCCCGCCCCACCGCCACCGACGTACGGAACTTCGTCCCCTCGGCCCGCATCTGCCCCAGCCGCCGCTCCAGATGGTGCTTCTCCATCTTGAAACTGGGGATGCCGTAGCGCATCAGCCCGCCCAGCCGGTCGTCCTTCTCGTACACGGCGACGGTGTGACCGGCCCGGGTCAGCTGCTGCGCCGCCGCGAGCCCGGTCGGACCGGACCCGATCACCGCCACGGTCCGCCCGGACAGTCGTTCCGGGGGCCGCGGCGAGGCGAACCCCTCCGCCCAGGCCCGGTCGGCGATGGCGCACTCGACGTTCTTGATCGTGACGGCCGGCTGGTTGATCGCGAGCACGCACCCCGCCTCGCACGGCGCCGGACACAACCTCCCCGTGAACTCGGGGAAGTTGTTCGTCGCGTGCAGCCGGTCGCCCGCCGCCCGCCAGTCCTCCCGCGACACCAGGTCGTTCCATTCGGGGATCAGGTTGCCCAGCGGGCACGCGTCGTGGCAGAACGGCACCCCGCAGTCCATGCAGCGGTCCGCCTGCTTGCTGATGATGGGCAGCAGCGCCCCGGGGACGTACACCTCGTCCCAGTCCCGGACCCGCTCCTCGACCGGCCGCCGCGGCCACTCCTCCCGCGGCGTGGTCATGAAACCCTTGGGATCGGCCATGGTCGACTTCCTCGTGTGCGTTTGCCCCAGGCCGTGCGTCATCGGGCGGTGCTCTTTCGGCCACGATACGTCCGCTCGGATGCGCCCGCAGAGTGGCCGGCAGCGCCTTCTGCCGGGGTTTCCTCAGGCGATCGCCAGCCGGGAGCCAGCCGGGAGCCAGGCAGAGGCCAGCCGGAGGCCAGTCGGGTGTCAGACGGGTGTCAGTTTTCTCCCGTGCCTCCCTCAGGACAGGGCCAGTACATAGACGACAGCCGCCGCGGCCGACGCGAGGGTGCGCACGTGGTTCCACCGCGTCCACTCACGTACATACGCCGGCCAGTAGGAGGCGGCCTCCGGGGTGCCCGGCTCCAGCCCGGCCAGCGCCTCGTTCCGGGGCACGTTCGCCACCAGGGTCAGCCCGAACGAACCGAACAGATACAGCGCGCTGCCCAGCAGCAGCTCCGTCTTCCCGTCGTCCGGCCACACCACGAACGTCACCACCGCGATCATCGCGCACAGCACCGCCGACCCGGCGAACACCAGCATGAACGCGGGCGTCACCGCGGCCCGGTTGATCGCGTTCATCGCGGCGACCCCCTGCGCCGGCGGCAGCGCGGCCAGCCCGCGCATCACGAACGTCGAGAACCCGCAGAACACCCCCGCCACCAGCCCGGCCCCCAGTACCCCCAGCAGGACCAGTACGTAATACGGCCCGTCGATCACGATCACCACACTCACTCTCGCCCCTCGCCTCGGACACCTCCGCCACTCAAGTCAATGCCCACGCCCGCCCTGCCTCCTACCTGCCCTGCCCGGTCTCCACAGGCCGGCTGCCCTGCCGGGCCTCCACCGGTCAGCTGTTCTGCCCGGCGTCAGCCGGTCAGGCGGATCTCCACCCCGGCCTCCCACTCCCGCAGTACCGCCTCCACCGTCCTCGCGATCCGCCGCCGCGCCTCGTACCGTGGCACCCCGCTCATCAGCAGCTGGTCGTACGGCGTGTCCACATGCCGTACCCCCGCCACCGCCGCCGAGACCACCGCCCCCTCCGTCAGCGCCCGCCCGGCCGCGGTCCGCCCCACCCGCCCGCTGCCCCGCAGCGAGGCGTGCGTCGCGATCGCCCGGGCCCGCTCCACCGGGCAGCCCGGGAACAGGCGCAGGATCTCTGCCGCGAAGGCGTCCGTGAACCGCACATCCTCCGCCGCCCGCCGTTTCGCGTCCCGCGCCCGGCGCCGCCGCCGTGCCTCGGCATCGGCCAGACACCGCGCCTCGGCCCGGGCCAGCGCGGCCTCCTCGACGAGGACGCCCTGCCGCTCGTACCGGCTTCTGCGCCGGTTGAACCGCACCACCACCGCCGACAGCGTGCTCTCCTCCCGCGACCGCCGGGTCAGCGCGGTGTCCCCGCGCGGCAGGAACACCAGATGCCCGAGATCGGCGCACTCCAGACACCGCGGCGCCCCGTCCTCCAGCACCAGCAACGACAACGGCCCCCGCCGACAGGCCGCACACCGCTTGTGCCGAAGGGGCTGCACAACCAGAAGTCCACCCTGGTGAGGGGGAGTTGCGAGGCGCGTCATATGCGGTTCTTTCCCCTTCCGGAGGAGGTATCCCACGTCCGCAAGGCGCCGGGCGCACGACCGGCGGTTCGGCCGGGAGCGGGAGCACGACCCGGTCGCCGTCGGCCATGGCCGCGGCTCAGGACAGCGGGCATCTTGAGGCACCTCGCCGGGGTGCCCCGGCCCCGCCCCCTCCGCAGCCCCGCCCACGCGGCATCATGACCTCGTGCGACTCGAAGCGATCACCTGGGACCGGCTCGCCGAGCGCCTTGCCGAGCGGCTGGCCGAGCTGAAGCCCGCCGACGGGGGCGCCTGGCCGCGTGTGGCCCTCGACGGTGCCCCGGCCGCCCGGCCCGGCGACCTCGCGGAACGCGTAGCGGAGGCGTTGCGTCTGCGGGGCCGGCCTTCGCTCGTCGTGGCCGCCGAGGGCTTTCTGCGCCCCGCCTCGCTGCGTCTGGAGCACGGTCGCCGCGACGCGGAGTCGTACTACGGCGGCTGGTTCGACACCAACGCCCTGTGGCGGGAGGTCTTCGGCCCGCTCGACCCCGGCGGGACCGGACGTGTCCTGCCCGACCTGTGGGACCCGGCCACCGACCGAGCCACCCGCAGCCCCTACGTCCAACTCCCGCTCGGTGGCCTCCTGCTGCTGCACGGACCGCTTCTGCTGCGGCACTGGTTCCCGTTCGACCTGAGCGTCCACCTCCTGCTGTCTCCCGGCGCCCTGCGCCGCCGTACCCCCGAATCCGAGCACTGGACCCTCCCCGCCTTCGAGCGCTACGAAGCCGAGAGCGACCCCGCCGGCACGGCCGACGTCCTGGTCCGCGCCGACGACCCGCGGCATCCGGCATGGAGCGGCTGAGCCACCCGCGGCAGGCCCGGCGATCTGCGCTCGGCGGTCGATCCGGCAAACCGCGCTTGTGAGGGCCGTGGGGGTCGTGGTCCTCGGTGCTGCCGGGTGTGGGGCTCAGAGCCAGCCGTTGCGCCGGAAGCCCCGGTACAGCACCAGACAGGCCAGGGATATGACGCCGATGACGAGCGGATAGCCGAACCGCCAGTGCAGCTCCGGCATGTGATCGAAGTTCATGCCGTACACCCCGCACACCATCGTCGGCACGGCGATCACCGCGGCCCAGGCCGTGATCTTCCGCATGTCCTCGTTCTGGGCGACCGTCACCTGCGCAAGATGCGCCTGGAGAATGGAGTTGAGCAGTTCGTCGAAGGACGCGATCTGCTCCTTGGCCCGCATCAGATGGTCGAGCACGTCCCGGAAGTAGGCCTGTATCTCCGGGGCGATCACCCGTATCGGCCGAGTGGTCAGCTCCTCCATGGGCCTGCCCAGCGGCACCACCGCCCGCTTCAGCTCCAGGAGTTCACGCTTCATCTGGTAGATCCGCCCCGGATCCGCCCGCGCCCCGTTCTCCGCGAACACGTCAGCCTCGACCTGGTCGATGTCGGCCTGCACCGCGTCCGTGACGTTCAGATAGTCGTCGACCACATGGTCCGCGAGCGCATGCAGCACCGCCGCCGGCCCCTTGGCGAGCTGGCTCGGCGTCGCCTCCAGCTCCTCGCGCAGCGGCCCCAGCGAGCCGTGCCGGCCGTGCCGTACCGTGATCACGAACTCCTCGCCGACGAACACCATGATCTCACCGGTGTTCACCACCTCGCTGGTGGCCGTCAGCTTCTCGTGCTCGACGTAACACACGGTCTTGAACACCGCGAACAGCGTCTCGCCGTACCGCTCCACCTTGGGGCGCTGATGGGCCTCGACCGCGTCCTCCACGGCCAGCGGGTGCAGGTCGAACAGCTCGGCGATGCCCGCGAACTCGCTGTCCGTCGGCTCGTGCAGCCCCAGCCAGACGAACCCCTCGCCCTTCTTGCGCACACGCTCCACGGCGGAGTACAGATCGCTGCACTCCGGGACCCGCACACCCTCCTCGTACGTCACGCAGTTGACCACCGAGGAGCCCAGCGGCGACCGCGCGTGATGGTTCAGGTCGACGCGGGGCCGCCGCCGGGCCAGCCGCGCCACCTTGCGCAGACCGCCGACCCTGCCCAGCTCTGTGACCTTCCGCAGATTCCCTGCCATCGTCATCCGGATCTCCTTGCATGGAACCCTTCGCGCAACGCTTCCGCGCTCTGCCGAGCAAGTCTGCCAGCCCGGCGTGAGACACGGGTAAGCCTGTGGGAGCAGCAGGTTCCGGTTGGTTCCCGCCTGTGGACAACCCGGCCTCGCGAGGCTTGTTCCCCTCCGCGCACCGGCCGGCCACGAGTTCCCCGTGTCCGGCGGCCGCACTCCCGCCATCCTCGAACCTCGATCGGACCGGAAGGCCGACCGTCCCGGACAACTCGGGCAACTGGGATGATCGCTTCATGACACAAGCCGACGGATATCTCCTCGACAACCGCCAGAGCGAGGCCGGACAGCGCTTCGACGCCTTCGCCGCCCTCTTCGACCCCACCACCTTCCGGCACCTCGAGGCGTTCGGTCTCGGACCGGGCTGGCGCTGCTGGGAGGTCGGGGCCGGCGGCACCTCGGTGGTGTCCTGGCTGGCCGAGAAGGTCGGACCGACCGGCCAGGTCGTCGCCACCGACATCGACACCTCGCTGCTCGCCACGGCCGCCCACGCACCGGTCGAGGTCCGCACCCACGACGTCGGCGCCGAGGAACCGCCGGGGGAGGGCTTCGACCTGGTGCACGCCCGGCTCGTCCTGGTCCATGTCCCGGACCGGGAACGGGCGTTGCGCTCCATGTTCAAGGCCCTGCGCCCCGGCGGACGGCTGCTGGTCGAGGACGCCGACCCCGCCCTCCAGCCTCTGACCTCCCCCTACGAGTACGGCCCCGAGCAGCGGCTCGCCAACCGCCTGCGCCAGGCTTTCCGCAAGCTCCTCGCCGAACGCGGCGCCGATCTGTCGTACGGCCGCAAACTCCCGCGGCTGCTGCGCGAGGCCGGGCTGCACCACGTGGAGGCCGACGCCTACTTCCCCGTCGCCTCGCCCGCCTGCACCGCCCTGGAGTCCGCCACGGTCCGGCAGATCCGCGGCCGGCTCGTCAGCGCGGGTCTGGCCACCGACGAGGAGATCGACCAGCACCTCGCCAACGTGGCGGAAGGCACCATGGACCTCGCCACGGCCCCGATGATCTCTGTATGGGGCCGCAAGGAGTAGACCCGCCGGGCAACGGCGCCTGCCCGCCGATTCCGGTCGCGGTGCCGTGTCAGCCGTGGACGGGAGGTCTGGCGCCCACACGTTCCACTGCCCTCGCGCCCGCCCGGCAGCCCTGCGCCGCCGCTTCCCCGGGACCCGCGCCGGCGACCAGCGCGGCGAGAAACGCCCCGGTGAAGGCGTCACCGGCGCCCGTGGTGTCCCGGGGCGTCGCCGGTTCGGCCGGAACCCGCGCGAGGACGCCGCCCGCCTCGGCGACCAGCGCACCGTCCGCCCCCGCCTTGGCCACCACCATCGGCACACGGCGGCTCAACTCGGCCGCCGCGTCCGCCGGATCGGGCAGCCCCGTCAGCAGACAGGCCTCGTCCCGGCTCGGCAGCAGGACGTCCACGCCCTCGACGAGAGCCAGGAAGCGGTCCACGCCCAGCGTCACGAGGAACCCGGCCGACGCCGGATCCAGGCTCACCGGCACGCCACGCGCGCGTGCCGACGCCAGGGCCACCGCCACCAGCGCCCGGCCCGGCTCGGAGAACAGCAGATAACCCGACAGATGCAGCCGGGCGACCCCGTCGAGCAGCGCGTCCGACCAGTCGGCGGGCTCCAGCCGCAGTGCCGCCCCGCTGTCCGTGAGAAAGGTGCGCTCGGCCGAGTCGCCGTTGTCGACCAGGCAGATGACCGTCCCCGTCGCCGCCTCGGGGTCCACCACGAGCCGTGGCCGCACCCCGGCCGCGAGCAGCTCCCGCTCGTGCCACGCGGCCGCGTCCGCACCGACCCGGCCCAGCAGCCGGACGTCCGCACAGCCCGTACGGGCGGCCCAGCAGGCCACGTTCGCGCCCGCCCCGCCGGGCACGGTCCGGATCACGGCGGCCGTGTCCGTGCCGGTGGCGAGCGGACCCCGGTGGCGCGCGACGACATCGGTGACGACGTCCCCGACGACCAGCAGCGCACCCTCTCCGGCTGCCCTCACCCCTTGGCCCACGCCGACGCGATCCCCGCCGCCAGCCGTACGTTGCCGCGTACGGCCGCCAGGTTGGCCTCCAGCGAGGCACCGTCCGTGTGCCGGACCAGATAGCCGAGCAGGAACGGCGTGACCGCCTGACCGGTGATCCCCTCCGCGTCGCACGCGCGCAGCGCGTCGGCGAGCACACGCGCGTGCAGCACGGGATCGAGCTGCTCCGCCTCCGGGACCGGATTCGCGACGATCAGCGACGTGTCCGCCGCGTCGAGCGCGTCCTGTGCCCGCATGACCTCCGCGACCTGCGCCGGGGTCTCCAGCGTCCAGTCGACGGGGTACCCGGAGTCGGACAGATAGAAGCCGGGGAAGCGGTCCGTGCCGTAACCGGCCACCGCCACCCCCAGGGTCTCCAGCCGCTGCAGGGTCGCCGGCACGTCCAGGATCGACTTGACGCCCGCGCACACCACTGTGATCCGGGTGCGCGCCAGCAGACCGAGATCGGCGGACTCGTCCTGGGTCACCGTCCACTCCCGGTGCACCCCGCCGAGACCGCCCGTCGCGAACACCCGGATGCCGGCCAGCGCCGCCAGCTGTGCCGTCGCCGACACGGTGGTCGCCCCGCTCGCCCCCGTCGCCACGGCGAGCGGGAGGTCGCGGTGGCCCAGCTTGCGGATCCCGTCCTCGTTGGCGACCCGCTCCAACTGGTCCTTGGCCAGGCCGACATGGGGCCGCCCGTCCAGCACGGCGATGGTCGCGGGTACGGCACCCTCGTGCCGTACCGCCTCTTCCAGCTCCAGCGCCACCTGGAGGTTGCGCGGGCGCGGCAGCCCGTGCGCGATGATCGTGGACTCCAGGGCCACCACCGCACGGCCCGCGCCGAGCGCCTCACGGACCTCTTCCGACATCACCAGCACCACGCGCCTGCCTCCTGTCCGTCGGTCTTCCCTCATCTCTGGCGGGCGGCACACCCGGCTAAACGCTTGCGGCCTGTGCCGGACGCCACCAGCCTGGGCCGCATGACGCATCACATGGCACGTCTGGACCATGTCGTCCTCTGGGTCGCGGATCCGGTCGCCGCGGCCGGCTTCTACGAGCGGATGCTCGGCCTGGAGCCGCTGCGGGTCGTCGAGTTCACCGCGGGAGAGGTGTCCTTCCCCTCCGTACGCGTCGACGAGGAGACGATCCTCGACCTCGCGCCGCACACCCTCGCCGCACGCATGCCGGCGCTCCCCGGCGCCGCCGACAGCGCGGGCCACCCGGTGAACCACATCTGTCTGTGCCTGGCGTCCGACGCGTTCGACGCCCTGCGCGCCCGCCTCGCCGAGCATGCCGTCCCCATGACCGACATCGGCCACGACTCCTTCGGCGCCCGCGGGAAGGCCCCGCGCAACTTCTACTTCCGCGACCCGGACGGCAATGTCGTCGAGGCCCGGCACTACGACTGACCGCCGCTCCCGCCGGGGCGCCTCAGAACAGCGGCTCGGGCAGGACGCCCTCCAGGGCGAGCAGCCTCCGCTTGGTCTCCAGACCGCCGCCGAACCCGCCGATGCCGCCGTCGCTCTCCACCACCCGGTGACACGGCACGACGACCGGCAGCGGATTGGCCCCCATCGCCGCGCCCACAGCCTGCGCCCCGCCGGGCTGCCCGACCCGCCCGGCCAGATCGCCGTATCCGACCACACTGCCGTAAGGGACACCGACGGCCAGTTCGCGCAGCACCTGCCGGTTGAAGCCGGAGATCAGCGACCAGTCCAGCGGCAGGTCGAAGCCCTTCCGCTCGCCCGCGAAGTACGCCCGCAACTGGCGTATCGCCTCGGCCAGCACCGGCGCGGCGGCATCCTCGACGGGCTCGGTGCCCAGCCGGGCCGCCAGCCGCTCCAGACTCCGCTCCCGCACCGCGTCCGTGGCATGGAAGACCACGGTGACCAGGCCCTCGCGGGTCGCCGCCAGCAGCAGCGGACCGATGTCGGTCTTCACGAGGGCCCAGACCACCCGCTGCCCGTACTGCCCTTCGCTGTCCATGCGACCCACCGTACGACCCGCCACTGACAACGCGGTCCCGCCCGGCCCCGCTCAGTTCGCGCGCAGCGCGGCCCGTACCACGTCCGGCTTGTTGGTGATGATCCCGTCGACGCCGTAGCCGACGGCCTTCCAGGTGGTGGCCGCGTCGTTCACCGTCCAGGTGAAGACACGCAGCGGCCTGCCGTGCGGGCCGTCGAACGAATGCACGGAAGCCACGTAGCCGGCGGAGATCGACCCCACCGACGGGTTGATCAGGTCCGTGAAGCGCGCGTACCCGTCCAGGGACGTCACGGGCGGTGTGCCGAGGTAGCCGGTCGTCACGTCGGGCCTGAGACCGTGCACGATGCGCAGGCTGTCCGCGCTGAAGCTCTGCACGACGATCCGGCCGAGGTGCGGGCCGTCCAGCCAGCCCTCGTTTCCCAGCAGCCTGACGATCTGCTGCTCGATGCCCGGGTACAGCTCCGGGTTCTTGATCTCCAGGAGCAGTTTCTCGTGGTTGCGCTCGATCCTGCGCATGTATTGCGCCAGCGTGGGCACGCGCGTGCCTGTGTACGAGGGTGAGAACCAGCTGCCCGCGTCCAGCCGGGCGATCTCCGCGGCGGTGAAGTCCTTCACCTTCCAGGGCGCCCGGCCGGGGAAGACCTGTTCGGCGTTGGTGGTGCGCGCGAGGCTGTCGTCGTGAAGGACGACCAGCCGGCCGTCCTTGGTGCGCTGGACGTCGTTCTCGACCCAGGTGAAGCCCAGCACGGCCGCCTTGTCGACGGCGGCCAGCGTGTTCTCGGGCGCGTAGGCGGAGGCGCCCCGGTGGGCGAGCACCGTGGGCTCGCGCGCGTCGCCGGCCCGGGCGGCGGGCACGGGACTGAGCAGGGCGGCCGTGCCCAGCAGCGCGGTGGTCGTGGCGGCGACGGCGCGCGCATGCATGTGTACTCCTCACGTCGGGCGAATACGGACAGCACAAGAGTGACAGCAGGGAGTCAACGGCGGTCGGGTACCGGATGGCCACAGATTGAATGGAGTTACCCAAGTCCGCTCACGGGTGCCGCACAACTGCGGCAAGGCCGTGTTTCTTTGCCGGAAAATCGTTCGACCATTCCGGGGCGGGTCATACTCTCTGCGTCAACCCTGACCGCCCGGGCGGTCCTGGGACGGGGGCGCATATCAAATATTCCGGGACGCAAAGGGTGAAGGGCAGCCACGTATGCAGGGCACGGTCGACGGATTCAGCTACGGGGTCGTCACCCCGCTGGTGGCCTATGTGATGGCCTGCCTCGGCGGTGCCCTGGGGCTGCGCTGCACGACCCGGGCGATGCTGGTGGTCCAGTCCTGGCGGCCCGCCTGGCTTGCCCTGGGGTCGGCCGCGATCGGCTCCGGCATATGGACCATGCACTTCATCGCCATGATGGGGTTCAGCGTCAAGGAGACGCCGGTCCACTACGACAAGGCGCTCACCTTTGCGAGCCTCGGCCTCGCCATCGTCATGGTGGGTGTCGGGATCTTCATCGTCGGCTACCGGGGTGCCACCGGAACCGCGCTCTTCACGGGCGGCACGATCACCGGCCTGGGCATCGCCTCGATGCACTACCTCGGCATGGCCGGCCTGCGCCTCAACGGGACTCTGGAGTACAACACGCTCACCGTGGGCGCGTCGGTGGTGATAGGGGTCGTGGCCGCCACCTCGGCCCTGTGGGCGGCCGGGCAGATCCGCGGCTTCCTGTGGAGCGTCGGCGCGAGCCTCGTCATGGGACTCGCCGTCAGCGGTATGCATTACACCGGTATGGCCGCCATGAGCGTCCACCTCCACAACACCGGTGGCGCGCTCCCCGGCGACTCGCCCGCCTCCCTGCTCGCACCCATGCTGATCGGCCCGCTGGCCTTCCTCTGCCTCGCCGCCGCCGTCGTGGTGTTCGACCCCATGATGATCATCGGCAGGCCCGACCGGCTGCGTGTGGAGCACAAGCCGGGTGTCCCGGCCGGCGAGGTCACCCACCACTCGAGCCGTCGCCCGCAGCTGCGCATCGGCCGCCAGCAGAGCCACCACAGCTCGCGTACTCCGCAGAATCGCTGATCAGAGCCGGTTGTCAGTGCGGGGTCGTACGGTGGAACCCATGCGGCCCGTTTCCCACATCGAACGCACGGTGGCGCCCTTCGAGGTCGTCAGCCCGTACCAGCCCAGCGGCGACCAGCCGGCGGCCATCGCCGAGCTGGCCAAGCGCGTGGAGGCCGGTGAGAAGGACGTCGTCCTCCTCGGCGCGACCGGCACCGGCAAGTCCGCCACCACCGCGTGGATGATCGAGAAGCTCCAGCGCCCCACCCTGGTGATGGCGCCGAACAAGACGCTGGCCGCCCAGCTGGCCAACGAGTTCCGCGAGCTCCTCCCGAACAACGCGGTCGAGTACTTCGTCTCGTACTACGACTACTACCAGCCCGAGGCGTACGTCCCGCAGTCGGACACCTACATCGAGAAGGACTCCTCGATCAACGAGGAGGTCGAGCGACTGCGCCACTCCGCCACCAACTCGCTGCTCACCCGCCGTGACGTCATCGTGGTCGCCTCCGTGTCCTGCATCTACGGCCTCGGTACACCGCAGGAGTACGTCGACCGGATGGTCCCGCTGCGGGTCGGCGACGAGATCGACCGCGACCTCCTGCTGCGCCGTTTCGTCGACATCCAGTACACGCGCAACGACGTGGCGTTCGCACGCGGCACCTTCCGCGTCCGCGGCGACACCATCGAGATCTTCCCGGTCTACGAGGAGCTCGCCGTCCGCATCGAGATGTTCGGCGACGAGATCGAGGCGCTGTCCACGCTGCACCCGCTCACCGGCGAGATCATCAGCGACGACCAGCAGCTGTACGTGTTCCCGGCCTCCCACTACATCGCGGGTCCCGAGCGCCTGGAGCGGGCCGTCAACGACATCGAGAAGGAGCTGGCGGAGCGCCTCGCGGAGCTGGAGAAGCAGAGCAAGCTCCTGGAGGCCCAGCGGCTGCGCATGCGCACCACGTACGACATCGAGATGCTCCGCCAGATCGGCACCTGCTCGGGCGTGGAGAACTACTCGATGCACTTCGACGGCCGCTCGCCCGGCTCTCCGCCCAACACCCTGCTCGACTACTTCCCGGACGACTTCCTCCTCGTCATCGACGAGTCGCATGTCACCGTGCCGCAGATCGGCGCCATGTACGAGGGCGACGCCTCCCGCAAGCGCACCCTCGTGGACCACGGTTTCCGGCTGCCCTCCGCCCTGGACAACCGCCCCCTGAAGTGGGAGGAGTTCCAGGAGCGGATCGGGCAGGCCGTGTATCTGTCGGCGACCCCCGGCACCTACGAACTGTCCCGCGGGGACGGCGTCGTCGAGCAGATCATCCGCCCCACCGGCCTCATCGACCCGGAGGTCGTCGTCAAGCCCACCGAGGGCCAGATCGACGACCTGGTGCACGAGATCCGCAAGCGCACCGAGAAGGACGAACGTGTCCTGGTCACCACGCTCACCAAGAAGATGGCCGAGGACCTCACCGACTACTTCCTGGAACTCGGCATCCAGGTGCGCTATCTGCACAGCGACGTCGACACCCTGCGCCGTGTCGAGCTGCTGCGCGAGCTGCGCTCCGGCGAGTACGACGTCCTGGTCGGCATCAACCTGCTGCGTGAGGGCCTCGACCTGCCCGAGGTGTCCCTGGTGGCGATCCTCGACGCCGACAAGGAGGGCTTTCTGCGCTCCGGCACCTCGCTGATCCAGACCATCGGCCGCGCGGCGCGCAATGTCTCCGGCCAGGTCCATATGTACGCCGACAAGATCACCCCGGCGATGGCGCGGGCCATCGACGAGACCAACCGCCGCCGGGAGAAGCAGGTCGCCTACAACACGGCCAACGGCATCGACCCGCAGCCGCTGCGCAAGAAGATCAACGACATCGTCGCGCAGATCGCCCGCGAAGAGGTGGACACCGAACAGCTGCTCGGCTCGGGCTACCGCAAGCAGAAGGACGGCAAGGCAGCCAAGGCCCCCGTTCCGGCCCTCGGCGACAAGGCGGCCAAGGGCGCGAAGGCCGGCAAGGCGGCCAAGGGCAAGGCGAAGGAAACGGTGCCGACCGACCGTCCGGCGGCCGAACTCGCCGAGCAGATCGAGGAGATGACGGAGCGTATGCGTGCCGCCGCCGCGGATCTGCAGTTCGAGATCGCGGCCCGGCTGCGTGACGAGGTCTCCGAGATGAAGAAGGAACTGCGCCAGATGAGGGAGGCGGGCCTGGCCTGAACCCCGAGCCGCCGCCGGACCCCGGCAAGGGCGCGAAGTGTTGCAACACCGACACAAACCGCGGGCCGGGGTTCGGCACTGTCAGTGGCGCTGCATAGGGTTTTGGACAACCGCGCACTAGGCGGCAACCGGGGACATCCGACGAGGGGACAGCAGCCGTGACCGTCAACATGACCAAGGGTCAGGCCATCAGCCTGGAGAAGAAGGACGGCGGCTCCCTGAGCTCGGTCCGCATGGGTCTTGGTTGGAAGGCGGCACCCCGGCGCGGGCTGTTCGGCTCGCGCACCCGTGAGATCGACCTGGACGCCTCGGCGGTGCTGTTCGCCGACAAGCAGCCCGTCGACGTCGTGTTCTTCCGCCACCTGGTGAGCGACGACGGCTCCGTCCGGCACACGGGCGACAACGTCGTCGGCGGCGCGGGTCAGGGCGGCGACGACGAGGCCATCCTCGTCGACCTCGCGCGCGTCCCGGTCCACATCGACCAGATCGTGTTCACCGTCAACTCGTTCACCGGCCAGACCTTCCAGGAAGTGCAGAACGCCTTCTGCCGGCTGGTCGACGAGACCAACGGCCAGGAACTCGCCCGCTACACGCTCGACGGCGGCGGCGAGTACACCGCCCAGATCATGGCGAAGGTGCACCGGACCGGCTCGGGCTGGACGCTGACGGCCCTGGGCGTGCCGGCCAAGGGCCGCACCTTCCAGGACCTGGTGCCCACGATCCTGCCGGTCCTCTAGGAGTAGCCCCGCAGCGCACGACACGACACACAGGGGGACATGGGCGATGGCGGCCGAGCTGGCGCGTGGGCAGAACCATCCACTCTCGCGGAACCGGATCGAGATCCGGATCTCGGCCGATGTGCCCGTCGTGGCCGGGGCCACCCTCGCCGACGACGGCGGCCGGGTGCGGGACGCCGACCGGGTGGCCCATCCGGGCGCACCCACCCTGCCCGGGATCGAGGTCTCCCGGCAGGCGGCCGCCGAACACCGGCTCGCCGTCGACCTCGACGCCCTGCCCGAGGCCGTGCACCGGGTCAGCGTCCTGATCGCCCTGCCCGCAGCCCCCGGCGGCCCGCTCCGCTTCGGCGCGGTCGCCCCGCCGCGCGCCGCGGTCACCGGCCTCGACGGCACCGAGGTGGCCGGCTACACCCTCGCCGGCCTGGATGCAGAGTCGGCCGTCGTGGCCCTGGAGCTCTACCGCCGTCAAGGCGCCTGGAAAATCCGTGCGGTGGGCCAGGGCTATGCGGAGGGCCTCGCCGCGCTCCTCGCCGACCAGGGCCTGCCCCAGGCCGCCGAACTCGCCTGCGGGATCGAGGAAGCGGTGGCGCGCGGTGCGGCCCGGGCAGTCCCGGTGCCCACGGACACCGACCGCTCCCGCCGTACGGCCGGCTCCGTCGCCGGCCCCGACCCGTCCGGCACCGCCGCCGGGTCCCCGTACGACGTTCAGGCCCCCGGCGACGGCAGCGATCAGCCGATCCTTTCCGGCGGACCTGGCGGACCTGGCGGACCTGGCGGACCCGGCGGACCTGCCGGACATGGCGGGCCTGCCGGACCGGAGCCGGTGCCCGGTGACGGCCGCTCCCCGGTCTCTGATGGACCCGCTGCCGCTGCCGCTGCCGCTGCCGCCGACGCGGCCACGTCCGCCGGCGGTCCCATCGACTACACGCATCCGAAGCGCCGCCAGGCCTCCCCGTCCACGGCCCCTGCGGCGCCCGCCCCGGTCGACGGGCCCGTGCCGCCCGTCGCGGGCGATGCGGTCGGCTGGTCCCTGGACGAGCGGCTGTACAACCAGGTCTGGGGCATGTTCGAGGACCTGGCCCGCTCCACCGCCGCGTACCGCAGTGCCGTCGACTTCGCCGAGTCACGCATGGAGAAGGAACTGGACCAGGTCCTCGCCGACCCACGCAGCCGCCTGGGTTCGACGGGAGACACCGCACGCGAGACGGCCCGCGCCCGGCAGGCCCAGCTGGTCGACCAGGCGCAGGCGGTCCTCGACCGCGACCTCGCCCAGCTCACCGCCGAGTCCGAGGTCGTCGAGCCCGCCCTGCCACCGGCGTACGCACGCTGGGACAACCCCGTCTGGCACGCCTACCGGGTACCGACCGAGCCGCCGATGGCCGTGCGACTGGGCGACCTGCACCTTGCGGAGAGCGACCCGCTGCGCATCCCGATGCTGGTCCGGCTGCCGCTGGAGCGGGGCCTGTGGATCGACAGCGGCCTCACCACGACTCCCGACGGTGACTTTCCCGACGCCGGTGAGCTGCGGCACCTCGCTCTGCAGACGGCGGTGGCGCTTGCGACCCGGCTGCTGGCCGCGCATCCGGCCGGGGAGTTCGGCGTACAGGTCATCGATCCGGCCGGTTCCGGGGCCTCCGCGCTCGCCCCGCTGACGGGAGCCGGCGTACTGGCCCGGCCGCCCGCGGCAGGTGCGACCGGTGTGGCGGAGGTGCTGGGGCGGCTGACCGAGCGTGTCGACCTGGTGCAGATGGCCCTGCGCGGCGGCGCGGCCGACGCCCTGCCGCCCGGTCTGGACACCTCGCGGCAGCTGCTTGTCGTCAACGAGTTCCCGCACGGTTTCGACGACCGGGCCGTCACCCAGCTGCGCTATCTCGCGGACGAGGGCCCGGACGTCGGTGTCCATCTCCTGCTGGTCGCCGACCGCGAGGACGCCGCCGCCTACGGACCGTTGCTCGATCCGCTGTGGCGTTCACTGATGCGACTCACACCGGTACCGGACGATCACCTGGCCGACCCGTGGGTGGGGCATGCCTGGACGTACGAGCCCTGCCTCGTGCCGGTCGGCAGCCAGGTGCTCCAGCAGGTGCTCAACCAGGTCGCGATCGCTTATACCAAGCGTATGTAAAGTCCTCTGACCAGGCAACTTGGTCTTTCTTTTGCCAATCGCTTTACCTTTCCTTGGTGATTGGGGTACTGTTTTCCTCACGGAGGGGAGTACTCCCTATCTGCTGCGGCGTACCCGTCAATACGGATCCGACTGGATCCCGGGGCGTCGGCCCGTCTCGGGTGGAAGAGACCTCCGGCAGCGACGACGCTGACCCTTTGCCATTCACGAACCGGAGGCGCAGTGGATGTATCCGTGACCCTTTGGGTCCTCACCATCTTGGGTCTGGCCGCCCTGATCGCGGTCGACTTCTTCATCGGCCGCAAGCCGCATGACGTATCCGTCAAGGAAGCCGGAATCTGGACTGTCGTCTGGATCGCCCTGGCCGGACTCTTCGGTCTCGGCCTGCTCGTCTTCGGCGGCGGCCAGGCCGGCGGCGAGTTCTTCGCGGGCTTCATCACCGAGAAGTCGCTGAGCGTCGACAACCTCTTCGTCTTCGTCCTGATCATGGCGAAGTTCGCCGTGCCCTCGCAGTACCAGCAGCGGGTGCTGCTCGTCGGCGTCCTCATAGCCCTGGTCCTGCGGGCCATGTTCATCGCCGCGGGCGCCGCGATCCTCGCCAGCTTCTCGTGGGTGTTCTTCCTCTTCGGTGCGTTCCTGATCTGGACCGCCTGGAAGCTGATCCAGGAGGCCCGGGCCGACGAGGAGGAAGAGGAGTTCGAGGAGAACAAGCTGCTCAAGGCCGCGGAGCGCAGGTTCGGTGTGGCCGACCGCTACCACGGCACCAAGCTGTGGATCCAGCAGAACGGCAAGCGGGTCATGACCCCGATGCTGGTCGTGATGCTTGCGATCGGTACGACCGACGTCCTGTTCGCACTGGACTCCATCCCCGCGATCTTCGGCCTGACGCAGGACCCGTACATCGTCTTCACGGCCAACGCCTTCGCGCTGATGGGCCTGCGGCAGCTGTACTTCCTCATCGGCGGACTGCTGAAGAAGCTGGTCCACCTCTCCTACGGCCTGTCGATCATCCTCGGCTTCATCGGCGTCAAGCTCGTGCTGCACGCCCTGCACGAGTCCGGCGTCCACGTCCCGGAGATCAGCATCCCGGTCTCGCTCGGCGTCATCTGCGCGGTTCTGATCGTCACCACGATCACCAGCCTGCGGGCCTCCAGGAAGCAGGCGGCGGCCGAGGCGGCGCAGAACCGGAGCGAAGGCGCTCCGAAGGACAGCATCGACGTCTGACCACGTCGGACGTAGGAACAACCACCCCGTGGAGCGGTGCGCAGCGCATTGCCGACCCACCGCTCCCGGTGCTTCGTTGGGTGGCGGAGCGTCCCCGGCCGGGGGCGCGGC
>NZ_JBHXSK010000020.1:0-188031 GCF_042716195.1 Streptomyces sp. NPDC058683
AAAATACGGGCGCCAGCTTTTTTTGTTTTAACGCTACCGGGCTGTACCTGGGGCCCCCGCCCGGCCCCGCGCACCCCCCCCTGGTCGCGGGTATCGTCATGGACCCGGGCCCGGTCGGGTCCGCCGACGGGGTGGCCGATCTGCTCCCCCAGGGCGTGTTCTGCCTGGATCGCTCGGGGCTGCTCCGCTACGTCAACCCGGCCGCCGCCCGCCTGACGGGCCGGCCGGCCGCCGAACTGCTCGGCCGCCCCGTGTGGGAGGCCATGCCGTGGCTGGGCGGATCGCCGTACGACGACCACTGGCGCGGTGCGCTGCTCGCCCCCGACCCGGTGCACTTCCAGGTCCGCCACGGGGACACCGGGGAGGGCGACTGGCTCGCCCTGTCCCTGCACCCGGGCCCCGACGTCATCACCGGCACGGTCGTCCCGGCCCACCTGATCGACCCGGCCGTACACCTGTCCAGCCCGCCGGAGCCGGGTGCGGCGGGCGGTCCGGCCCCCGTCGGGGGTCCCTCGGCGGCCCCGCTGTACCGGCCGATCGCCCTGGCCATCGCGCTGACCGACGCGGTGACCGCCCGGCAGGTGTCGGCGGTGGTGATGCAGGAACTGCTCCCGGCCTTCGGCGGCCGCCGGCTGGCCATCTACCTCCTCCAGGACCGGCATCTCTACCTGGCCTGGGAGTACGGCTTCCCGGCGGGCTTCCTCGCCCCCTTCGACGGGGTCGGTCTCGACGCCCGCATCCCTGGCGTCGAGACCCTCACCACCGGCAGACCGCTGTTCTTCGAGTCGATGCGGCAGCTGGCGGACACCTACCCGGGCCTCGCCCTGGACGCCGTCGTGGGCGCCCGCGCCTTCCTGCCGCTGATCGCCTCCGGCCGCCCGGTCGGCACCTGCATCCTCGGCTTCGACGTCGAGCGCGCCTTCACCACCGAGGAGCGCACCGTCCTCACGGCGCTCGCGGGCCTGATCGCGCACGCGATGGAGCGGGCCCAGCGCTACGACAGCGAGGCGGCCCTGGCCCGCGGCCTCCAGCAGGCACTGCTGCCGCGCCGGCTGTCGGCGCACCCGCAGGTGGAGACCGCCGGCCGGTATCTGCCGGGCACCCAGGGCATGGACGTGGGCGGCGACTGGTACGACGTCATCGAGGCCGGCGACGGACTCGCCCTGGTCATCGGGGACGTCCAGGGGCACGGGGTGCAGGCGGCGGCCACCATGGGACAACTGCGTAGCGTGGTAAGGGCGTTCGCGCTCGGTGACCGGCCGCCCGACGAGGTGCTGAGCAGTACCAACCATCTGCTCATCGACCTCGACCCGGGCCAGTTCGCCAGCTGCTGCTATCTGCGCCTGGACCCCGCCACCGGGCTGGCCCGGGTCGCCCGGGCCGGTCATCCGCCGCCCCTGCTGCGTGCCCCGGACGGCCGCACCCGCGTCGTGGACATCGCCGGCGGAGTCGTGCTCGGCGTGGACCCGCGCGCCCGGTACCCGGTGACCGAACTGGAGCTGGAGCCGGACGCGATCCTGGCCCTGTACACGGACGGGCTGGTGGAGCGGCCGGGCGAGGACATCGACGACGGGATCACGGCGCTGCGGCTGGCCCTGGCGAGGGCCGGGTCGGCGCCGGGCCGGCGCGGCGGCCACTCGCTGGCCGGGGTGGCCGACCGGCTCACCGCGACGGCCCGGCACGCCGCCGACCGCCCCGACGACGTGGCGCTGCTGCTCGCCACCCGCCGCCGGACGTCCGGGGACCACCGGTGACACGGCACAACGGGCGATCGAGCCGGATACCTCCTGAGACCCTCTCGCCTCGCAGGGCCGGGCAGTGTAGACATGGGCTCATGGTGCGTCTGCCCGGCCGGTCCGACACTCGGCCGCCCCCTTCCGGGACTCCGCGCGCGCCGCTCGCAGAGCGGGAGCAGACGGCGACCCGGCCCGGGCATATGCCGTCCGGGCGGCGGTGGTCGGCGCACAGCGGTCGCAGCGTGGCCGGACAGGTGTTCATGCTGCAGGTGGTGATCGTGCTGCTGCTCGTCGTGTCGGCGGTGGTGGCACAGGTCCTCCAGGTGCGGCACGACAGCACTACGGAGGCCCGCAACCGGTCCGTGGCCGTCGCCGAGTCCTTCGCCAACGCGCCCGGCACCGCCGCCGCACTGGGGCTGCCCGACCCCACGGTCGTGCTCCAGCCCAAGGCGGAGGCGGCCCGCGAAGCGACCGGCGTGGACTTCATCGTCGTCATGAACACCGAGGGGATCCGCTACACGCACCCCAAGCCGGACCGCATCGGGAAGAAGTTCGTCGGGAACATCGGGCCCGCGCTGGCCGGCGGCACCGTCACCGAGGAGGTCAAGGGCACCATCGGGGAGCTGGTGCAGGCCGTGGTCCCGGTCCGGGACGCCGACGGCAAGGTGGTGGGGCTGGTGTCGGCCGGCATCACCACCGCGCACGTGGGCGGCACCGCCGACCAGCAGCTGCCGCTGCTGCTGACCTCGGCCGCCGCCGCGCTGGCCCTGGCGACGGCGGGCACGGCACTGGTCAGCCGCCGGCTCAGGCGCCAGACGCACGGTCTCGGCCCGCACGAGATGACCCGCATGTACGAGCACCACGACGCGGTGCTGCACTCCGTGCGGGAGGGGGTGCTGATCGTCGGCGGCGACGGCAGGCTGATGCTCGCCAACGACGAGGCACAGCGTCTGCTGGACCTGCCCGCGGACGCCGAGCACCGCCGGATCCGGGACCTCGGCCTGGACAGCGACACCGCGGAGCTGATCGCCTCGGGCCGGATGGCGACCGACGAGGTGCACCTGGTCAAGGACCGGCTGCTGGCGGTCAACCAGCGCCCCATCGAGGTGCGCGGCGGCCCGCCCGGCAGCGTCATCACCCTGCGTGACTCCACCGAGCTGCGCGCCCTGTCCGGGCGCGCCGAGGTGGCCCGCGAGCGCCTGAACATGCTGTACGACGCCGGGGTGGGCATCGGTACCAGCCTGGACGTCACCCGCACCGCCGAGGAACTGGCGGAGCTGGCCGTGCCCCGGTTCGCGGACTATGCCGCCATCGACCTGTACGACGCGGTCCTCAAGGGCGAGGAGCCCAAGCCCGGGGACGCGCTGCGCCGGGTGGCGTTCACCGGGCTCGACAAGGACGCACCGCTGTACCAGGTCGGCGAGCGGATCCGTTTCGTGCCGTCCTCGCCGCAGGCCCGTTGTCTGGATTCCGGCGAGTCCGTCGTCGAGCCGCGGCTGCGGGACGCGCCCGGCTGGCGGGCCCAGGACGTGGAACTCACCGGCCGGATCCTGGACTTCGGCATCCACTCGCTGATCACGGTGCCGCTGCGGGCCGGGAACCTGGTGCTGGGGCTGGCCAACTTCTGCCGTTCGGAGAAGCTCGCGCCGTTCGACACGGAGGAGCTCGCCCTCGCGGAGGAGCTGGTGGCCCGGGCCGCCATCTCCATCGACAACGCCCGCCGCTACACCCGCGAGCACAGCATGGCGGTGGCCCTCCAGCGCAGTCTGCTGCCGCGCAGCCTGCCCGAGCAGACCGCCCTGGACATCGCCTACCGCTATCTGCCGGCGCAGGCGGGCGTGGGCGGCGACTGGTTCGACGTCCTGCCGCTGTCCGGGGCCCGGGTGGCGCTGGTGGTCGGGGACGTCGTCGGGCACGGGCTGCACGCGGCGGCGACCATGGGGCGGCTGCGTACGGCCGTGCACAACTTCGCGGCGCTGGACCTGACCCCCGACGAACTGCTGAGCCTGCTGGACGAGCTGGTGGGCCGTATCGACCAGGACGAGACCCCCACGGACAGCACCGCCCCGGTCACGGGGGCGACCTGCATCTACGCGATCTACGACCCGGTGTCCCGGCGCTGCACGGTGGCCCGGGCCGGTCATCCGCCGCCGGCGCTGCTCCGGCCCGACGGCAGTGTGGAGTTCCCGGAGGTGCCGGCCGGTCCGCCGCTGGGGGTGGGCGGACTGCCGTTCGAGACGGCCGACGTGGAGCTGCCCGAGGGCAGCAGTCTGGTCCTGTACACCGACGGGCTGGTCGAGGACCGGCAGCGGGACATCGACGAGGGTCTCGAACTGCTCGCCGGTGCCCTGGAGTCGGCGGCCGGCGGCACCCCCGACGAGACCTGTGCGGCCGTCCTGGAGCGGCTGCCGGCCCGTCCCAGCGACGACGTGGCGCTGATCGTCGCCCGCACCCGGGCACTCGGCACGGACCAGGTCGCCGAGTGGCAGGTGCCGGCCGACCCGGCGGCCGTATCCGAGGTGCGGTCCAAGGTGACCCGCCAGCTCGCGGACTGGGACCTGGACGAGCTGTCGTTCACCACCGAACTGATCCTCAGCGAGCTGGTCACCAACGCCATCCGCTACGGCCGCGCGCCCATCGGGGTACGGCTGCTCCGCGACCGGACGCTGATCTGCGAGGTCTCCGACGCCAGCACCACCTCGCCGCATCTGCGGTACGCGGCGAGCACCGACGAGGGCGGCCGGGGCCTGTTCCTGGTCGCGCAGATGGCCGAGCGCTGGGGCACCCGGTACACGCCCGCCGGCAAGGTCATCTGGGCGGAGCAGGTGCTGCCCTGACCCCTCGCACAATTGTGTTGAGGACACGTCACCCCGTGCGTGATGATCTCCGGTATGTTCTCGCGCCGCAGCCGCCGCCCCAAGTCCGCCGACCTCGTCAAGGCCTGGGAGTGCCTGGACTCCGGGGATCTTCCCGGAGCGGTACGGCAGTTGCGGGCCGCCGGGGAGGACGCGCCGGTCGCCGAGGTGGCCCTCGTGGTCGAGCGGGCCGCCCGGGCGGCGGGCTTCGAGGACCTCGAACAGGCCGCCGCCGCGCTCGCCGCCCAGCCCGACCATGCCAGGAACCTCTTCGACTTCGGGTACGCGTGTGTCGAACGCGGCCTGTCCTTCCTGGCGATCCCGCCGCTGCGCACGGTGCTGGACCACAACCCGGGTGCGCCGGCGGTCCTGCGGGAGCTGGTGTCGGCGTACGAGCGCGAGGAGCGCCACCAGGAGGCGATGACCGAACTGGCCCGGCACGAAGGCGAGTTCGCCGACTGGCCGGACCGGTATCTGCTGGTGTACAACGCGCTCATGGCGGGCGAACTCGACACGGCCCGCCGTCAGCACGCGCAGCTGTCCGAGCCGCAGGACGCGCAGTGGCTGCCCACACGGGACCGCCAGACCCGGATGCTGGAGCGGGCCGCCGCCCTCGGCGAGCCGTCGGGGCTGCGTGACTGGCAGTACGTGATCGGCGGCCAGGTGCTGGGCACGCTCTCCCCGTTCGGCTTCGCCGCCGGCATGGCGGGCCGCTACGCCTGGCTCCAGGACAGCCCCGAGCAGTGTCTGGCCGGCCTGCGGCGGCTGGCGATCCTGCTGGCCACGACGCGGGCGAACCCGCGCTCGGTGTCCCTGCTGCCCGACCGGGGCTCGCGGATCCTGGGCCTGGCCGCCGCCGAGGTGCTGGACCTGCCGGCCGTGCCGTTCGAGCCGGGCCGGCCGGACACCGTCGTCGTGGCGTACGACCTCAACGAGCTGGCCGGGCACCCGTCGGGCCCGGAGGTCATCGGCACCCTCTTCGAGCGCGCGCCGGGCCAGGTGCTGCACGAGCACGCCAGCTGCTGGACCGACACCCCGGCCGTCACGGCCGACAGCATCGGCCTGCTGCACCAGTCGGTGGTGGCCCCGTGGGACGAGCGGCTGCGGGCCGGCGAGAACGGCGAGGCGGAGCGGGTGCCGGCCGACGAGCGGTCCGAGGAGGAGTCGGCCGCCGAGATCGTCCGGGCCGACGCGACACCCGACGAGGGCGACGGTGAGGGGCCCGCCGACCCGGACGAGGCATTTACCGCGTTCGCGGAGTCCGTCCGGGACAGCTGGCTCACCGGTGACCGGGCCCGTGTCAACTCATCAGGCCCGGTGCGCAGTTCACGCTTCGCGTGAGCGTCAGCCGAGCGCCCGGTCCAGGTTGAAGGCCGCGCTGATCAGCGAGAGATGGGTGAACGCCTGCGGGAAGTTGCCCTGTTGTTCTCCGGTACGGCCGATCTCCTCGGCGTACAGGCCCAGATGGTTGGCGTAGGTGAGCATCTTCTCGAAGGCGAGCCGGGCCTCGTCCACGCGTCCGGCGCGCACCAGGGCCTCGACGTACCAGAAGGAGCAGATGGAGAAGGTGCCCTCGTCGCCGCGCAGGCCGTCGGGGCTGGCCTGTGGGTCGTAGCGGTAGACGAGGGAGTCGGAGACCAGGTCCTCGCCCAGGGCGTCCAGGGTGGAGAGCCACTTGGGGTCGGTCGGGGCGATGAACTTGGCCAGGGGCATCATCAGGAGTGAGGCGTCCAGGACGTCCCCGCCCTCGTACTGGACGAAGGCGCGGCGCCGCTCGGACCAGCCGCGGTCCATGATCCGCCGGTACACGGCGTCCCTGGCGCCCTGCCAGTGGGCCAGGTCGGCGGGCAGGCCGCGCCGGTTGGCCAGCCGGATCGCCCGCTCGATGGCGACCCAGCACATCAGACGCGAGTAGAGGAAGTTCTTGCGGCCGCCGCGGGTCTCCCAGACGCCCTCGTCGGGCTGGTCCCAGTGGTCGCAGACCCATGCGACGAGCCGGGTGACGTCGTCCCACTGGGCGCTGGAGATGGGCTGGGCCCACTTGTCGTAGAGGTAGATCGAGTCGATGAGGGCGCCGTAGATGTCCAGCTGGAGCTGGTCGGCCGCGGCGTTGCCGACGCGTACCGGGGCGGATCCGCAGTGGCCCTCCAGGTGCGGGAGCTCGCGTTCGGGCAGGTCGGTGCGGCCGTCGATGCCGTACATGATCTGCAGCGGTCCCGAGGGGGCGCCGTCGCCGGGGCTGATGTAGGTGGTCAGGAACTTCATGAAGGCCTCCGCCTCGCCGGTGAAGCCGAGCCGCAGCAGGGCGTAGACGGCGAAGGCGGCGTCGCGGATCCAGACGTAGCGGTAGTCCCAGTTGCGCTCGCCGCCGAACTGCTCGGGGAGGCTGGTGGTGGGCGCGGCCACGATGGCGCCGGTGGGCGCGTAGGTGAGCAGCTTCAGGGTGAGTGCGGAACGGTGCACCATCTCGCGCCAGCGGCCCCGGTAGCGGGACCTCGACAGCCAGCGCCGCCAGTAGCGGACGGTGGCCTCGAACTGCCGCTCGGCCTCGACATGGGCGCAGCCGCGCGGGGCGATGTGGTCACCGGCCTGGTCGAGGGCGAAGACCGCGGACTCGCCCTCGGCGAGTTTGAAGTCGGCGTGGGCGTCCGGGCCGTCGCTCTCCATGGCCACCGTGGCGGTGAGCGCCAGGGACAGCGTCTCGGACTCGAACAGGGCGGTGCCGTCGCGCATGCTCAGGGTGTGCGGGTCGGCGCCGTAGTTGAAGCGGGGCGCCACCCGGACCCGGAAGGGGACGGTGCCGCGCACGCAGATCACCCGGCGGATGAGCCGGTGCCGCTCGCAGTCCCCGGACTCGCCGGCGACCGGCATGAAGTCCTGGACCTCGCCGACGCCCTCGTCGGTGAAGAACCGGGTGATCAGCACGTTGGTGTCGGGGAAGTAGAACTGCTTGGTACGGGCCGGTACGGCCGGGGCGAGCGCGAAGTGGCCGCCGCGCTCCGCGTCCAGCACGGCCGCGAAGACGCTCGGGGCGTCGAAGGCCGGGCAGCAGTACCAGTCGATGGTGCCGTCGCTGCCGACCAGGGCCACGCTGCGCAGGTCGCCGATCAGCCCGTGCTCGGCGATCGGCAGGTAGCGGGGGCTGCCGGGCGCATTCTGAAAGAACCGCTGTTCGATCATCGAGGCGGCCTCCCCTGGACGGATGTATAGGCACATTACATCTTAAAAGGGATAATTTCCTTCCAGCGCCGGGTACCCGCTGCGGGAAGAGCCCCGAACCGCTCGGGATGCGGGGTGCGACCGGGCGGGCAATGGTGAGAGTGTGCACCCGCTCCGCGAAGGAGAGACCATGTCGACCACAGAACCCGAAGCGTCCCGGTCGTCCGACGACCGCGCCACCCCGGACTCCCTGCTGCACAGCGCCCCCGGCACCGGGGTGGCGCCCGAAGACCTGGTGATGGCGTCGGGCCGGGACGTCACCCCGGCCACGCTGGAATGGGCCCGGAAGAAGATGGAGCGCGAGGGGCCGAACTGCATCGAGAGGCTCCTGCCCTGAGGAGAGTCGACCGACGTTGGACAGGCGCCGTCTGCTCGGACTGCTCGGATCGGCGGGCGTGGTGTCGTCCGCCCCTGCCCCGGCCGGGCCCACGCGCGGCGACCGCCAGGATCACGCGCGGTTCATGAGGGCCGCGGTCGACCAGGCGCGCCGCAACCCCCGCTACCCCTTCGGCGCGGTGCTCGTGGGCTCGGGCCGGGTCCTGGGACGAGGGGTGAACACCTCGGCCGAGAACCCGACGTACCACGGGGAGATGGTCGCCATGGCCGACTACGTGCGCCGGGTCGGCAACCACGGCTGGGCCGCGACCACCCTGTACTCGACCGGGGAACCGTGTGCCATGTGCATGAGCGCCTGCGCCTGGGCGGGCGTGGGCCAGGTCGTCTGGGGCACCTCTCTCGACGGGCTCGGCCGTACCGGCCTCGTCCAGATAGCCATCCCGGCGCGGGAGGTGGCCGACGCGGCCAGGTCCTTCTACGCCCCCCGGCTGCTCGCGGGAGTGCTGGCCGAGACGACGGACGCGCTGTTCCGGCGGGCCCAGATCCTGCGCGGGAGCCCGGCGGACGGGGCGTCCTGAGGCGGCCGCGCGGCGCGGGATGCGCAACGGCCCAGGTCCGTACCGGATTTCACGCGAAGGTTGACCGTTCTCCCTTTCGAAGCGGGGGCGCCTGCTGACAGACTCCGCAAGGTGCCAGACTTCGACATGCTCGTCATCGGATCCGGACCCGGCGGCCAGAAGGCCGCCATCGCTGCGGCCAAGCTGGGCCGCCGGGTCGCCGTGGTCGACAGCCCCGAGATGGTCGGCGGTGTGTCCATTCACACCGGCACCATCCCCTCCAAGACCCTGCGCGAGGCGGTCCTCTATCTGACCGGTCTCACCCAGCGCGATCTCTACGGCCAGAGCTACCGGCTGAAGGAGGACATCACCGTCGCCGACCTGACCGCGCGCACCCAGCACGTGGTCAGCCGCGAGGTGGACGTCATCCGCAACCAGCTCTCCCGCAACCACGTCACCCTCTGCTCCGGCACCGGCCGGTTCGTCGACCCGCACACCGTCGCCCTGCGCGAACCGAACGGCGACGAAAGGCTGTTGACGGCGGAGCACATCGTCATCGCCACCGGCACCCGGCCGGCCCGCCCGGACAGCGTCGAGTTCGACGGCCGCACCATCATGGACTCGGACAACGTGCTGTCGCTGGAGCGGGTGCCGCGCTCCATGGTCATCGTGGGTGCCGGTGTGATCGGCATGGAGTACGCCTCGATGTTCGCCGCGCTCGGCAGCAAGGTCACCGTGGTCGAGAAGCGCGCGGCCATGCTCGACATGTGCGACGTCGAGGTCGTCGAGTCGCTCAAGTACCACCTCAGGGACCTGGCCGTCACCTTCCGGTTCGGCGAGACCGTCGCCGCCGTCGAGCGGCACTCCCGGGGCACCCTGACCGTGCTGGAGAGCGGCAAGAAGATACCGGCGGACACGGTGATGTACTCGGCGGGCCGGCAGGGCCTGACCGACGGACTCGACCTGGACAAGGCTGGCCTGTCCGCGGACCGGCGGGGCCGGATCAAGGTGGACGAGCACTTCCGCACCGAGGTGCCGCACATCTACGCCGTCGGCGATGTCATCGGCTTCCCGGCGCTCGCCGCGACCTCGATGGAACAGGGCCGGGTCGCCGCTTACCACGCCTTCGGGGAACCGGTCGGGCAGATGGACAACCTGCAGCCGATCGGGATCTACACCATCCCGGAGATCAGCTTCGTGGGCCGGACCGAGGACCAACTCACCGAGGAGTGCGTGCCGTTCGAGGTCGGTGTGGCCCGCTACCGGGAGCTGGCCCGGGGCCAGATCATCGGCGACTCGCACGGGATGCTCAAGCTCCTGGTCTCCCCCGACGACCGGCGGCTGCTCGGTGTGCACTGCTTCGGTACCGGAGCGACAGAACTGATCCATATCGGTCAGTCGGTGATGGGTTGCGGCGGCACGGTCGACTACCTGGTGGACGCCGTCTTCAACTACCCGACGCTCGCGGAGTCGTACAAGGTTGCGGCCCTGGACGCCACCAACAAGCTGCGACAGCTCGACCGGCTGGAGGACTGAGGGGCCCAGGGAACCACTGCTTCCGGGGTGGGGGTTGGCCACTTCAAGTGGCATATGTGATTACCGGTCGGTCAGCTTGAAAGGTCAAAGGGTGCCGCTATAGTCACACCCACACACGCGGTGTGACCGTTCGCCAACTCTCGGCATGCGGCCTTCACCACCCCTTTGTCTCTTCCGACCGGCCCCCTGCCCGAGGCCATCCCTCACCGGCTGCGAGGCGGGTCGTGCACCCCCGTACCACCGCGGGCCTGCACTCCCGTGCGCCCTGCACGACCGGAAAGCAGCACAACCATGAGCAACAACAGGGGCAGAGGGCTGCAGGCCAACGCCCTCGGCACGTTCGACACCGTGGTCATGGCCGTCGCGGGCAGCGCACCGGCGTACTCGCTGGCCGCGACGACCGCGGTCCTGGTGGGGGCGGTGGGGCTGGCCAGTCCGGCCGCGCTGCTGTGGTGCGCGATACCGATGCTGGGCATCGCGCTGGCCTTCAGTTACCTGGGCCGCATCGATGTGAACGCGGGCGCGAGCTACTCCTGGGTGGGCCGCACCCTGCACCCCTTCCTCGGCTTCGTCAGCGGCTGGGCGCTGGTGGTGTCCGCGACCATCTTCATGGTGGCCGGTTCCCTGCCCGCCGGCTCGATGACGCTGTCCCTGTTCGACGCGGACCTCGCCGACAACGTGGCGCTGTCCACGGTGGTCGGGGCCGCCTGGTTCCTGGTCATGCTGGCGGTGGTGCTCGGGGGCGCCCGGCTCACGGTCCGCGCCCAGCTGCTGATGTCCGGCATCGAGCTGGCGATCCTGCTGCTGTTCGCGGTGCTCGCCCTCTTCCACAGCGGCAACGCCCGCGCCTTCCACTGGTCGTGGCTCGGCTTCAGCCACTTCGACGGCGTCTCCGGTTTCGCCTCGGGCGCGCTGATCGCCGCGTTCTACTACTGGGGCTGGGACGTCACCAGCAACCTCAGCGAGGAGACCCGCAACTCCCGCCGTACGACCGGACTCGCGGGCCTGATCGGCGTCGGTATCGTCTTCGCGCTTTTCGAGGTGTTCACCATCGCCGTGAACGTCATCCTGTCCGCGGACCAGATCGCGGACAACGACGCCAACGTGCTGGCGGTCCTCGGCGAGGAGATCTGGCCGGGCTGGGGCGGCAAACTGCTGATCGTCGCCGTGATGCTGTCCACCATCGCCACCCTGGAGACGACCCTCATCCAGGTCACCCGCTCGCTGTTCGCCATGGGCCGCGACCGCACGATGCCGGCCGCGCTGGGCAAGGTGCACCGCACCTGGAACACCCCGTACGTGGCGATCGCCGTGGTCGGCGCGGTGGCGCTGGTGATGTTCATCGCCTCCAACGCGCTGGGCTCGGTGGGCGAGATCCTCTCCGACGCCATCTCGGCGATCGGCCTGCAGATCGCCGTCTACTACGGGCTCGCGGGCCTCGCGGTGGTCGTCGCCTACCGCAAGATGCTCTTCAAGTCCGCGGGCAACTTCCTGCTCGGCGGGCTGTGGCCGCTGCTCGGCGCGGTGTTCATGTTCTGGATCTTCGTCGAGTCGCTGGGCGAGCTGAGCACCGCGGCGATCACGATCGGCGTCGGCGGTCTGGCCGTCGGCCTGATCCCGATGCTCTGGTACTGGAAGCAGGGCAGCGACTACTACCGGCCTGCCAAGCTGGACGCCACCCACACCGTCGAGGCCGACTACGTGCCCGACGAGCATGCCACCGCACAGGCCCAGGCTTACGAAGGCCTCCCCACGGATTTCTGAGGTACGAGCCCGATGGCGAGAGACCGCTTCGTCCCCGATTTCGACCCGGACTGCGGGGACACCGCCCTCACCTCGGCCCGGCAGGACATCGTCATCGGCCGCTGGCAGGGCCTGAGGGACCTGCTGCGGACCACCGGCCCCGACTGGCTCGTCCGCGGGCACCGGGTGCGGCTCCTTGCGCAGGCCTGCGCGGGCAGTTCGACGGCGGAGTCCTGGCTGGCCGCGGAACCGCACGGGGCCGACGCGCTGGCGCTGCGGGCGGCGACCGAGACGGCCCGGGCGTTCACCCTGGCCATCTCGGCGGGCCGGGGTGCCCCGATCGACCGGTCCAGGATCGACGCCGCCGTGCTGGCCTGTCTGGCGGCCACGGAGGCCTACCCGCAGGACCCCACCCCCTGGGTCTCCCTGATCTCGGTGGCACGGCTGTATCCGACCGGGGTGCGCCGGCAGGAACTCGCCCGCTGGTGGGACGAGTTGCACCGGCGCGACCCGTACAACGTGGAGGGCCATCTCCAGGTGCTCCACTACTACTCCGCGCGCTGGCACGGCACGCACGGCCTGATGTACGACTTCGCCCGGGACGCGGCCGGGGTGGCCCCGCCCGGCTGCGCACTGCCGGTCCTGGTGCAGTACGCCCGCGTCGAGGAGTTCCGCTTCGCCCTGGACGAGGCGCAGGGACAGCAGACCTCGGTGGGGCACGGCCAGCACTGGAAGCACGACGGCGCGGTCAGCGACGTACGGCGCACCTGGGAGCGCTGGATCGCCCAGCGCGGTGACGAACCCGTCGCCCCCGGCGAACTGCGTGACCTCAACTACCTGACGCACGCGGCCTGCCAGGCGGGGGTCACGGACATCGCCTCGGCCCTGCTGCGGATCCAGGGGCGGCGGGTGACCCGCACCCCCTGGTCCTACACCGGTGACGCGGAGAAGCAGATCGTCAAGTGGCGGGCGGACCTGAAGATCCGCGGCTGACGGCGGCGGGCTACGCCTCGGTCCGCTCGGCGGACCGGGCGAGGCCCGTCGTCCACTTCTCCTCGATGCGGCCCGCCTTCCAGATCAGCAGGGCGATCGCCCAGGTGGCGAAGAACAGGCCGACGATGACGAAGCCGACGGTGTTGAGGTCGAGGCCGGAGACCCAGTCCCAGAAGACGCCGTGCAGGTCCAGCTTGTCGGCGAGGAGGCCGAGGAGTTCCACCGTGCCGATGATGAAGGCGACCGCTACGGACAGGCCGGTGATGGTGAGGTTGTAGTAGACCTTGCGGACCGGCTTGGAGAACGCCCACTCGTAGGCGAAGTTCATGAACGAGCCGTCGATGGTGTCGAGCAGCGACATCCCGGCCGCGAAGAGCACCGGCAGGGTCAGGATGGCGTACCAGGGCAGACCGGAGGCGGCGCCGGAGCCGGCCAGGACCAGCAGGGCGATCTCCGTGGCGGTGTCGAAGCCGAGTCCGAACAGCAGGCCCAGCGGGTACATCTGCCAGGGCTTGCGGATGGAGCCGGTGACCCGGCCGAGGAAGCGGTTCATGAAGCCGCGGTTGTTCAGCTGCGTCTCCAGGGCGGCCTCGTCGTAGGCGCCGGAGCGCATCTGCCGGAAGACCTTCCAGATGCCGGCCAGGATGACGAGGTTGATGCCGGCGATGAGGTAGAGGAAGGTCCCGGAGACCGTCGTACCGATGAGGCCGGTGACCTCGTGGAGGTGCGAGTCGTCGTCCTGGACCGGGCCGGCCAGGGTCTTCATGCCGAGCGAGAGCAGCAGGGCGAGGCCGAAGACGATGCTGGAGTGGCCGAGGGAGAACCAGAAGCCGACGGACAGCGGACGCCGGCCCTCGCCCATCAGCTTGCGGGTGGTGTTGTCGATGGCCGCGATGTGGTCGGCGTCGAAGGCGTGCCGCATGCCCAGGGTGTACGCGGTGACGCCGATGCCTATGCCGAAGGATTCGGTGCCGACGCTGAAGTGCTGGGGCGCGATGATGCCGACGAGGGTGCCCCAGCCGATGACGTGCAGGGCGAGGACGAAGGCGGCCATCCCGCCGACCCTGGTCCACTCCTGCCGTGTCATGGAGCCCCGGACACGGCGCCAGGCCGAGCGCTTGGTCTCGGCCTGGACGGGGAGGGACGGAGCGGAACCAGGGGCGGCCGTCATCGGGAGGTGCATCCTTCGGTCGAACATGTTGAGCAGCTGCGGTCAGCAGCCTTGTGTCATCTTCCCGTACTTGCAAATCGTTCGCACTAAAGGCGATGACAGGCCTTTCCCATGAGAAGGCAAAGGGAAGGCAAGGGAGGGAAGGGAAGGCGCTCAGGCGGCCAGCAGCCCGCTGCCCAGCCAGTCCTTGCCGTTCTTCACGCCGGGCAGGGCGAAGAAGTACCCGCCGCCGGTCGGGGAGATGTAGTCGACCAGGGGCTCGTCGATCAGCCGGGTCTGGGTGGCCTCGAACTGGCGCCGGACGTCCTGCTGGTAGCAGCAGAAGACCAGGCCCATGTCGAGGTTG
Source organism: Streptomyces sp. NPDC058683 (assembly GCF_042716195.1). Classification (NCBI taxonomy): domain Bacteria; kingdom Bacillati; phylum Actinomycetota; class Actinomycetes; order Kitasatosporales; family Streptomycetaceae; genus Streptomyces; species Streptomyces sp. NPDC058683. Next base: position 14,493 of record NZ_JBHXSK010000020.1, read on the forward strand.
CCGACGCCGTCGACGCCCCGGTCGTAGTTGTAGCCGCGGCGCAGGATGCGGGAGCTGTCGGTCCTGGCGGTGCGCGGGTTGGCGAGCCGGATGTGGGCGTCCAGCGGGATGGCGCTGCCCTGCGGGTCCTTGACGTAGTTCGGGACGTCGGTCTCCTCGGCGCCGTCCAGCGGGGCGCCGGTGTCCTTGCGGCGGCCGAACATCAGCTCCTGCTCGCTGAGCGAGACCCGGTCCCAGAACTCGACCAGCATCCGGATGATCCGGATCACCTGGTAGCTGCCGCCCGCCGTCCAGGCCGGCTCGCCCTGTCCGTCGCCGACCCAGATCAGCCGGCCGGTCTCGCGGGCCGAGCCGACGTCCGGGTTGGCGATGCCGTCCTTGAAACCGAGCAGGTTGCGCTGGGCGCCGGTGGGGCGCGGGGCGTTCTGGAAGCCGTCCACGCGCCACTTGATCTGCATGGCGCCGCGGGTGTGCTTGGCGATGTCCCGGAGCGCGTGCAGCACGGTGTCCTGGCTGCCGGCGCAGATCTGCAGCGAGAGATCGCCGTGGCACTCGGCGGGCCTCAGATTGTCGTTCGGGAAGGTCCGCATCGGCGTCAGCCGGGCCGGCCTGGCCTTCGCCAGGCCGTAGCGGTCGTCGAAGAGGGAGGCGCCGACGCCGACGGTGACGGTCAGTGCGTCGGCGGGGACCTCGGGGCCGAGGATGCCGTTGTCGGAGGGCGGCGCGCCGACGCCGAGGTCGGTGGGGGTGCCGCCGGAGGTGAGGAAGCGGGCCCGCTCGGTGATCGTCCTCAGCAGGTCGGCGAGGTCCTGCCGGGTGTCGGCGATGACGTCCAGGGAGGCGAAGGTGGCGGCGGCCGGAGCGGGGGTGAGGATGCCGGCCTGGTGGGTGCCGTGGAAGGGAACCTTGACGGTGCCGCTCGCGTCGTCGGTCGCGGCCTCCGCGGTGCCGCCTGCCTGGCCGAGCGCGAAGCCGCCACCGGCCAGGACCGCGCCCGCGGCGCCGGCACCCAGCGCCGTCCGCACGAAGGAACGGCGGCCCGCGCCCATCGGGCAGGACGGGGTCTCGGCAGCGGACATCGGAGGGTTCCCTTCGTCGTACGGGTGCTGGTGCGGTGCGGTCTTCATCAGGCGGACTTCCTGATCTCCAGGAGGTCCGGCACCGGGGAGAGGTCCTCGAGGAGCTGACCGGTGGCCCCGCTGATCCGCTGCCGGGTGACGGTGTCGAGCTGCTCCACCGGGGTCCAGGCCGTCCCCCGGTGCCCGGCGTCCAGAATTTGCTGCAGGCGGGCGATGTCCGCGTCCACCGTGGGCAGCAGCTTGGGCGCGCGGGTGGTCAGCAGCGGCCTGAGCACGGCGAGCAGCTCGCGGGTGCCGGCCAGGTTGGCGTTCACGGTGGCGAGGTTGGTGCCGCTGCCCTCGTCGGTGTCGCCGGTCAGCTCGAACTGGAGGGTGTTCTCCAGGATCTCGTGGGCGCGCAGTGGCAGGTCGCCCGGATCGAAGTCCTGGGCGGGGAACGCCTTCCGGAGCCCGGCCGCCGCGTCGGCGAGCGCCTGGGCGGGGGCCTTCAACCGACCGGCGGACTGCCCGTGCCACAGTCCGTACTCGACCCGGTGGAACCCGGCGAAGTCCTTGTCGGCCACCCCGCCGGCGAGCCCGTCGGCGCGGCCGTTGATCTTCTGGTCGTAGTCCTCGAAGGTCCCGTAGGCGGCGCCGAGCGAGGCGTAGGTGAGGTGGGCGGTCAGCCAGTCGGTGCGGGCCCTGTCGAGGTGGTTGCCCTCGATGTCGGCGTCGAGCGTGCGGGTCTGGGTGACGAGGCCGGCCAGCCCCTGCTCGACGTACTCCTTGTAGGCCTTCAGGGGCGCCGCGAGGTCCTGCTCGGAGACCGGTACGACCGCCCGGGCGGCGCTTCCGCCGCCGGTGACCGTGACCGACGCGGAGGTGACGGCCCGGCCGCTGGAGGGGACGCAGCGCCAGGCGTAGGTGCCGCCGGCGACGGTGGCGACCAGGGCGCGGGTGGTGCCGGGGGCGAGGCCTTCGACCTCGCCGTAGACCGCGTTGCTGCTCGGGTCGATCAGGTACACCTCGGCGGTCCTGCTGCCGGTGTTCCGCATCTGGAAGGTCTGCCGGCCCGGCTCGGGCGCGGTGAAGCCCTTGCCGCACTCGGTCTCGGAGACGGCGACGGTCTCACCGCCCGTGGACTTGGGCCGGGCGAAGGCGACGACGAGTCCGGCGACCACGGCCGGGACGGCGACCACGGCGACGGGGATCACCCAGCCGGGCCTGCGCCGCGGCACCCTGACCGACCGCGGCTCGGGCTCGGACTCGGGCTCGGGGCTGTCGACGGCGGCAGTCGGCCCCGCCGACGGCTCCGGCTTCTCGGCGGCGGGCTGCGCCCCGGACTCGGCGGTGGTCGGCCGCGGCGCCGTGGCCTGCACTCCGCGCACGAACAGCGTCATGACCACGGCGAGATAGCCCACGTACCCGATCACCTGGAGCCAGGTCATGGCCGGGGTGATGTTGAGGACGCCCTGGAGGAGCGTGCTGTACCAGGAGCCGGCGTCGATGCTGCCGCTCAGGTCGAAGGCATAGGCCGTTCGGCCCGGGAAGACCCCGCCCTCCTGGAGGTCCCGCAGCCCGTAGCCGAGAACACCGGCCGCGATCACGATCAGCACGGCCCCGGTGCGGGTGAAGAACCTCGTCAGGTTGATCTTCAGGACCCGGCGGTACAGGCCCCAGCACAGGGCCGCCGCCAGGACCAGGCCGATCCCGGCGCCGGTCAGGGGGCCCGCGGACTCGCCGGCCGCCTGGGCGGTGGTCCACAGGAACAGCGCGGTCTCCAGGCCCTCGCGGCCGACGGCGAGGAACGAGGTGACGACCAGCACGCCCGAGCCCACGGCCAGGGCGCCGGTCACCTTCTCCTTGATCTCGCCGGAGAGGCTGCGGGCCGAGCGGCGCATCCAGAAGACCATCGCGGTGACGAAGGCGACCGCGATCACGCTGAGGGTCCCGCCGAACGCCTCCTGCGCGGTCGTGGAGAGGGAGGCGGCGGTGAAGGTGAGGACCGCGCCGAAGCTCATCGCCAGCGCGATCGCGCCGAGGACACCCGTCCAGACCTGTGGCAGCCGGTTCCTGGCGCCGGCCCGCACCAGGGTGGCGACGAGGATCGAGACGATCAGGCCGGCCTCAAGGCCCTCCCTCAGTCCGATCAGGAAACTCGGAAACGCGTCGTCCCACATCCGCCGCAGCCCTCCCCGGCAGGCCCGTCCCCGCCCTTCGGCTCGAACTTAGTGAAGGCATGCCTTACTTCCGCCGACCATCATGACTACACCCGTGTAGTCAGTCGGTCATGAACGGGCAATGGTGCGGCAAAAGTCACGAGCGCACCCGAACTCGCGCGCACGGGAACACGGGCCGGTCTGCGATCGTCTACAGTCCAGTAGACCGTCACCGCGCAGGAAAGGGCCGCCACCGGGGTCATGAACCGCAAGAGGACCGCGGAGTACGCGGCGAGCGTCGGCCTCGGCGCCTGGGCGGCGTTCGCCGTGCTGGCCCTGGTCGTGGCCGGCCATCACGGCGCGCCGCTCGCCGTGGACCGCACCCTGCTGGCCTGGTCCCTCGGCCACCGCCCGGACGTGGCGGTGGCCGCGGCCCGGGGACTCACCGCGACCGGCACCGGGGTCGTGCCGTACGCCCTGGCCGTGGCGGCCGGGCTGCTCGCGGGCCGCACCCCGCGGCAGCGGATCGCCGCCGTGCTCCTCTGCGTGACCTGCCTCGCCCTGGGCCAGGCGGCCCGGTACGGCGTGCTGGAGCTGATCGCCCGGGCCCGGCCGCCGCAGGCCGACTGGCAGACGCACGCTTCCGGCTGGTCTTTCCCGTCCGGCCACAGCACGACGTCCGCACTGGCCGCCGGGCTGGTGGTCCTCGCGCTGTGGATACGCGCCCCGCGCGGCCGTACGGCGTGGTGCGTGGCCGTCACCTGCTGGGGGCTCGCCGTCGGGGCCACCCGGGTGTTCCTCGGTGTGCACTGGGGCACGGACGTGGTCGGCGGCTGGCTGTTCGCGGTCGGCTGGCTCGCGGTCTGCCGGTGTCTGGCCGCCCGTTGGGTGCCGGATCCGGGGGCCCTGGACGACGTATCCGGGAGTCCGGTGACGGAGACCGGCGGGAAGCACGGCGGTTGACGTCGGGGCCGATGCCGCCGGACGCCCGCCCGGTGCGGCCCACCCGGTCACAGCGCCCGGCGCCGGACCAGCAGCCCGAGCACCAGCAGGCCGGGAAGCAGCGGCAGCCACACGGTCAGCAGCCGGTAGCCGAGCACGGCGGAGGCGGCCGAGACGGCCGGGGTCCCGGAGGCGGTCAGGGCGAGGGCGAGGGCCGCGTCGAGCGAGCCGAGTCCGCCCGGGGTGGGCAGCAGTGCGGCGGCGCCGCTGGCGGCGAGGTAGAGCAGCGCCACCCGGGCCGGGGACAGCGGGAGTTCGACCGCCCGGGTCACGGCGATCAGGACCAGGGCGTGCAGCCCGGCGAAGGCGAGGGAGCCGCCCCACAACGCGGCCGCGCGGACGGGGCGGGCGTGCAGGGCCCGGATGTCGGCGGCCACGGCGGTCACCGCACCCCGGCAGCGGGCCCACAGCCGGGCCCGGATCAGGACGACGAGCAGGACGGCCGCGGCGGTCACGGCGAGGAGCACGGCCACCGACAGGTGGGGGATCCGCAGCAGCCCCGGACAGGCGGGGGCGAGGACGGCGATCAGGGCCAGGCGGACCACGGCGCCGGCGGCCGCCTTGACCGCGAGGGCCGACGCGCCGCGGCCGGCCGGGAGTCCGCAGCGCATCAGGAAACGCAGGTTCACCGCACCCGCGCCGAGACCGGCGGGCAGCAGATGGTTGGCGGCCGAGGCGGCGAACTGCGCGGCGACCAGGCGCCCGCCCGGCAGCCGGCGGGCGACCGCGCCCTGCTGGGCGAGGGCCGAGGAGACCCAGGTCCCGACCGCCGCCAGGGCCGCCACGAGCAGCCAGCCCTGGTCGGCGACGGCGAGCCGGAGCGCCCCGTGCTCCACGGTCGGCCAGTGCCGGCGGACCAGCCAGCCCGCACCGGCCAGCAGGGCGAGGCAGAGACCGGTCTGCCAGTAGACGCCCCGGCGGCCCATGACGGGCGTGGCGTTCACGTTCGGGACCATGGCGGCACCCACCCCCTGTTCCCCTGTCAGCTCGCAGGACCGTTCTTGGGCTTCAGGGACAAACACTGACAAACTAACCGTAATTACCGGCGTAGGCCGCGCAGATACGTCCATACGAACGGCGGCACTACGCGCTGTAAGGTTGTGCCATGGCTGGCACAGGGTCCCGCGGCAGGGCGGAGCGGCGCAGCGCCGGAGAGCTGGAGAGCGAAGTGCTGGCAGCCCTGTGGGCGACCGAACGCCCGTTGACCCCGGCCGAGATCCAGTCCGAGATCGCCGGCGGACTCGCCTACAACACGGTCCACACCATCCTCAAACGGCTGTACGACAAAGGGCTGGTACTGCGGGACGCCGACGGCCGGCGCGGTGCCTACCGGCCGGCGAAGAACGCGGCCGAGCTGACCGCCGAGGCCATGCACGAGGCCCTGGACCGGGGGCCCGACCCGATCGCCGCCCTCCAGCAGTTCGTGTCCGGGCTGAGCGCGGAGGAGGAGCGGGCGCTGCGCAATCTGTTCGCCGGGGGCGGCGCATGAGGTTCGACGTCTACACCCCGCTGCTGGTCTCCCTGCTGCTGCCGTCGGTCAGCGCGGTGATCGCCCGCCGGGTGGCCCCGGCCCTGGCAGCACGTGTGCTGACCTCGGCCGCCGCGCTGACCGCCGCCGCGACCACCTGGTCCCTGATACTGCTGACGACCGCGCTGCTGGGCGATGCCCCGCCGGTGATCCGGGAGGCCCGCGAAGACGGCCGCCCGCTGACCGACCCGGTGCCCGAGGTGATCGGCGTCGCCGCCTGCCTCATGCTGGCCGTGGTGGTGTGGCGGGTGCAGCGGGCGGTGCGCGCCGAGCGCCGGACCCGGCGGGCGCTGCGCCGACTGTGCGAGGGGCATCCCGGGGACACCGAGCTGGTGGTGGCCGCCTGCGAGGTGCCGCAGGCGTTCGCGATCCCGGGCCGGCCCGGCCGGATCCTGGTCACCTCGGCGATGCTGAGCGCGCTGGCACCGGCGGAGCGGCGGGTGCTGCTGGCCCATGAGCGGGCCCATCTGACGCACCGGCACGGCCGCATGGTGACGGTGGCGACCCTCGCGGCGGCCGCCAACCCACTGCTCGGACCGGTCCGTGCGGCCGTGACCTTCCTGGTGGAACGGTGGGCGGACGAGCGGGCGGCGACGGAGGTCGGGGACCGGGTGACCACGGCCCGCGCGCTGGCCCGCGCCGCCCTCAGCGCGGGACGCGCCACCCGCCCGTCCTGCGCCCTCACCTTCACGGACCGCGCGGTGACCCGCCGGGTGGCGGCGCTCCAGACCAGCCCGCCGCCTGCCCTGTGGCCGGCCGCGGCGGGCGTGCTCGCGCTGGGCGCCGTGGCGGCCCTGTTCGCGGCGGACGCGACGGGCGACCTGGTGCGGCTGCTTTTCAACGCGCTCACGTGAAGCGCCCCCTTCAGGGGCGCGGGGAACTGCGCGACCAGCCACGCCGATGGCGCGGACAACCGATCGCAGATCGCGGCACTTCCAGCGAAACGCTTACGAAAGAGCGCCGTAGGGGTCCGGATGCCTTGCGAAGTGCCGGTTGACTGTGGCTGGTCGCGCAGTTCCCCGCGCCCCTTACAGGGCGCTGAGGCTTAGCTCGGCCGAGTCGGTGCCCGGTGCAGTGGCTGGCCCGGCGTCGGGCCCGGCCTGGCCGGTGGCACCGCGCGCACGGCCGGGCTGTCCGAGCCGACCGTCACCGGCTCCCCGTGGTGGTGGACGGTGAGCGGCGGGCCGTCGAGGAGGGTGTAGGTCGCCTTGTCGGCGCCGATCTCCACGCGCAGCCTGCTGCCCCGCAGTTGCAGGTTGAAGGCGAGCCGACGCAGCCGCTCCGGCAGCCGGGGCGCGAACCGGGCCCCGTCGTCGTAGTGGCGCATTCCGCCGAAGCCGGCCACCAGCGCCATCCACGTGCCGGCCAGGGAGGCGATGTGCAGTCCGTCGCGGGTGTTGTGCTCCAGGTCGTCGAGGTCCATCAGCGCGGCCTCGGCGGTGTAGGCGTGGGCCAGCGTCAGATGCCCGGCCTGGGCGGCGACGACGGCCTGGCAGCAGGCGGACAGGGAGGAGTCGCGCACGGTCAGCGGCTCGTAGTAGGCGAAGTTGCGGGCGATGTGCTCCTCGTCGAAGTAAGCCCCGCACGTGTACATCGCCAGGACCAGGTCGGCCTGTTTGACGACCTGTTTGCGGTAGAGGTCGAAGTAGGGGAAGTTCAGCAGCAGCGGGTACTGCTCGGGGCTGGTGTTCGCGAAGTCCCACCGTTGGTAGCGGGTGAACCCGGCGTGCTGCTCGTGGACGCCGAGTTCGTGGTTGTAGGGGACGTGCACGGAATCGGCGGCGTCCCGCCACGCGGCGCTCTCCTCCGCGTCGACACCGAGCCGCGCCGCCTGCCGGGGATGGCGTTCGACCGCGTCGGCGGCGGCCAGCAGGTTCGCCCGGGCCATCAGGTTGGTGTACGTGTTGTCGTCGGCGACCGCGCTGTACTCGTCGGGGCCGGTGACGCCGTCGATGTGGAAGGCGCCGCGGCTGTCGTGGTGGCCGAGCGAGCGCCACAGCCGGGCGGTCTCCACGAGCAGTTCGACGCCGGTGTCCCGTTCGAAGTCGGTGTCGCCGGTGGCGGCGACATAGCGGACCACCGCGTCGGCGACATCGGCGTTGACGTGGAAGGCCGCGGTGCCGGCCGGCCAGTACGCCGAGCCCTCCGAGCCCGCGATGGTCCGCCAGGGGAACGCGGCCCCGTCCAGGCCGAGCTGGGTGGCGCGTTCACGGGCGGCGGGCAGGGTGTTGTGCCGCCAGCGCAGCGCCTCGGCGACGGCGTTGGGGGCGGTGTGGGTGAGGACGGGCAGCACGAACATCTCGGTGTCCCAGAAGGCGTGCCCGTCGTATCCGGAGCCGGTCAGCCCCTTGGCGGGTATCGCGCGCTGTTCGGCGCGGGCCCCGGCCTGCAGCACATGGAAGAGGGCGAAGCGGACGGCCTGCTGGACCTCCTCGTCGCCGTCCACCTCCACGTCGGCGCGGGACCAGTAGTCGTCCAGGTAACCGCGCTGGTCGTCGGCGAGGCCCTGCCAGCCCTCGTGCGCGGCGGCCGCCAGGGCCGCGTCCACCTGGTCGGCCATGGCGGGCAGCGAGCGCACCCCGGACCAGCCGTGGGCGACGAACTTCTCCACCCTCAGCCGCTCCCCCGGCTCCAGCACGGAGGTGACGGTCAGCCGGGCCACGTCGGTGTCGCTCTCGGCCTGTGTGGTGGTCCGCCCGGGACCGGCGACCGTGTGGTCGGCGGCGACCGCGACCCGCAGGCCGCTGCGCCGGGTGCGGTGCACCAGGCGCAGCCGGCGCCCGGAGGCGAAGTCGTCCTCCTGCTCCAGCGGTGACTCCAGCGCCACCGCGGCGCGCGGGTCGCCGTTCGCGCCGGGCAGCTGCTCGTTGGCGACCAGCTCGGACTGGATCACGATCCGGCAGCGCCGGTCGACGGCCTCGACCTCGTAGGCGACGGCGGCCACCGCCCGCTGGGTCAGCGACACCAGCCGGGTCGAGCGCACCCGCACGGTGGACCCGGCGGGCGAGGTCCACTCGCAGGTCCGCTCCAGCACGCCCCGGCGCAGGTCCAGGACCCGCTCATGGGCGACCAGCCGGCCGTAGCGCAGGTCGAAGGGCTCGTCGTCGACGAGCAGCCGCAGGATCTTGCCGTTGGTGATGTTGATGACGGTCTGTCCGGACTCCGGATAGCCGTAGCCGGCCTCGGCGTACGGCAGCGGGTGCACCTCGTGCACGCCGTTGAGGTAACTGCCGGGCAGGCCGTGCGGCTCGCCCTCGTCGAGGTTGCCGCGCCAGCCGACATGCCCGTTGGACAGCGCGAACACCGACTCGCTCTGCGCGAGCACGTCGAGGTTGAGGGCGGTCTCGCGGACCGCCCAGGGCTCCACGGCGTACGACCGGTGGGTGATCACTCCTTGCCTCCCAGCTCGGCGAGGTCCGTCACGACGGTGTCCGCGCCGTGTGCGTACAGGGCGTCCGTCTGGCCGACGCGGTCCACGCCGACGACGTACCCGAACCGGCCGGCGCGACCCGCGTCCATGCCGGCGAGGGCGTCCTCGAAGACGGCGGCGTGGGCGGCCTCGACACCGAGGTCGTGGGCGGCGGCCAGGAAGGTGTCGGGGTGCGGTTTGCCGGGCAGATGGCGCTCGGCGGCCACCACCCCGTCGATGCGGACGTCGAAGAAGTGCTCGGCGCCGATCGAGCGCAGCACGTCACGGCAGTTGGCGCTGGAGGAGACGATCGCGGTGCGCAGCCCCTGCGCGCGGACCGCCTCCAGGTAGCGAAGGGTGCCGTCGTAGGCCTCGACGCCGTCGGTGCGGATCTTCTCCAGGAGCAGTTCGTTCTTGCGGTTGCCGAGGCCGTGCACGGTGGCGGCGTCCGGCGGGTCGTCCGGGGTGCCCTCGGGCAGGTGGATGTCACGGGAGTCGAGGAAGGCACGGACCCCGTCGGCGCGGGGGCGTCCGTCGACGTACTCGTCGTAGTCGGCGACCGCGTCGAAGGGACGCTGGCCGTCGTAGCCGCGCAGGAAGGCGTCGAAGGTCTCCTTCCAGGCCGCCGCGTGCACGACGGCCGTCTTGGTGACGACCCCGTCGAGATCGAAGAGACAGGCCTGGATGGTGTCGGGCAGACCGAGTGCTGTCATGTCCGGCATCTTCCCCACCCGGCAGCTTCCAGGGGGTGGTACACACCACATCCCGGGCCCGGTGTCACACTTTTTGCGTGCCGCTGACTTTCGACGACCTCCTGGACCGGGCCCGTTCACTGACCGGACGGGGTCCGCGCGCGATCCTCGGCATCGCGGGCAGCCCCGGCGCCGGCAAGACCACGCTCGCCGAGCATCTGGTGCGTGAGCTGAACGGCTCCGGCGAGCCGTGGGTGGCGCAGGTACCCATGGACGGCTTCCATCTGGCCGACGTCGAACTGGACCGGCTGGGCCTGCGGGACCGCAAGGGCGCGCCCGCGACCTTCGACGCGGCCGGGTACGCGGCGCTGCTGCGGCGGCTGCGCGAGGACGCCGGCGAGGTGGTGTACGCGCCGGGCTTCGAGCGGGTCCTCGAACAGCCGATCGCGGGCGCGATCCCGGTGCCGCCGGCGGCCCGGCTGGTGGTGACGGAGGGCAACTACCTGCTGCTGGCGGAGGGTCTCTGGGCGCGGGTGCGGCCGGCCCTGGACGAGGTGTGGTTCTGCGAGACCGACGAGGCCGAGCGGATACGGCGGCTGGTCGCCCGGCACGAGGAGTTCGGCAAGGCGCACGAGCAGGCGGTGGCCTGGGTGGCGAGCACCGACCAGCGCAACGCCGACCTGGTCGCGACGACCCGGGACCGGGCGGACCTGGTGGTCCCGGAGGCCGCGCTGCCCGCGCCGTACGACGCGGGCAGCCGGTGACCTGAACGTTGGCAGCGCCCCGAAAGGGGCGCGGGGAACTGCGCGACCAGCCCCGACGGCGCAGCAGCCGAACGACGGCACGGCACTTGCAGCGGAGCGCTCAGCAGCCGGTGAGGGCGAGGCCGGGGTCGCCGTGGGCGTCCGCGGTCTCGATGACGGCCGTGAACGCCTCGGTGTGCACGGTCAGATCGCCCTCGAAGGACGGCGTGAACGCTCCGCCGGGCCCGTACCGTACGGCGAACACGTGCAGGTGCTCCGGTGCGCCGGGCGCCGGTTCGGCCTCGTACGCCGTGGAGGCGACCAGGTGGCGCCAGCCCTCGTCCGGGTTGCCGTAGCCGCGCGGGTCGGCGGCCAGTGCGAACGCGGCCTGCTCCTGGGTGAGTTCGGCACGCGCGTCGAAGTGCTCGGCGCCTTGGGGTGCGGGGTGGGTGAGGCGCAGCGCGCCCGCGGCGGCGATCTCGCCCTCGGCGACGCGGCGCACCCGGTCACCGTCGTCCGCCGCGTACGGCAGCCCGGCCAGCAGGTACGGCGTGCCGGCAAGGCGCTCGACGGCCACCGTCACCCACAGCCGGGTGCCGTCCGTGACGTACAGGGAGCGCACATGGCGCAGCACGTGGTCGCGGCCCACGACCGGCTTGCTGACCAGCTTGGCGGTCAGGCCGTCGGCGTACAGGTCCCGGACCCGGACCTCGCCCATCGGCCGGCAGTACAGGAAGCCGTCCAGGACCGGGCCGAAGCCGTGCTGCCGGTTCACCGCCGCCGGGAGGTGGTAGGTGCCGGCCGCCTCGATCAGTGCCGGGGTCATCCGGTGGTCGAAGGCCACCGAGACGGTGCCCGCGCGGAGTTGGTGGCGGGCCGGGACGGTCGAAGGGGTGCGGTGCCAGGGCGTGGTGTCCTGGGTCTGCCAGACCAGCATCCAGGCGAAGTGCCCGTCGACACCCCCGTCCGCCTTGACCGCGTGCCGGCCCCAGTTGGTGTCGCCCCGGTAGCGGCCCAGGTCGGAGCCGATCCGGGCGCCGAAGTAACGCAGCCCCAGGACGGACTCGAAGCCGGAGTGCTGTTCGCTGTAGCGGGGGCCGCCGTTGTCGAAGCCGCCGCCCGGCAGGCGGGCGTCGAGGTAGCGGGCGAGCGCGTCGCCGTCCTCCGCGAACATCGCCTCCCCGCTGATCCGGTGGGCCTGGGCGAGGAAGGACAGCGAGATCGGGCCGTAGTTGTTGTCGTAGGCGCCGCCGTGCTCGGGGGGCAGCAGGGCACCCCGGTCCAGGACGCGGTGGGCGCGGATCTCGTCGGCGTACAGGGCCAGCGCCCGCCCGCGGACCTGCTCGCCTTCCCCGGCGGGAAGGTGGCGGGCCAGCATCAGCCCGCCGACCACGCACCCGATCGCCTGGTTGCCGGCCTCCTGCGGGTTGAAGAAGGTGGCCTCGGTGAGCCAGCGCCAGTAGCCACGGCTCAGCTCGACCAGCTCCGCGCGCTGTCCGTCGTCGACCAGGCCGTCCGAGAGGTCGAGGACATTGACGGCCTGGAGCAGCGCCCACACCGTGCTGGGCCAGTCCCCGATCGGGTGCGCGCCCGGCGCCAGGACGTACCGGGCGTACGGGAGGCCGGAGTCGCGCACCGTCAGGTTCGGGTAGCCGGGGTTGTCCTCGGTGTAGACGCGCTCGCGCAGATGGAAAGCGAGGCTGCGGTGCACGGCCTCCGGCAGCCGCGGGTCCTTGGCGCGCTGCCAGGCGAGGGCCAGCAGCGAGGTGACGCCGAGGGAGGTGTCGCCTATGTCGTCGTCGGCGTCGGGGTGTTCGAGGTTGCCCTCGGGCATGAGGCGGGCCAGGGCCTGCTCCACGACGTCGGCGAGGACCGCGTCGTACGCCTCGGGGGTGGACGGCAGGTCGTGCAGCGGGCCGAGCTGGCGTGGCAGGTGCATGGGTGGATCAGCCCTTCATGCCGGAGGTGGCCATGACGTGGTGTGTCGGGGTCGGACGACAGGCTAGGGACGGCGGGCGCGCAGTGCGACGGTCAGGGTCTGAGGACCGTGCCCGCCGATGTAGACGCGGTTCCCGGTCGTCGCGTCGGTGCCGCCCACCACGGTGTGGTCCTGACCCGGGTCGTACCGCAGAACGTCGCTCCGGTCCGGCCCGGCAAGGGGTTCGCCTGCCTCGACGTCGGCCTCGACCCGGATCTCGTCGTCACCGACCCGGTAGGTCATCGGCCCGGTCGTCAGACACCACTGTCCGTCGCCGATGGGTACGGCGCCCTCTGGCACGCCGCCGGGCCGGAAGGTCAGTTCGAGGGCCCAGGGCACCTTTGGTCCGCTGATGTCGATCCGCAGGTCGACACCGTCTTCCCGCAGCTCGGCTTCGACGCGGGTCGTGTGGGAGACCTCGTCCCGGGGCCGGTCCGGGAAGGCCATCGCGGCCGAGAAGCGTCCCTCGTCCGTCATGGAGTAGGCGCCGTCGTCCCGTCGCCGGTCCGGCGGGAGCGGCTGGTAGTAGGCGGCGGTGAGGGTTTCGGTGAGCCGGTACCGGTGGTCGGCGAGCCGGTGCATGTCGGCGGCGCGGAACGGGCCCAGGTCGAAGAATCCGCGGGAGAGGCGGACCGCGTCGAGGACGGCGTCGCCGGCGAACAGGCGCAGGAAGGTGGGATTGCAGGCGAGGCCCGAGCGGATGCGCCGGTGTTCGGGCACGTCCGAGCCGCCGTACAGGACGCTGTGCGCGGTGGCGGAGGCACGTGCGGCGAGGCGCGCCGTGGCGATGTACCGGTCACGGGGAAGGGGTTCCGGCGCCGGTGCCGGCAGCACGCGGCACAGGTCGGGGGTGAGGACGGTCTCGGCCAGCAGGTTGGGGTCGTCGACACCGCCGGCCGCTGCCCACCGCGCCGCCCGGCTGAAGTCGCCCCGGCCGGTGCGGATCGCGAGCAGCCGGTAGTGCGCCAGGTAGGGCGCCAGCGGGAACGGGTGGTTCTGGTCCTGGCGCCGCGAGTGGACGGTCTCCACCGTGCCGTCCGGTCTGATGAGGTCCAGGGTCGCGGTGAGGTTGCGTTCGACGGCGTCCCACAGGTCGGTGCGGCCGAGGACGTCGGCCAGGAGCAGCAGCGACGGGTTGGAGACGTGGGCCGCGTAGTTGGCGCTGCGCTCCGAGTACAGGCCCTCCGCGTCGATGTCGACGCCCTCGGCGAGCCACGCGTCGATGCGGTCGAGCAGCCTGCTGTCCGGGAACGACCGGTGCAGCCGGGCCAGCGCCGCGCACAGTTCCCAGCGGTGGTTCGGGGTGTGCACCCCACCGGTCAGGAGAGCGCCGGAGGCGGCGCCGGCGATCTCGGCGAGCGCGGCCGTGACCTCGCCCAGTTCCGGCCCCGCGCCCGCGGCGAGGACGTGCGCGTCGCACACGTCGTTGACGGTGAACGCGGAGTCCGGTGGTGACTGTACGTTGTCGCCGCCGGCGAAGAAGCCGGTGGCGGTCTGCGCCGCCCGGAGGGCACCGAGGTGGGTCATTGCGGCGGCCACGGCCTGCCCGCTGCCGTGCAGTGCCGAGTCCGGGGAACGGTACGCCGCGACCAGGGTCTTCACCCGGCGGGCCAGCACGCGGTGGGTCACACCGGCGGGTTCCTCTTCGGGGCCGGCCGCCAGCGGGGCGGCCGACCGGTCGGCGGCGCCGGCCACCGCGCGGACGAACTCGTGGTCGAGCGGGGTGGGCACGGTCAGTCCTTCAGTCCGGCGTTGATGTCGGCGCCCATGACGTAGCGCTGGAAGACCAGGAAGATGGCGATCAGCGGGATCATGGAGATGACCGACGCGCCGAGCAGGACCGACCAGTTGATGTTCTGCGCGCCGACGATGCTCTGGATGCCGATCTGCACGGTGAACTTGTTGGGGTCGTTCAGCATCAGCAGCGGCCAGATGTAGTCGTTCCACCGCCACTGGAAGGACAGGATGGCGAGGGTCAGCATGATGGGCCGGGAGAGCGGCACCATGATCCGCAGGAAGATCGACAGTTCGCGGGCGCCGTCGATGCGTGCGGCTTCCACGAGTTCGTCGGGGACCGTGATGAAGAACTGGCGGAACATGAAGCAGCCGGTCGCGGTGAGCACGGCCGGGAGGATGATGCCGGCGAACGAGTTGTAGAGGCCGAGGTTGCGGACCACCAGGAACTCGGGGGCGAGCATGACCTCGCCCGGCAGCATCGTGGTGGCCAGGATGCAGATGAAGAACGCCTTGAGCCATTTGTTGTCGTACTTGGCCAGCGCGTACCCGGTGCAGCAGCTGACGCCCACCGTGAGGATCGTCGTGACCACGCACACGATGGTCGTGTTGATGAAGTACTGGGAGAAGTTGGCACTGCGCCATGCCTGGGAGTAACCCGACAGGGTGGGGTGGTGCGGAATCAGCGTCAGCGGATACGAGAACAGGTCCCCGGCCGGCTTGAGGGAGCTGAGGATGAACCACAGCACCGGCAGCCCGTAGAGGCACGCCATGATCCACAGCAGTGTCGTCGCGGGTACCGCCCGCCGGAACCCGCCGCTGCCCGCGCCGCGGGGCCGCTTCTTGGAGACGGGCCGTCCGGGATCGGCGTCGACCGGGCGGGGCATGTCTGTGGTTGTCATCGGTTCTCCACCCGCCGGTTGACGATCAGCTGGATGATCGCGACGGCCATCAGGATGAGCATGAGCACGAACGACGCGGCGCTCGCGTAGCCGATCTGGCCCCGTTGGAAGCCGGTCTGATAGATGTACTGGACAAGCAGGTTGTTCGACGTTCCGGGTCCGCCGTTGTTGAGGGAGACGAACACCGGGTATTCCTTCATCGCGTTGATCGTGTTGAGCAGGATCACGATGAACGAGGTGGGCGCGATGCTCGGCAGCGTGATGCTGATGAACTGGCGCCAGGGGCCGGCACCATCGAGCGAGGCCGCCTCGTAGTACGACACCGGCACGTTCTTGATCGCCGCGATGAACAGCAGCATCGAGAAGCCCGTCCAGGCCCAGGACGCCGCGAACACCACCACCAGCAGCGACAGGTCCGCGTTCGACTGCCACGGAACGGCGGACCCGCCGAGCTTCTCGATGATGTAGTTGACCAGTCCGAAGTTCTCGCCGAACAGCCACCGCCACAGGACACCGACGACGATGGGCGACAGCAGCCACGGGATGAAGAAGATGACACGGGCGACGGACGCGCCCTTGGCGTGCTTGCTCACCAGCAGGTTGGCGGCGAGCAGGGAGAGCGCGAAGTTCAGCGGAACGAAGAGGACGGTGTACAGCAGCGTCCGGGTCAGCGCGTCGTAGAAGGCGGAGTCCCCGAACAGGTTGTGGTAGTTGTCCAGTCCGACGAACTGGAACGCCCCCACGCCCGTGTAGTTCGTGAAGGAGTAGACGAGCCCGATCACCGCCGGCCACACGAAGAACAGCGCGAAGAGCACGACATTGGCCGCGATGAGGACGAGCGGCGCGAGGGTGTAGGTGCTGCGTCGTCGCCTGGGCGGGCTCACGGACACGTCCGCGGCGCTTTTTGTCATCTTCCTGACTTCCGTGCTGGTGGATGGATTGCTGTGGGCTCACACCGTGAGCCCGGCATCACGTGGCGCCCAGGGCCGGGCGGCGGTGTTCGATCCCGCCGCCCGGGCCCTTGGGCCTGCGATCAGCCGCCGACCGCCGTGTTGTAGCCGTCCACGATGTTCTGCAGGGCCTTGTCGACCGACTGCTGGCCGTTGATCGCCTTGCCCAGCTCCGTCTTGGTCGGGTCGGTGGCGAGGCTCTTGCCCTTCAGCACCCAGTTCGTCTGCGCGCCGTTGAAGTAGCCCGAGATCGGGGCGTACAGCGGGATCTCCTCGTTGTACAGCTTGAACGCCGCCTGCGCCGCCTCGGAGGTGAAGGGGTACTTCGGGTTCAGACCGCTCTCGACCGGGAGGAACCCGGAGGTCTCGACCAGCTCGGTGTACTGCTTCGGCTCGTACACCCAGGACAGGAACTTCTGCGCGGCGGTGGCCGCGGCACCGTTGTTGTTGAAGCCCACCATCATGCCGCCGCTGTTGACGTCACTGGCCTGCACCGGCTGGGCGGGAGTCGGGACGCTCGCCCAGTCGAACTTCTTGATGCTGTCCGCGAAGGAGGCGACCTGCCACACGCCGGACCAGTAGGCGACCACGTCACCGCTCTGGAACATGGCGGACGGGTCGGCGCCGCTGGTCCACACCGACTTCGGCATGGTCTTGTCGTCGTTCAGTCCGACGAAGTACTTCACGGCCTTCTTGGTCGCGGCGTCCACCGAGAACTTGCCGGAGGAGTCCGCGTGGACGTACTGCCCGCCCATCTCGTACACCATGGCGCGGAGCCGGGACGGCGACTGGTCGAACGTGAGGGAGTACTTGGCGCCGGTCTTCTCCCGGACCTTGTTCGCCGCCGCGATGAACTCGGTCCAGGTCCAGGTCTTCTCGGGCGAGGTCGGGACGGCGACGCCGGCCTTCTTGAACAGCGTCTCGTTGATGAACAGGCCGGACGCGGTGACGTCCGAGGGGATGGCCAGCACCTTCCCGGACGAGTCCTTGGCGAGGAAGTTGGCGTTGATCTTGTTGGTCTTGTTGTTGGCGATGGACTTGAGGTCGATCAGCTTGTTCGACCAGATCGGGTCCAGCGCGGGCACGTCCGCCACGTCGGGCAGCGAGTTCGCCTGCGCGGCGTTGTGCAGCTTCGTCGGGTAGCCGTCGTAGGGAATGTTGACGAGCTTGACGTTGACGCCGGCTTCCTTCTTGTACTGCGCCACCAGCTTCTTCCAGCCCGCGTCCTGCCCCGGAACCGTGGAGATCCAGAACGTCAGGGACTTGGAGGTCCCGCCCGAGCCGGACCCCGACCCGCAGGCGGAGAGCAGCAGGACTCCTGCCGTGGCCACGGCAGCGAGAGGAACCAGGCGGCGCATGCCGCCGCGGCCGAGTCGGCGAGAGCGCCGCACACCCACAGTGGTCATCTTCGATCCCATTTCGTCGTACGGACGGAGCACGGCGCCGGCTGAGGCGGCACGGGTGCATTTTGAAGGAAAAGTCGCTTTCCGGGGGGCGCGGCCTCGCCCGGCCGCATCGTCCACGCGGGGCGAGATCCCCGGCCGTCCTGGCCGTCACCGCACGGGCACGCCCTCGTGCGGTTGCCGTACGTCGTGTACGGGCTGGGAGGCTCACCCCAAGTCAGCGTCCCGGCCGACTTAGAAAGCGCTTGTCCGGACATTGGCAGACCGATAAGGAAGCCGTCAATCCTTCACCTGCGCGCCTTCGGTCACGTTTTGGACTCCCTTGGCCACCGCGAGCCGGGCCGCACCCACGACAGTACCGAGATCCCCGATCTGGCTGCTGACCACCTCGGTGGGCCAGCTCAGCCGCCCCAGCTCGGTCCGCACCCCGGGCAGGAGCTGCGGGTCCGCGCCGGTGCTGCCGCCGAGCACGATCAGCCCCGGGTCCAGTACGGCGGCCACGGCGGCGGCCAGCCGGCCCACGTCTGCGGCATGCCGGGCGACGAGGGAACGGGCCGGTTCGCGGCCCTCGGCGGCCAGCGCGAACAGCCGCTCGGCGGTACGGGGGCATGGACCGTCGATATCCCGCCAGGCCTCGGCGGCCCGGCGCAGCAGGGCCTGCGAGCCGACGTACGCCTCCAGCGCCTCCTGACGGGGCTCCCGGTCGTCGTCCCAGGGGTAGGGCAGCCGGGCCAGCTCACCGGCCGCGCCGTTGGCGCCACGCAGCACCTGGCCGCCGATCACGATGCCCAGACCGATACCGACGCCGATCCGCAGGTAGCCGAAGGTGCGGCGGCCCCGGGCGGCGCCCTCGTGGAGTTCGGCGAGAGCGGCGCAGTTGACGTTGTTCTCCAGGTGGACCGGGACCCCCGGCGGCAGGGCGACCGAGACCGCGTCGAAGACGGGCCCGGCCTTGGCGGTCGCCGGGCGCATCCCGGTGCCCGCCAGGTCGGGGGCGGTGACGTCACCGATGGCGACGACGATGGCCCGTAGCGGGGCGCCCGCGGGCAGCGCGGCCAGAGCCTCGCGGACGGCGTCGGCGGCGCGGGTGCGGGGCGTGTCCGCCTCGGCGAGCAGCGTGCCGTCCAGGGCGCAGCCGCGCACCCGGGTGTGGGCCGGGCCGAGGTCGACGGCGAGGACCGAGCCGGAGGCGGGCCCGAGGCCGTAGACGGCGGCGGAGCGGCCGGTGCCGCCGGACGCGGTGCCGGAGTGGGTGGCCAGCCGGGCCCCCTCCAGCTCCGCGACGGCGGCGGAGACCGTCGGCTTGGACAGGCCGGCGAGGCTCGCGAGCTGCGGCCGGGTGGCGCTGCCGGCCTGGGCCAGCACGGCGAAGACCGCACCGGCGCTCTCGGTGAGCCGGGGGGCCTCAGTCACGACGTGTTCCACAGTTCCCCCATGGGTCAGGGGCCGCGCTCCCCCGGGTGTCGCGGGATGCGGCGATGCGGTGCCCTTGTGCCGCGCGGTTCTGGCCTCGACAACGTCCCGTTGATCGAGTCCGCAGCGACTCTTGACGCACTGTACTTCGTTAGTTAACTTCCTAACGAAGTACACGGTACTCGCCTGCCGTGCTCCGCAAGAAGCCCGTCCCGGGGCTTCCCGACTTCCTCAACTCCTGTCCGGCCAGGCACGGTTCGCCCGCCGTCGCAGTACAGTGCCAGGCTCTTCGGCGCTGTTCGCCCAGACGACGAAAGAGGATCCGTGCAGGACGCGTCTTCTTCCCCTCTTGTGATCGGCATCGACGTGGGGGGCACCAAGACCCACCTCCGCGCGCTCACCGGCGCGGACCTGGTCGCCGATCACGTCCGTTCGAGCAGCGGCTGGCGGCCGCACGAAGCGGCCGCCGCGGCCCGCTGGCTGACCGCTCTCGTCCACGACGCCCTGCCTTCCGGCACCCGCCCCGCCGCCCTGGCCGTCGGCGGGCACGCCTGTGAGACCCCCCGCCAGTGCGCCGGCATCGCCGCCGCGCTGCGGGAGCTCCTGGACGTGCCCGTCCAGGTGGTGGGCGACGCCGAGCTCCTTGTCCCCGCCGCAGGCCTGGACAAGGGTGTCGGCCTGGTCGCCGGCACCGGCTCGGTGGCCGTCGGCCGGCAGCCCGACGGCAGCCCCGTGCAGGTGGGCGGCTGGGGCGCGGTCCTCGGCGACGAGGGCGGCGCCGCCGGACTCGTCCGGGAGGCCGCCCGCGCCGTCTGGGCCGCACACGACCGCGGTGAGGTCCCCGACGCCCTCGCGACCGGACTCGTCGCCGCCTTCGAGGTGGCGGAAGTTCCTGCGCTCGGCGCCGCCCTTGAGGGCGCCTCCGACGTGTCCGCCGAGTGGGGCCGGCACGCCCCGGTGCTTTTCACCGCGGCCGACGCGGGCTCCCGGCTCGCCGCCGACGTGATAGCCGACGGCGGCCGCGCCCTCGCCGGCCTCGTGGTCCGGCTCGCCGCCCGCGGTCTGGCCGTGGACGACGTGGTGGTCGCGGGCGGCACGATCCTCTCCCAGCCACGCCTGTACGACGCCTTCTCGGCCGCGCTCGCCGAGGCCGTACCCGGGGCGCGGCCACAGCCGTTGCGGCTCCCGCCGGTCGAGGGCGCGGTGGCGCTGGCACGTTCGATCCTGTGAGAAACCCGTCCGCGGCCCGTCCGGTCCCGCATGCCTGGACCACGGGCCGTTCGGTGCTGCGAACACGCAGGTCCAGGCCTGTTCTTCCTGTGAACCACCGGGCTGTCGTTCAACTCCGGGTCATGCGAGGGTCGTCGGACCATGACCGCCGGGACACGAACTCGCCCTAGAACTTCGCTCGTTCAACACTTTTCCCACGCGAACCCACACGCTCACGCGCATCCGGAGCATCGACCGTCCGCGTGAACTCCCCCAGAACTCAAGAGAGGCACACCCATGCCGTCACCTGCCGGGCACCGCTCCGCTTCTCCGGCCCGTGGAATCCCCGTCGGCCGACGGGGATTCCTGAAGACCTCGCTCGGCGCGTCGGCGGGTGTGCTGGCGGCCCCGACGTTCGCCGGGTGGCTCGCCGCCGCGGACGCCAAGGCCGCGACCGCTCTCGCGTTCGTCGACGACTACAAGACGAACATCAGCACCAACCTGACCGCCGACACCAACGCGGTGGTCCGCATCCTCGGCGGCTTCGCGCGGATATGGAAGACCGGTTCCGCCTGGAACACCGGGAGCGTGCTGCGCGCCGACATCCTGCGCGACAACATGCGCTACTGCGCCAAGATCACCGCCAGGCGCTCCGCGGCCGAGGCGAAGAAGGCGTTCCTCTACGACCGCCAGCACCAGAGCTACGCGATGATCGCCGGCCTCGGCCCGCTGGCGGACCTGTACAAGACCGGTTCGCTCGCGGTCACCTCGATCACCAGCGCCCCCGACGGGACGCCCGCGACCACCGTCAACGACGCCGTCCCGGCCGACGCCCCGGCGGGCTCCGCGCTCGGTGCCGGCTCGCACGACTCGGCACTGGGCAAGGTCGCCGAGCTGGTCGACACCGTGCGCGGCAACTACGCCTCCGGCAACCCCTCCAAGTACGCCTACCAGTACCCGCGTCCGTGGCGCATGAACGAGGACAGCGAGGTCGTCGACACCGGCAGGACCGACGCCTACGGCTTCCCGGTCTACGACTCCGAGGTGATCGTCGCCCCGCAGCTGCTGCGCCAGCGCAACACCTCCCCGGTCGACGACGGCGGCTTCCCCTCCGGCCACACCAACGCCTTCCACCTGGCGGGCCTCGCCTACGCCTACGCGGTGCCGGAGCGCTTCCAGGAGCTGGTCGCCCGCGCCCTGGAGCTGAGCGACACCCGCATCATCGCCGGCATGCACAACACCGTCGACGTGCTCGGCGGCCGCATCATGGCCACCGCCCTGGCCGCCGCCACCCTCGCCGACCCGGCCAACGCCGCCCTCAAGGCGGCCGCCCGCGCCCAGGCCCTCGCCTACTTCGAGGCGCGGACCGGCAGCACCGCCGACACCCTGTACGCCTACGCCCACTCGGCCGGCACCGCCGCCGACCCGTACGCCGACCGCGCGGCCAACGAGCGCGCGGCCACCCCCCGGCTGACGTACGTCCTGCGGCGGCAGGGCGGCGACCTGCCGCTCACCGTGCCCAAGGGCGCCGAGGTACTGCTGGAGACCCGCCAGCCCTACCTCACCGCCGACCAGCGCCGCGAGGTGCTGCGCAGCACCGCCCTGCCCGCCGGCTACGTGCTGCTGGACGGCGTCGAGCAGTGGGGCCGCCTCAACCTGTTCGCCGCGGCGGACGGCTACGGCGCCTTCGACACGGACGTCACGGTCACCCTGGACGCGGCGGCCGGCGGCTTCTCGGCGGCCGACAGCTGGCGCCACGACATCGACGGCCACGGCGGCCTGACCAAGCAGGGCACCGGCACGCTGACGCTGACCGGCGGCAACGGCTACCGCGGCGGCACCGTGGTGGCCGGGGGCACCCTGGTCGCCGCCTCGGACGAGGCGCTGGGCCGCGGCGACGTCCGGATCGAGGCCGGCACCCTGCGGGTGACCGGGGACCTGTTCGTGCGGGGGACCTACACGCAGGACGCGGGCACCCTGGAGGTGACGCCGGGGCAGGGCCGCAAGGCGCCGCTCCAGGTGAAGCACCTGGCCGTGCTGGGCAAGGGCAGCACGCTGTCCCTGAAGCTCGACACCGAACACCCGCCGGCCGCGGGCTGCACCCTCCCGGTGCTCGACGCGCCGCGGCTGCGCGGACAGTTCGACCACATCGAGCTGAACTCCGACAAGCTGCGGGCCGTACCCGTGTACACGGCAGACGGTCTGTCGGTGCGACTCGTGAAGCGGTGACGCGCCCGGTGGCGGGAGCGATGCGACAGTAGGGCCCATGTCCCTGCTCCTGATCGCTCCCGTCACCGCGGGCCCGGCGTCCCCGCGGGGCGGATGATGGCAAGCGAACAGCAGTCGGTCCTCGATCCCGGCCACCTCGACGACCCCACACCCGCCCCACGGCCCGCCCCCGCGGCCCGGCTGACCGCCGCCCTGCGGGCCCGCCGCCGGTGGCTGGTGCCGGTCCTGGTGGTGCTGCTGCTCGGCCAGATGGCGGTCGCGATGGTGACCACCGCCGTCCAGCAGACGCCCACCATCGACGAACCGGTCTACGTGGCCGCGGCCACCGACTACCTCCACGAGCACCGGCTGCGCTACAACCCCGAGCACCCGCCGCTCGGCAAGCTCGTCGTCATGGCCGGGATCGCGGTCGCCGACCCGCACTACGACCCGTCGTACCGGGGTGACCAGGGGCAGGTGGGCCGGCATCTGCTGTACGCGTCGGGCAACGACCCCTGGCGGCTGATGCTGTGGGCCCGGCTGCCGGTGATCGCGCTGACGCTGCTGTTCGCCCTGGTGGTCTTCGCCTTCGCCCGCGAGGTCCTCGGTACGGCCGCCGGGCTCCTCGCGCTCGCCCTGTACTGCTTCTCCCCCGACCTGATCGCGCACGGTTCGCTGGCCACCCTGGACGTGCCGTCGGCCGGGTTCGTGCTGACGTCGGCCTGGCTGCTGTGGCGGGCGCGACGCCGCCCCCGGCTGTATCTGCCCCTCGCCGGGGCCGCGCTGGGCGCGGCGGTGGCGACGAAGATGAGCGTGCTGCCCGCGCTCCCGGTGCTGCCGGCACTGGCGGTGCTGTCGGTGTGGGGCGTGCGCCCGGGCCGGGTGCGGCGCACGCTCACGGCCGCGGCGGTGGTGACGGCGACGGCGGTCGCCGTCGTGTGGCTGTCCTATCTGGCCGTCGATCCCCGGCTGCGCTCCGTGTCCGCGGTGCCGGTCCCGGCGATCCACGGTGTGCGGGGCCTGCTGGTGGATCTGATGCCCTTCCCGCACGCCTACCGGGACGGCATGCGCCTGCAGTTCGGCCTGGAGGACTATCCCTGGCAGGGCTATCTGTTCGGGCACCTCTACACCGGCTCCCGCTGGTACTACCTGCCGGCCGCCCTGCTGGTGAAGACCCCGCTGGGCATGCTGGCGCTGTGGGCGGCCGGTGCGGTCGCGGTACTGGCGGTACGGCGGCTGCGGCCGGCCGCGCCGTACGTGCTGCTGCCGCCGTCGGTGCTGCTGGCCTCGGCGATGACCGGGTCGCGGGACTTCGGGACGCGGTACGCGCTGTTCATGCCGATGTTCCTGGCCGTGGGCGGAGCTGCGGTGCTGGCGGTGCGGTGGCGGTGGTCACGGCCGATGGGCGGGGCGCTGCTGCTGTTCGTCGCGGTGAGTTCGCTGCGCACGTTCCCCTTCTATCTGCCGTACTCCAACGAAGCGTTCGGCGGTCCGGCGAAGACGCATCTGCGGCTGCACGACTCCAACGTGGACTGGGGCCAGGACCTGGGCCGGCTCGCCGACCGGCTGCGGGAGCGCTACCCGGGCGAGCGGATCTGGCTGGTCTACAAGGGCAGTGGCATCCCGGCGTACTACGGCATCCACGCCACCGACCCCCGCACGGTGCCGCCCCGCGAGGTGCACGGGCTACTGGTCGTCTCGGACTCGTCGGTCGCCAAGGCAAAGGGCCGGCTGGCCGCGCTGATCGACAGCAGCCGTGCCGTCGACGACGTCGGGCATTCCATCACCGTCTACCGGCGGTGACCACCGGAACCCCGGCGCCGGCCGCGCACGTTGTGCTTGCGGCCGCCGGGGCGGTCGGGCTGTCGGCACAACCCCTGGTCACCACGGTCAGTGAGCTATGTTGAGTCCTCGTGGGAGACAAAGGAGGCGCTTCGGTGCCATCGCCGCAGCAGGCTCGCGCACAGGCATCCGCGATCACCTCGGGCAAGACGGTGCCGGAGGCGGAGGCCGCGCCCACCTCCCAGCTGCGCGAGCTCTTCGACGGCCCCCGGCTCTCCCCCGGTCAGCGCCGCATCGCCCAGTACCTGATCGACCACATCACCGAGGCGGCCTTCCTGTCGATCACCGACCTCGCCGAGCGGGTCGGGGTCAGCCAGCCGTCGGTGACCCGGTTCGCGGGCGCGGTCGGCTTCAACGGCTACCCCGCGCTGCGCGAGCGGCTCCAGTCGATCGCGCTGCGCACCCTGGCGGGCGGCACCGGGGCCGCCACCGAGCACCGCAGCAACGAACTCCAGGCGGCCGTCGACGCCGAGATCGAGAACCTGGAGAACCTGCGCCGGGACTTCGCCGACCCGGACCGGGTGATCTGGATCGGCCGCGAGCTGTCCCAGTCCTCCCCGCTGACCGTGCTCGGCCTGCGCATCTCCGTCTCGCTGGCGGAGTACTTCGCCTACGCCGCCCGCCGTATCCACCCCGACGTACGGCTGGTGACGCGGGGCGGCAGCGTGGCCTACGACTCGCTGCTGCAGTCGCGGGAGGCGGGCGGCACCTGGGTGCTGGCGTTCGGTATGCCGCGGCACGCGCAGGAGACGCTCACCGCGATCCAGGTGGCGCGCACCGCGGGTCTGCGGGTCGCGCTCGTGACCGATCTGGCGCTCGGCGCGCTGGCCGACGAGGCCGACGTCACCTTCAGCACCGGCATCGGGTCCCGCCTGGTCTTCGACACCTATGCGGCGCCCGGCCTGATGGCCGCGGCCCTGCTGCAGGCCATGACCGATGCCGACCCGGAGCGCACCCAGGCACGCCTGGAGGAGTACGAGCACGTCGCCGAGCAGCACCAGTTCTTCCTCAAGGACTGACCCGGGGCGCACCGGCCGTCCCTTCCCTTCCCGCCGCAGCAGCGGCCCGTAGCGGGATTATTCACCGCAATTCACGCATGAATGTTTTCATACGTCTTGCAAACCGGAAGGCATATATAAATACTGCTCACGGATCACCCCGGCACACTCCGGGCACGTTCCGCACCGAGGACGCACCGCTCGCACCCGCCCCGAGAAAGCCGACGGACCGCCCATGCGCACGCAGCACCACCGCAGTGCCGGCGGCCGACGCCCGGGGTCCCTGCACGGACACCCCCAGCCGCCGTCTCCTACCCGCGTCGGCGCCCGGGGTGTTCGAACGGGCATCGCCTGCGCGATTCGCCCGCGGCGGCTCCGGCCATCCCCTAGGCCGGAGCCGCCCAGACATCCGTCGACCACCCCTTCCCGACGCCGCACCCCGGAAGCGATGATCATGACCCTGACGACGACCACCCGCATCAGTCCCGACTGGCCCTGCCAGGTCAAGACGCCGGGCAGTTACGACTGGGAGCGCTCCGCCACCAAGTGGCTGCGCGAGCTGGTGCCGGCCCGCTACGCCAGCTACCCGGCGCTGATCCGGCACCCCGTACTGCTCGCCCGGCACGCGCAGATCCAGGTCCAGCACGAGATCCGGGTGGCCCGCACGGCACTGCAGACCGCGCGGGCCGAACTGCCCCTGCTGGGGCTGCCGGAGTCGGTCATCGAGCACACGATCAAGCTGTACGCGGCGGAGGTGCTGCAACTCCAGCACATCGCGCGCAGCGTCCGCGCCGTCACCGAGTCACTCGTCGGGCACAGTACCGGCCGCTGACCGTTCCGGTCCGGCTCCGGACCGGTTCCGATCCGAGGACGCTCGGATCCTTCACCGATCCGGCACGGGTGTGATCGGATGCACCGTCCTGTGCCATGCTCGATCCGTGACCAGCGAGCAAGCGTCACCTGTCGACACCGGCGCCGTCGCCGAGCCGGCGGCTCTGGCCAAGGTCGTGTCCCGGCAGCGCGCCGAGCTGGACCGGCTGCGGGACCAGGTGGCCGCCTCCGCCGTGGTGGAACGGGCCAAGGGCGCCCTGATGGCCACCACGGGCTGCTCCCCCGACGCCGCGCACGAGGCGCTTCTGCAGCGGGCCCAGGCCGGGAACCGCACCCTGCTGGAGGAGTGCTGGCTCACCCTCGGCGCCCTGATGCCCGCCGTGCCCCCGGCCGTCGGTCCCGGCACCGAACCGCCCGCCCCGGCGGAACCCCGCGAGTCGCCCGCCCCGCCCGGCACCGCCGAGACGCTCGGCCGCCTCGGCAAAGCCCTGGTGCACGTCGGTTCCCCGCAGGAACTGGCCGGAACGCTGCTCGACCACCTGGCGCCCGGGGTCGGCGCCGACGCGGTGCTGCTGTACCGGCGGCCGCCCGGCCACGGGCTCGAACTCATCGGGTACGCCGGTGTCGACGCGACGCTCGCCGCCCAGTGGCACCGGGTACCGCCGCTGAGCGGGTTCGCCCCGCTGGAGACCCTCAAGACCGGTGAGCCCCTCTGGCTGGAGCACTTCGACCGGGACCGGCAGGACCACCGCCTCATCGACGAGCCGCCCGGGCGCTGGCTGTCCCGGGCCTGGCTGCCGGTCACGACCGGGGACACGGCCGGTGTGACCCTCGGTGTGCTGCGCCGGCAGGACGCGGTCTTCGGGCCGGCGGAACGCGAGCTGCTGCGGGCCGTCGCCCGCCTGTGCGCGGGCCGGCTCACCGCCCTCGGCACCCCGGCCGAACCGCCGGCCCCGGACTTCTCCCGGACGGTGCAGACGGTGCTGGACGCACTGCCGGGAGCGGCGGTCCTGCTGACCCCGCTGCGCACCGCCACCGGGGAGGTGGAGGACTACCGCATCGAGGCGGCCGGCCCGAACGCCGTCGACATCCTCGGCCGCACCGGCCGCGAGCTGGTCGGCTCGCACATCCTGGAGAGCTGTCCCTCCGTCGCCGGGGAGTCCCTGTGGCAGGGGTATCTCAAGGCGCTCGACGGGGAGCCGTACGAGGGCGAGGCGTTCGTCCGCGAGGAGACCGTCGCGGGGGCGACCGTGCGGGCCGCCTACTCGGTGCGGGCCACGCGGCTCGGCGACGGGCTGCTGGTGACCTGGCTGCGGCACGACGTGCAGGAGCGGCAGGAACAGCGGCTGGCGGACATGCAGCGGCTGGG
Organism: Streptomyces sp. NPDC058683; assembly: GCF_042716195.1. Classification (NCBI taxonomy): domain Bacteria; kingdom Bacillati; phylum Actinomycetota; class Actinomycetes; order Kitasatosporales; family Streptomycetaceae; genus Streptomyces; species Streptomyces sp. NPDC058683. The sequence goes on from NZ_JBHXSK010000020.1 coordinate 41,921, forward strand.
CAACCTCGGCTGGGCGAACTGGAACCTGATCACCCGTCAGGTCACCTGGTCGTCCCAGGTGTACACCATCCTGGGCCGCGACCCGGGCCGCGGCGCGGTCGCGCTGGACCTGCTGCCGGACCTGGTGCTGCCCGAGGACGCCCATGCGCTGGCCCGCGCGGTCTCCGAACTCGCCCGCACCGGCGGGTCGTTCGACGTCCCGTTCCGGATCAGGACCGGGAACACCGTGAGGCATCTGCGGGCCGTCGCCGAGGGGGTGACCGCCGCGGACGGCATGGTCGTCGAGGTGCACGGCTTCGTCCAGGACCTCACCGCGCAGCGCAGCGCCGAACTCGCCCTGGTGGACAGCGAGCGGGCGATCCTGATGCAGCGCGGCATCCTGGAGGCCGAGCGCGCGCTGGCCACCCGGCTCCAGCACGCGCTGCTCCCGCTGCCCAGCGGACCGGTGCGGCTGTGCGGGCTGCGGGTCGAGGTCGCCTACCTGCCCGCGCAGGCGGGGGTGCACGTCGGCGGCGACTGGTTCAGCGCCATCGAACTTCCCGACGACTCGGCGCTGTTCGTCGTCGGCGACGTGGCGGGCCACGGTGTCGACGCCGTCGCGACGATGGCCCAGCTCCGGTTCACCGCCAAGGGCATGGTGACCACCGGCTCCTCGCTGACCGGCGCGCTCGCCCGGCTGAACTTCCTGCTCCTGCACTCGCGCGACAGCCAGTCCACCGCGACCCTCGTGCTCGCCCGGTACCAGCCCGCCGAGCGCCGTCTCGTCTGGGCCCAGGCGGGTCACCTGCCGCCGCTGCTGGTGCGCGCCGGCGAGGTCCGGCGGCTGGACCGCCCCGACGGCATGCTGCTCGGGGCCTCGACGGACCCGGTCTACGAGTCCGCCGAGTTCCGGCTGAAGCCCGGCGACCGGCTGCTGCTGTACACCGACGGTCTGGTGGAGCGGCCCGGCGAGGACATCGACATGGGCCTGACCCGGCTGGCCGAGGCCGTCCGTACCCTCGAACCCGGGTCCCTGGAGGCGCTGCTCGCCGCGATGCTGGAGGGCGAACGGCGGGACGACGTGTGCGTGCTGGACATCCGGGTGCCGATGGCGGACGAGGAGTAGCGGGGCGGCCACGGCGGTCAGTCGTCGTCGCGGTGCCGCCAGTACCAGAACAGGCCCACCACCACGGCCAGCAGGAACACGGCGGGCAGCAGCAGGCCCGGGATGCGGGAGCCGTTCATCGGCATGGCCTTCGGGGTCGTACGGTGGGAACGCGGCGGCACGGAGCTGCCGGGTGGCTGCCCATGGTGACGCCCGTTCCTCGCACGGTCCCGGCGTTTTCCTGATCCATTGCCCGGCGTTCGAAAGTGCTCGCCGTACCGGCCGACGGGACCGGTCACCGGGCCGTTCGTCCCCGCTCAGCCGTCCGTCGGGCTGGTGCGCGACTCCAGGGCGCTGCGGGTGTCGTCGCCGTAGACGCCGCGCTCGTCGCCGCTGATGCCGTACCAGATCTGGAAGCGTTCCACCGCCGCGGTGAGGGCGGCGTCGTACGTTCCGGCGGTGGAGCCGTCGCGGTAGACGTCCGGAATGCGCAGGAGGCGCTGCTCCAGGTCGACGACCTCGGGACCGGTGGCGCCCTCGCGGAGGGTGCCGGCGCCGTCGGGGTCGGTGGAGGTGTCCGAGGCCGGTGGTGTGGTGGCCGGTGCCGTGGTGGCGGACGGGGAGGGCTGGGCGGCCGCGGCGGTGCCCTCGCGGCCGGGCAGCAGCAGGGCGCAGCCGAAGCCGACCAGGGCGGCCGCGCCGACGGCCACCACGGCCGCGGCCCGGCGCAGTCCGGGGCCGAAGCCGAAGGCGCGGGACGAACGGGCGCCATGGCCGTGGCCGCGCGGGCCGTCGGTGACCGGCGGCAGTTCCTGGGTCTCGTCCTCCGTGCCGGCACCGGGCCAGCGGTCTCCGTCGAAGGCCTCGAAGTCCGTCGGACCCGGCTGTTTCCCGGTCCGTTTCCCCGTCTGCCCGCCGGTCTGTTTCCCGGTCTGTTTGCCGGCCTCTCTCGCCTTCTCGTCGGCCTCCGCCTCCTCCCGGATCTCGCGCATCAGCTCCGCGAGAGCGTCGAGTCGGCGGGGGCGCAGGACTCGGACCGGTTCCAGGATCGGCCCGCGGTGCGGCTGCTCAGGGTCGGGCGGTGTCGACACACTGCTCTCCTTCTACGTCCCGTACGCACGGGTGTCCGCGATCCCCGAGAACACATACGGCAGGACCGGTCCGCCGGTTCAGCCCGAGCAGGACCAGCCGAAGAGGAGTGCACTCAGTTCCCCACCCGGCGTGCACTGAGTGCCATGAGTGCGGCGGAGTGCTACGTTCGCGTCCATGAGCTCCAGCAGCACCGCGCCGCACGCGAAGCCGCCCATGCGGGACGCCCTGGTCGCGGCGGCCTTCCGGCTCTTCCTGGAGCGCGGCTACGAGCAGACGACCGTCGACGACATCGTTGCCCTGGCCGGGGTCGGGCGGCGCTCGTTCTTCCGGTACTTCCCCTCCAAGGAGGATGTGGTCTTCCCCGACCACGAGGGCTGCCTGGCCGACATGACCGCCTTCCTGGCGGCGAGCGGGCCCGAGTGCGAGCCGGTGCGGCGGGTGTGCGACGCGGCCCGGCTGGTGCTGCGGATGTACGCGGAGAACCCGACGTTCTCGGTGCAGCGCTACCGGCTGACCAAGAAGGTCCCGGGGCTGCGCGCGTACGAACTGTCGGTGGTGTGGCGCTACGAGCGCGCGCTGGCCGAGTATCTGCGCGGCCGGTACGCCGGCCGGCCGGACGGGACGCTGCGGGCGGACGTGATCGCGGCGGCCGTGGTCGCGGCGCACAACAACGCCCTGCGCTCCTGGCTGCGTTCGGACGGCGAGGGCGACGCGGCGGCGACGGTCGACCATGCCCTCGGGTACGTACAGGCCGCGTTCGGCACCGAGGACGCCGGGCCCGCGCCGGACGGGGCGTCGGCCGCGCTGTTCGGCGGACTGGTGGAACACCCGGACGACGTGGTCGTCCTGGTCTCCCGGCGGGACGCTCCGCTGTGGCGGGTGGTGCAGGAGATCGAGACCGCGTTCGGCCGTGCCTGACGGGCCTGGAATCCGGTGACCAGCCGCGGAATCCCCGCAATTTAGGGGTACGCAGTGCCTTTACTGCTGACACTCAGTGCCATACTCTGACGACGTGCACGGTGGCACGGCGAACCGGGCATGTGCGTGCGCGGCCGGGTCCGGGCACGCGGGATTCGGGTTTCCGGGCGAGCGCAGGGAGTTGACCAGCGTGTACCACCACTCAGCGAGCGCCGCGCAGTCGGCGGTCGGATTCGCGACGAGCGTTCTCGACCCCGCGCCCGCGGACCACCGCCCCGCGGACCTCCACAAGGACGCCATCGTCTTCCAGCGCTGCACCTGGTGCGGCACCGCCACCTACCACCGGCTGCTGTGCCCGGTCTGCCAGGGCAGCGAACTGCGCACGGAGCGCAGCGAGGGCACCGGCACGGTCCGCCACTCCACGGTGGTGCACCGCAACACGCCCGCCGCGCGCAACGTGTCCCTGATCGAGATGGCCGAGGGATTCGTCGTGCGGGGCCGGGTCATGGGCCCGCCGATCGGCATCCACAGCGGCGACCGGGTCAGGCTCTCCACGGCGAAGGACCCGGTCCGGGGCGAACCGGTCTTCCAACTGCTCGACGAGCCGTACCGGGCGTGGAGCTGACGGTCGGGAATCCCGTTCCGCGGCGGCCGACGCCCTGGGCGAGGATGCTCCACCTCCCCCTCCCGTAAGTAACCAATCCCTCTTCCTTCACAGGCAACCCACAGACCCTGCTCCCCGTCCTCCGGGGCGCGAGGGGCTCCTCGGGACGGCTGGGGCGCCCGTCCTCGCCTTCCGAGGAGGGAACATTGGTCCGTACCCGGCGCATATGGGTCACCGCGGCCGCGGTGCTCGCGCTCGTGGGAGGGGTGTCCGGCACCGCCGCGCACGCCCGGCCGGCCCCGGCAACCGCGGAGTCCGGCGGGAAGCTGCCGCCGGGCTGGCGCATCGACGAGGGTCGCTCGGCGCCCCAACTGGTGTGGCGGTCCGGCAGACAGGTGCCGATGGGCGACGCACGGGTGGAATTCCGGTCGGACGGACGGCTGTTGGGGGTGCCGAAGCCGGAGCGGGACGGGCACACCTTCCGGCTCGGCCTCGAAGCAGCTCGCACCGGTGAGCTGACAGACCTTCAGGTCTGGTCGGGCGGACGGCGGTTGGACACCCGGTCCGCGGCCACCGAGGCACCCGCGGCGGCCGCCCGGCCGCCGGCTCCACTGCCCGCCGGCCCGGTGGACCCGGGCAAGCCCGGCCGCTACCGCACGACCTCCGGCGAGTACCACCTCAAGTCGGTGCGCCTGCCCGGGTTCTCCGTCCCGGTCGAGATGAACGCCGTGGTGGTCGCGCCCACCGGGATCCCCGGCCCGCGCCCGCTCGCGCTGTTCCTGCACGGCCGCCACGCCACCTGTTACGCCCCGCACGGCGACGACGGGCAGGCGTCCGGCGCCTGGCCCTGCCCGGCCGGGACGCTCCCGATACCGAGCCATCGGGGCTATCTCCGCGACCAGCGGCTGCTGGCGTCGCAGGGCTATGTGACCGTGTCGATCTCGGCGAACGGGATCAACGGCCAGGACTGGCAGGCCGAGGACGGCGGCGCCCAGGCCCGTTCCTCGCTGATCCGGCAGCACCTGGCGCACTGGGCCGACTGGGCGCACAACCCCCGGCAGGCACCCCGGATCGTGCGTGAGGCACCACGCGCCGACCTCTCCCGGGTGCTGCTGATCGGCCACTCCCGGGGCGGCGAGGGCGTGAACCGGGCCGCGCTGGACAGCCTCTACCCGCCGCCGGCCGACCAGGACGGCTACCACGGCAGGGTCCGCTGGCACATCAACGGCACCGTGCTGATCGGCCCCACCGTCTTCGGCCAGAACCCGGTGCCGGACGTGCCGTCGCTCACCGTCCTGCCGGGCTGTGACGGCGATGTCTCCGACCTCCAGGGCGAGGTGTACGTCGACGGCACCCGCGCGGTCGGCGCCGGCCGGGCCCTGCACAGCGCGGTCTATGTGATCGGCGCCAACCACAACTTCTTCAACACCGAGTGGACGCCGGGACAGGCAAAGGCCCCGGCGGAGGACGACTTCTACGACGACGCGGACCAGCGGGACCCGGTCTGCTCCAAGCGGACCGCGACCCGGCTGACCGCCGACCAGCAGCACCGGGCGGGCTCGACGTACATCGCCGCGGCGGCCCGGCTGTTCGTCGCGGGGGACGACAAGGTGCGGCCGCTGCTGGACGGTTCGGGGCGGCGGGCGCCGTCGGCGGATCCGGCGCGCGTGCTCAGCCACGCGGTCGGCGCGAACCGTGGCGCCGGGTTCCTGCCGGACGGCAAGGTGACCGTGACCGGTGGCCGGCTGTGCGCCGCGGCCGATCCCGACCCGGCGGTGGCCTGTCTGGGCGAGGGCGCCCAGGGCGGCTCGCCGCACTTCGCGCAGTGGGAGACGGCACGGGAGGCAGGGCGGAACGCGGTCGCGCTGCGCTGGACGGCCGCGGGAGCGGCGACCCGCGTCGAGGTGGCGCGGCCGGTCTCCCTCCGGGGCGCCCAGGCACTCGCGCTCCGGGTCTTCGTGCCCCCGAACACCAAGGGCACCCGACTCGACGTGGCCGTCACCGACACCCACGGCCGTAGGGCGACGCTGGGCCGGGTCCAGGTCGACGGGCTGCCCGGCAGCGAGCGCACCGCGTCCTACTGGGCGCGTGAACTGCGCGTACCGCTGACCGCCGCCCGCCGGGCCGGGGTCGAGCTGCGCTCGGTCAAGTCCCTTGAACTGACCACGCGTTCAGCCTCGGGGCAGGCCTGGCTGATGGACGCCTGGGGCTGGCGGCCGGGCACCCCGGCGGTACGGGCGGCGGCGCTGCCGCGCGTCGACGTCGGCCGTCTCACGGTCGACGAGGGCGACTCGGGCGTGCGCACCTACCACGTTCCGGTGCGGGTGTCCGGGCGGGGCAGCGGCCAGGTCCGGTTGTACGTCGTGGACCCGGCGACCGGTACCGCGCAGGACCGCCTGGTCACCGTGCGGCCCGGCGGCCAGGCGGTCGACGTGCCGGTCGAGGTGCGGGGCAACACCCGCTACGGCGCCGACCGGTCGTACGACGTGCTGGTCAAGGCCGTCCACGGGGCGGTCGTCGGCTCCTACCGGGGCGGGCTGACCGTGCACGACGACGACCCGGCGCCCACGGTCACCGTGACCCCGCTCGCGGACCAGGTGACGGAGGGCTCGGCGCTGAAGTGGCGGATCTCGCTGTCGGAGGCCGCGGACACGGACATCGGTTCGCTGTTCGTCCCGGTCCGGCCCGACGGCGGCGCTCCGGAGCTGTCCACCAAGGACGTCGACCCGCACTGGCTGGCCGACGCCTCCGGCGCCGAACCGGACCCGGAACGCCCTCTGTCCACGGTGGACGGCCTCTATCTGTGGCTGGACGTCCCGGCCGGGCAGACCGGCCTCGACGTGACCGTGCCCACCGTCGAGGACCGGGTCGGTGAGCCGGCCGAGTCGGTCAGCTTCCGGCAGACCGGCGACGAGGGCGAACCGCTGCCGGGCGGTCTGGCACTGAACGGCACGGTGCGGGACGCCTCGTAGTACTCCTCACGCGGCCGGACGCGTTGCGCAGCACTCCTCACGCGGCCGGACGCGTGTTGCGCTCCTCGCGCCCTGGGGAGATACGGCCTCCTCAGGGCGCGAGGGTCACCCGGATGCCGACGGTGCCCTCGCGGCCACGCCGCAGCCTGCTGCCGAGCAGGGTGAGCCGGCCGGTGATGCCGTACTTGCGGGCGATGAGGTCGCGGTAGCGGGCGGTGGTGGCCTCGTCGGCGATCTCGGCGGTGGCCGGGACCGGGTCGCCGGTCGGGCGTCCGCGCAGGTCGCAGGGGCCGACCCGGACATCGGCGCGACGGCGGATCCGCTTGACCTTCCAGGTGTCGGCGGCCGTCCAGACGCCGAGCGTGTCTCCGTCCCGCACCACCCAGACCGGGGTGGGGACGGGGCTGCCGTCCTTGCGATAGCTGGTGACGAGCAGGTACTTGCCGGCGCCGAGCCGGTCGAGATCGGTCCCGGTGGTGTCGTCCATGCGGGAAGTGTAGGGGTCGCCCCCGCTGCGCTGCGCCTCAGACCAGGGCCGTCGCCATCCGCCGTACCGCTTCCGTGATCACCTCGGGCGAGGTGGCCAGGTTGAGCCGTACGTGCCCGGCGCCGCCCGTGCCGAAGGGGATCCCGGAGTTGACGGCGACCCGGCCGCGCGCCAGGAAGACCTCGGCCGGGTCGTCGCCGAGTCCGAGGGCGCGGCAGTCGAGCCAGGCGAGGTAGGTGGCCTCGGCCGGCCGGTACCGGATCGCGGGCAGGTGGCGGTCGAGGAGGGCGGCGAGCAGGCGCCGGTTCTCGTCGAGGCCGGCCAGCAGGGCGTCCAGCCAGGCGGTGCCGTCGGTGAGGGCGGCCGTGTGCGCGATGACGCCGACATGGCTGGGGCCGTGGCTCACCTCCTCCGGCATCCGGGCGAGGTCGGCGGCGGCCCCGGGTCCGGCGACGGCGAGCGCGGCCTTGAGGCCCGCCAGGTTCCAGGCCTTCGAGGCCGACAGCAGGGACAGGCCGCGCTCGCTGCCCGGCACGCTCAGATACGGCACGAAGTCGACGCCGGGGGCGGTGAGCGGGGCGTGGATCTCGTCGGCGACGACCCGGACGCCGTACCGCTCGGCGAGTTCCGTCACGGCGGCGAGTTCCTCGGCGGTGTGGACGGTGCCGGTCGGGTTGTGCGGGCTGCACAGCAGATGGGCGGCCCGCCCGCCGCCGAGCCCGCGGAACGCTTCCGCCAGGACGTCGAGGTCGATACGGCCGTCGGCGCCGAGCGGGGCCTCCACCACCCGCCGGTCCGCGTGCTCGATGAACTGGTAGAACGGCGGATACACCGGCGAGTTGACGACCACCGGATCGCCGGGCCCGGTGACCAGTCTCAGCATCTCGACCACCCCGAGCATCACGTCGGGGACGATCGCGGTGCGGGCCACGTCCAGCCCGTGCCAGCCCCAGCGTTTGGCGGCGAACGCGGCGAACGCCTCGGCGTATCCGGTGCCCGCCGGGTAACCGGTGTCCCCGAGTTCCATCGCGTCCGTGACCGCGCGGACGACCGGTCCGGCGAGCGGCACGTCCATCTCCGCCACCCATACCGGGAGCACGTCCTGCGGATAGGTGCGCCATTTCATGCTGGTACGGCGTCGCAGTCGGTCGAGGGTGAGAGCGCGCAGCGGGTTCGGTTCGTCCGGGTTCTCCTGCTGGATGCTGGTCATGGGGTCAAGATAGGCGGCCCCGGGGTGCCCTGGAACGTGCCCGGACGGCCATGTCGTACCGCCACGGATCGCAAAGATCACCGTCGTGGTGAACACCCCGGCGCCCGCACCCGTATGAAGAGCAGGGCGCTCGATGACCGGAGGGCCCCGCGGTGTCCACACCGCGCGTTCGGGGTTTCGGGAGCCATGGATGAGGCACGCACGACGACGGGTCGTCCGGCGGGGGACACAGCTGGCGGCGGTCGGCGGACTCCTTCTGGGAGGCGCGATGGTCACCACGGCCATGGCGAGCGAGACTCCCGGTACGTCCGCCGTCCCGTTCAGCTCCGCGACGGAGGCCGGTGACACCGGCGCCGCGCTGGTGGCCGAGCTCGGTACGGCCCGTACGGCGGGCAGTTGGATCGGCGCCGACGGCAAGCCGGTGGTCGCGGTGACCGACGAACAGGCCGCGGCGATGGTGAAGCAGGCGGGTGCCGAGCCCAAGATGGTGTCGCACAGCATGAACGAGCTGAAGGCGGCCACCGCCACGCTCCGTGGGGCGCCGCGGGTGGCCGGCACCGCGTGGGTGGTGGACTACCGGACCAACCGGGTGATGGTGGAGGCCGACAGCACGGTCTCCGCCTCCCACTGGTCGGACCTGAGCCGGGTCGCCGCGGGCATCGGCACTTTTGTGCAGATGCAGCGCTCGGAGGGCACGTTCACCACCCGGCTCAACGGTGCGCAGCCGATCCTGTCGACGGGCGGCCGCTGTTCGGCGGGGTTCAACGTCACCAACGGAACGACCGACTTCATTCTCACCGCCGGTCACTGCGGACCGGCCAACACCATCTGGTTCGACGAGGGCCAGGGCAACAACCAGCAGGTGGGCACCACGATCAACACGCAGTTCCCGGGCAGCGACTTCTCGCTGATCCAGTACGCAGGCGGGAAGGCCGGTGCCAACGCCGACGTGGTCGCCATCGGCAACGGCCAGGGCGTGCGGATCACGGGGTCGGCCGATCCGACGGTCGGGCAGAAGGTGTTCCGCAGCGGCTCCACCAGCGGGCTGCACGACGGCACGGTGACCGCCCTCAACGCCACCGTCAACTATCCGGAGGGCACGGTCACCGGGCTCATCCAGACGAACGTGTGCGCCGAACCGGGCGACAGCGGCGGTCCGTTGTTCTCGGAGGGCATCGCGCTGGGCGTGACCTCGGGCGGCAGCGGTGACTGCACCACGGGCGGGGTGACGTTCTTCCAGCCGGTGACACGGGCGATGGCGGCGCTGAACGTGCAGTTGATCGGGTCGACGCAGAACGCGGCCGGGGGCCAGGGTGCCTCGCCGGCGCCGTCCGCGGCGGCCACCCACAGTGCGATCGCGCCGAGCGCGGCCTCGCCGGGTTCGGCGGCGCCGGTCGGTACCTCGGACGACACCAGCCTGGTCGCCCGGCTCACGGACACCCGTAATGTCGGCCCGGGTCTGCTGGTGATCGGGGGCAGCCTGGTCGCCCTGGTCGCGACCCGCTACTTCCGCGCGGAGCAGGACCGTAAGGCGTACCAGCGCTACTACTCGGCTACTTGGGGCTGACGGCGGGGACCGGGGGCTGCGAGGACAGGGCCCATGGGTCTACGAGAAGGGCACCCGTCCCGGCGGGTGCCCGGGACGGTCGGTCAGGCCGCCTGGTCCGGCTGGTGCGGGGACGCGGCCGCCCATTCGAGGACGAGCCGCCGGTATTCCTCGCGCTGCTCGGTGCTCAGTGTCCCGCCCGACCGGAGCCACAGGGCCCGGATCTCCTCGTTGACCTCGTCGGCCGATCGCTCGGTGACGGCTTCAACAGTGGTGGACATGGTGTGAAGCATATGCCGATCGACGTGAAGGCGCCGTGAGTAAGTACGACCGATACGGACATATCGGACCGTGTTAATCATCACGTCAATGAGTCGGGGAGAAGCGGGAGTTCGTCGTGGCGCGGCGGCGGACGTCCGGGGGGGAAACGGCAGTTCAGCGCCCGTCCCCGCCGAGCACCAGCACCTGGATCGCCAGCACGGCCGCCCCGCGCGCCCAGTCGTGGAAGTCGGAGACCTTGGTCTCCAGGCGGATCGGCGCCGCGAGCGGATGCCGGTGGGCGCGGACGGTGTCCCGCACCGTGTCCCCGGCCACCTCCATCAGGCCGACCCCTTCCCCGGCGAGCAGGATCTTCTGCGGCACGACGAAGTTGGCGATGTGCGCGAGCAGGGTGCCCAGCGCCCGGCCGGCCTCGCCGATCACCCGCGCGGACATCGGCTCGCCCTCCGCGGCGCGGGCGAGGATCTCCTCGTAGGACGCGTCGCGGCCGGTGGCGGCCCGGATCTGGTAGCGGATGCTGGGGATGGTGAGCAGCGACACGGCGCTGCCGCGCTCGCCCTGCGGGGTGAGCGGGCCCTGCGGGTCGATGATCCAGTGCCGGCCGAAGCCCCGGTCCTCCTCGGCGTACGGCACCCGCCGGCCGCCGAGCACCAGCCCGTAGCCGATGCCGGCGCCGATGGTCAGGACGACGAAGCGGTCGAGTCCCCGGCCGGCGCCGAACCAGGTCTCGGCCTCGACCAGGGCGGCCACGTCGTTCTCCACCACGACGGGCAGCCCGGTGCGCCGCCGCACCAGCTCGGCCAGCGGGACGTCACGCCAGCTCAGGTACGGCGACTCGCCGACGACCGCGTGCTCGCGCACGAACCCGCCGACACCGATGCCGATGCCCGCGACGGCGGGGTGCCGGGCGGCCAGCTCCGCGGCCATCCGGGCCAGCAGGTCGGCGACCTCCTCGGGGTCGTGGCTGGTGAGCGGCTGGTCGAGGCGGGCGACGATGTCGCTGCGCAGGGTGGTGACGACGCCGTACACCGTCTCGTCGGTGACCTTGAAGCCGAGGAAGAAGCGGGATTCGGCGACCACGTCCAGGGGCTGCGAGGGGCGGCCCTGGCGCGCTTCCGCGGGGGCGCCCGCCCAGGGGGCCTCGACGAGCAGCCCGGACTCGATGAGCGGCTTGGTGAGGCGGGTGAGGCTGCCCTGGGAGAGGTTCAGCCGGCGGGCCAGCTCGGTGCGCGACAGCGGGCCGTGGACGAGCACCTCGATCGCTACGGAGCGTTCCGCGGGGCTCAGCGGCAGCCAGTCGGACACGGCATCCATTTCCTTTCGGAACTGAAGTAACCCGGCCACCCTACCGTGCGCCGGGTGCGCCGCAGAAGCGCCCTTCTGACGTCCTTCCTACTTCCGTCCGCCCCTTGACGGCGAGATTCTTCCGAAGCAAAAGTAACCACCATGACTTTCTCACTCGGCATCGTCGGTGCCGGCCAGTTCTCCGGCCAGTTCGCCACGCTGTTCCAGGCCCATCCCGGCGTCGGTGACGTGTACGTCACCGATCTGCTGCCCGAGCGCGCGGAGCGGCTCGCCGCCGCCCAGGAACTGGCGGGGACCTTCCCGTCGTACGAGGCGATGCTGGAGTCGGCGGACGTCGACGCGGTCGCGATCTTCACCCAGCGCTGGACGCACGGCCCGCTGGTCCTGGCGGGCCTGAACGCCGGCAAGCACGTGTACTCGGCGGTCCCCATGGCGATCACCACCGAGGAGATCGCGGCGATCATCGACGCGGTCAAGGCGACCGGCCTGACGTACATGATGGGCGAGACCAGCCAGTACAACCCGGCGACCGTGCACGCCCGCAACCAGATCGCCGAGGGCGCCTTCGGGCGGCTGTTCTACGCCGAGGGCGACTACGTCCACGACATGGACCTGGGCTTCTACGACGCGTACCGCTACAGCGGCGGCGAGAACTGGAAGGCGACCGCCAGCTATCCCCCGCTGCTGTACCCGACCCACGCGGTCGGCGGGGTGCTCGGCGCCTGGCAGACGCACGCGGTGAGCGTGTCGGCGATCGGGGTGGTGGACGACCGCGGCGACGGCGTCTTCGACAAGGACGTCAGCCAGTTCGGCAACGACGTGTCCAACGCCACCGCGCTGTTCGAGGTCGCGGGCGGCGGGTCGTTCCGTACGAACGAGTTCCGGCGGGTGGGCTATCCGTCGCACATCCGCGAATCACGCTTCCGGTTCTTCGGGACCGAGGGCAGCATGGAGCAGCTGGCGACGGTGGCGCTGTGGCAGGACAAGAAGGGCGTGAAGGACATCAGTGAGCTCCTCGAGCCCAAGCCCACGATGTCGCCCGACGATCCCTCGCTCCAGCACATCGCGCCGGAGCTGCGGGCGGCCTTCACCTCCGGGTCGGCGCCGGTGCACGACCGGGCGCGGCTGCCGCGGGAGTTCGACACGCTGCACAACGGGCACGAGGGCAGCCACCACTTCCTGGTCGACGACTTCGTGACGGCCGTCAACACGCGCGCCCTGCCGACGGTCAACGCATGGGTCGCCGCCCGCTACACCCTGCCGGGCATCATCGCGCACGAGTCCGCGCGGCAGGGCGGGGCCAGGCTGGAGATCCCGGACTTCGGGGACGCCCCGGAGAGCTGAGCCGGGGCGCCGGCCGGGGCCGGGTGCCGTCAGGTGCCCGGCTTGCGGCCGTACACGTAGACGTCGTCGCCGTTCTTCAGCAGGGACCAGTACTTCTTGGCGTCCTTGGTGGTCATGTTGACGCAGCCGTGCGAGCCCGGCGGGTTCCACATGCTGAGACCCACCGAGTGGAAGGCCTGGCCGCCGTCGAAGAACTGGCTGTAGGGCATCGGCACGTTGTACACCGACGAGACGTGGTCGATGTCACGCCAGTAGATCTTCTTCAGACCGGTGCGGGTCTCGTACCCGTTGCGGCCGGTACGGACCGGCACCGGGCCGTAGACCAGCTTGGTGCCGTCCTGGACCCAGCTCAGCTGGAGCGTGAGGTTCACACAGGCGATGCGCCCCTTGTTGGTGGGGCACTTGCCGTCCTTGTTCGGCTTGTTGCCGACGGCCTTCTGCTTGTTCATCAGGTCCATCACGCCCCAGGTGACAGGGCCGGCGTAGCCGATGTCGGGCGTGATGCCGTGCTTGTCCTGGAAGGCCTTGATCGCCTTGCAGTCGGCGGCGGACTGCTTGCCGTCCACCGGCCGGCCGAGGAACTTCTCCACCTGCTTCTGGTACGGCCCCGCCTGCGTGGTGCAGCCGGCGGCCTGTGCCGGGGCGGAGGTGAGGGCGAGCGTGAGCGGCGCCACGAGTCCGGTGACGCCGAGTACGACGGCACCTCGTCTGCGTATGTCCCCCATGTGAAGTCTGTCTCCTTCCTGTGTCCTGCGATCTCGTGGTCCTAGACCGGCCGATCGAGGGCATTGGTTGTAGCTCCGGCCAGGCTGTGACGAAACGGTTAACTTCCGCGTCGGGGGTGCGGGCGGCCTAGGCTGCCGTCCATGCACCGCATGCTTGCCGACGATCTCGCCCGGTTCCCCGAACTTCTGCGGTCGGCCCGTGACGTGGCCGCGCGTGCGCTGGCCGGGCTGGGCGAGCGGCCGGTGGCCGCGCTCGGCCCCGTACCCGCGCGGGCGGCGCTGCCCGAGCGGGGGGAGGGCGGGGAGGGCGCGCTGGCCCGGTTCACCGAGCGGTGGGCGCCGGGTCTGTCCGCCTCGGCCGGCCCACGCTACCTCGGTTTCGTCACGGGCGGTGTGACGCCCGCCTCCCTCACCGGCGACTGGCTGACCTCGGCCTACGACCAGAACGCGGCCGGGGCCGTCGGTTCCTGGGGTACGGCCCTGGAGCGCGAGACGGTGGCCTGGCTGGCCGAGCTGTTCGGGCTCGGTGAGGCGCACAGCGGGGCGTTCGTGACCGGGGCCACGATGTCCAACACGGTCGGTCTGGCGATCGCCCGGGAATGGCTCGGGGAGCGGCTCGGGGTGGACGTGTCCCGGGCGGGTTCGGCCGCCCTCGGCCCGGTCGACGTGCTCTCCGGCAGCCCGCACTCCAGCGTCGGCAAGGCGCTGTCGGTGCTCGGCATCGGGCGGGACCGGCTGCGACCGGTGCCGCTGCTGCCCGGCAACCGGGAGGCGGTGGACGTGACCGCGCTCGACGCCGCGCTGGCCGCGCTGGACGGGCGGCCGGCGATCGTCGTCGCCAACGCCGGCACGGTGAACACCGTCGACTTCGACGACCTGCGGGCGATCGCCGCGCTCAAGGAGCGTCACGACTTCTGGCTGCACGTCGACGCCGCGTTCGGCGCCTTCGCCGCCCTCTCCCCCGCGCACGCCCCGCTGGTCGCCGGTCTGGACGCGGCCGACTCGGTCTGTGTGGACCTGCACAAGTGGCTGAACGTCCCCTACGACGCGGCCGTGCAGTTCACCCGCCGCCGCGACCTCCAGGTGGCCGTCTTCCACAACGAGTCCCCCTACCTGGGCCCGCCCACCGGCGACCCGGACTTCCTGCACCTGACCCCGGAGACGTCCCGCCGGCTGCGGGCGCTGCCGGCCTGGTTCTCCCTGACGGCGTACGGCCGTGCCGGGTACCGCGAGATCGTCGAGCGCAACGTCGCCGAGGCCAGGCACCTCGGCGCGGGCATCGACGCCCTTCCGGACCTGCGCCTGCTGGCCCCGGTCCGGCTCAACGTGGTCTGTTTCACCCTCGCCGAGGACCCCACGCAGGAGCGGGTGGACGCCCTGGCCCGGGCGCTGGCCGCGTCCGGGGAAACGTTCCTCACCCCGACGGTGTACGGCGGGGTGCCGGCGCTGCGGGCCGCGTTCAGCAATTGGCGGACCACCGAGGACGACACCCGGCGGGTGCTGGCCGCGGTCGCGGCTGCCTCAGCCGCCCTGTGAGGCATGCCGGGCCTCCCGGTGCGGCCGCAGCGCCGCGTGGAAGCCGCTGTGGACGGCGGTGAGACCGCCGTCGACGCGGAGCGTGGTGCCGGTGATCCAGGCGGCGTCGCGGGAGGCGAGGAAGGCTACGGCCGCGGCGACGTCCGCCGGCTCCCCGACCCGGCCGAGCGGGTAGAGCGGCCGGAGCGCGTCGAGTTCGTCCTCGCGTCCCGCCCATGCCGAGGTGCGGACCGTGCCCGGCTCCACCAGGTTCACCCGGACCCCGCGCGCGGCCGCGTGCCCGGCGAGGGTGCGGGTCAGCGAGCCGAGGCCGGCCTTGGCGGCGCTGTAGGCGTGGTTGCCGAAGTCGGCCCCGGCGTTGACGGAGCCGATGCTGACGACGGCGCCCCGGCCGGAGGCCGCCAGGTGCGGCAGGGCGGCCCGGCAGCAGCGGTGCACGCCGCTGAGGGTGATGTCCAGGTCGAGGTCCCAGCCGTCGTCCGGCTGGTCCTCGAAGAGCGGGACGTCCGGGGTGCAGTGCGCGGCGCAGTTCACCAGCACGTCGAGTCCGCCGAAGGAGCCGACGGCCCGGTCGACGGCCGCCGCCACGGAGTCCCGGTCGGCCACGTCGCAGCCGAACGCCTCGACCGCCAGGCCCTGTTCGCGCAGCGCGGCCGCCGTCCGCTCCGCCTCCGCCAGGTCCCGGTCGGTCGCCAGCACCCGTGCGCCCTCCTCGGCCAGCCGCCGGGCGACGGCCGCGCCGATGCCGCGGGCCGCGCCCGTGACGAGAACCCCGTGTCCCGCAAAGCGATTGAGTCCGGTCATGGCAACGACCGTACGGGCCAAAGGATCAACAGGACAGATAGCGTGCGGGCATGTCCGCGTTCTTGCAGCAACTCCCGGCCCTGATAGGCGTCGTGATCGGCGCGCTCGGTTCCTATCTCGCCGTGGTGCGGGGTGACCGGGTGCGGTTCCGGCGGGAACAGGAGGCGCGCTGGGACGAGCGCCGGCTGACCGTGTACGCGGAGTGGGCGCAGGCGTTGAAGAGGACCGTCTCCGTCGACTACCGGGTGGCCGCCCATCTGGGCAACGACCCGCATCCCCACCCGCTCTCCCCGCAGGAGGCCGAACCCCTGCTGGCCGCGGCCCAGTTGGCCCGTGATCCGTACGGCGAGAAGCTCATCATGCTGGGCAGCCCGGCGGTGGTCGCGAAAGGCCAGGAGTGGGTGCTCGCGGTCATGGCGATGGAGCGGTTCCTGCGGGAGGAGCGGCGGGATCCCGAGGCGTGGCGGGTCCTGCTGGAGCGGCAGCGCGACGGCCGCGACGACTTCTACGCGGCCGTCCGCGAGGACCTGGCGCTGCCGCCCGGTCACTCGGGACGCCTGCCATTGGCGGAGGCCTGACATCCTCCGTCGCCTTTCCCGGCGTCAGTGGCCGCGCGTGATCCACTCCTCCAGATGGGGGGCCTCGGCGCCGATGGTGGTCGGGTCGCCGTGTCCGGTCAGGACCTTCGTCTCCGGCGGGAGGGTGAGCAGCCTGTCCCGGATGGAGTCGATGATCGTCGGGAAGTGGGAGTACGACCGTCCGGTCGCGCCGGGGCCGCCCTGGAAGAGGGTGTCACCGGTGAAGACGGTGGCCAGGCCGGGCTCGTAGAGGCAGACGGCGCCGGGCGCGTGGCCGGGTGTGTGCAGCACGGTCAGGTCGGCTCCGGCCGCCTCGATGACGAGCCCGTCGGTCAGATGGTTGTCGGGGTCGCGGTCGGGGTGGGTGAGCTTCCACAGCGGCAGGTCGTCGGGGTGCAGCCAGATCTTGGCGCCGGTGAGGTCCGCGAGGGCGGGCGCGGCGTCGATGTGATCGTTGTGCGCGTGGGTGCACACGATCGCCTTCAGTACGCGGTCGTCGACCGCCTCGGCGATGGCCTCGGCATCGTGGGCGGCGTCGATGACGATCACTTCGCGTTCGTCGCCGATGATCCATACGTTGTTCTCGACGTCCCAGGTGCCGCCGTCGAGGGTGAACTGTCCGGAGGTGACGAGGCGTTCGATGCGGGTGGTCATCAGAGCACCACCACCGAACGCAGCACGTCGCCCTGGTGCATCCGGTCGAAGGCCTTCTCCACCTCGTCGAGCTGGATGGTCTCGGTGACGAAGGCGTCCAGCGGCAGCCGGCCCTGGAGGTGCAGGTCGATCAGCATGGGGAAGTCCCGGCTGGGCAGGCAGTCGCCGTACCAGCTGGACTTGAGCGCGCCACCGCGGCCGAAGACGTCGAGAAGCGGCAGTTCGAGCTTCATCTCGGGGGTCGGTACGCCGACGAGCACCACCGTGCCGGCGAGGTCGCGGGCGTAGAAGGCCTGCCGGTAGGTCTCCGGGCGGCCGACCGCCTCGATGACGACGTCGGCGCCGAAGCCGCCGGTCAGCTCTCGGATCGCCTCGACCGGGTCGCCGGAGCGCGAGTTGACCGTGTGGGTGGCGCCCAGGGTGCGCGCCGTCTCCAGCTTCCGGTCGTCGATGTCGACGGCGATGATCTTCGCGGCGCCCGCCAGCCGGGACCCGGCGATCGCCGCGTCGCCGACCCCGCCGCAGCCGATCACGGCGACCGAGTCGCCCCGGCCGACGCTGCCGGTGTTGATCGCGGCGCCGATGCCGGCCATCACCCCGCAGCCGAGCAGTCCGGCGACCGCCGGGGAGACGGCCGGGTCGACCTTGGTGCACTGTCCGGCGGCGACCAGCGTCTTGTCGGCGAAGGCGCCGATACCCAGCGCCGGGGACAGCTCCTGTCCGGTCGAGGCGAGGGTCATCTTCTGCTTGGCGTTGTGGGTGTTGAAGCAGTACCAGGGGCGGCCGCGCAGACAGGCGCGGCAGTTCCCGCACACGGCACGCCAGTTGAGGATCACGAAGTCCCCGGGCGCCACGTCCGTGACCCCCTCGCCGACCGACTCCACCACTCCGGCGGCCTCGTGACCGAGCAGGAACGGGAACTCGTCGTTGATTCCGCCCTGCTTGTAGTGCAGGTCGGTGTGACAGACCCCGCAGGCCTGTACCTGTACGACGGCTTCGCCCGGCCCGGGGTCCGGCACCACGATCGTCTCGACCCGCACCGGCTCGTCCTTGCCCGGTGCGATCACGCCGCGTACTTCCTGCGCCATGGACCTGACCCTTTCGTCGCTCTGCTGACGTGCCTGTCTTCCGACCCTACGCGCGACCGCTCGGTAACGGCACGGAGCACGTCGAACGGTGCGGATCTTTCCGGTACGAATACCCCCCAGGGGTAACGCGAAGGCCGGAACCGCGGATCTGGACGCGACCCCGGCGAAGATCGGTTCCGCCCGTAGGTGACCGGGCCCCGGGGCCGGGGCGGCCCGACGTAGCCTTGGTGCGCCGCCCACCGCCCGCACGAGGAGCACCGTGACCACCGCAGACGCAGTTTCACCGCGACGGACCGGAGACCGGACCGGTCCGTCCGCGTTCCGGCTGCTCCTCTCCTATGTACGGCCGCACCGCTGGGCCCTGTTGGCGGGTGCGGTGCTCTCACTGCTGACCGGTGCGACCGGGCTGCTGCTGCCGCTGGTGGCGCGGGGGTTGATCGAGGACCTGTCCCACGACCGTTCCATCAGCGGGAAGCTGCTCGCGATGGCGGGTCTGGTGGTGACCAACACCGTGGTCGGCGCCCTGGGTTCGTATGTGCTGCGGCGCACCGCCGAGTCGGTGGTGCTCGGGGCACGGCGCACCCTGTCGTCATACCTGCTGCGGCTACGGATCACCGCTGTGGACCGCACCGAACCCGGTGACCTGATGGCGCGGATCACCTCGGACACCACTCTGCTCCGCGAGGTCACCACGGACTCGCTGGTCGCACTCGGCACCGGCGGGCTCACCCTGGTCGCCACCGTGGTGATGATGGGGGTGGTCGACCCCGTGCTCCTGGGCGTCACGCTCGCGGTGATCGCCGCGGCCGGCACGGTGCTGGGCGCGATCGTGCCACGCATCAACCGGGCGAGCCGGCGGGCGCAGGACGCGGTCGGGGTGATGGGGGCCTCGCTGGAGCGGGTGCTGGGCGCGCTGCGCACCGTGAAGGCGTCGGGCGCCGAGCACCGCGAGGAGCAGGCCCTGCACGAGGCCGCCGAGGAGTCCTGGCGGCAGAGCGTACGGGCCGCCAAGTGGTCGGCCGCGGCGGGCAACACGGCGGGGCTCGCGATGCAGCTCGCGTTCATCACGGTCCTCGCGGTGGGCGGAGCGCGGGTGGCGACCGGCGCGATCGGCATCGGCACCCTGGTGGCCTTCCTCCTGTACGTCTTCTATCTGATGTCGCCGATCCAGCAGGTCGTCGGCGCGGTCACGCAGTACCAGACCGGTGCCGGCGCGCTCGCCCGGATCCAGGAGGCACTGCGACTGCCCGCCGAACCCCCGTCCGGGCCCGCCGAGTTGCCGTCCGCCGGCGCCGAACCGGCCGCCGTCACCTTCACCGACGTGCGCTTCCGCTACGCCGACGACCTGCCGTACGTCCACCACGGGGTGAGCTTCGCGATACCCGCCCGGGGCATGACGGCGTTCGTCGGCCCGTCCGGCGCGGGCAAGACCACCGTCTTCTCGCTGATCGAGCGGTTCTACGACCCGGAGTCCGGCACGATCACCGTCGACGGCCGCCCGCTCGCCGACTGGGACCTGCCCCTGCTGCGCTCATCCATCGGATACGTCGAGCAGGACGCGCCCGTGCTGTCGGGATCACTCAAGGACAACCTGCTCCTCGGCAATCCGGAGGCGGACGAGGACACGGTGACCCGGGTGCTGAAGACGACCCGGCTGGACGGTCTGGTGGCGCGGCTGCCGCAGGGCCTGGAGACGCTGGTCGGGCACCGCGGGACCAAGCTGTCCGGCGGGGAGCGGCAACGGGTCGCGATCGCGCGGGCGTTGCTACGCCGGCCCCGGCTGCTGCTCCTGGACGAGGCGACCTCGCAGCTGGACGCGGTGAACGAGGCGGCTCTCAGGGACACCGTCGCCGATGTGGCGCGGTCGACGACGGTGCTGGTGGTCGCACACCGCCTGTCGACGGTGACGATGGCCGACCGGATCGTGGTCATGGACGCGGGCCAGGTCCGCGCGGTGGGCACGCACCGGGAGCTGGTGGCGGCGGATCCGCTGTACGCGGAGCTGGCCGCGACCCAGTTCCTGGCCGCCGAACACTGAGCACCCGGTACCTGGCCGCCGAGCCACCGGGTACGTCGAAGGGCCGCCCCTTTCCGGGACGGCCCTCGGAGCGTGGCCGGGGGTCAGGACTCGATGCCCGGCACCAGCCCCATGGCGGGCGCGGCCAGGTCGGTGACCTGGTGCAGTTCGCCCAGCTTGTGGAGTCCGTTCAGTCCCTGCAGCTGCTCCGAGACCTTGGGGATCTCGTCCTTGTACTCCGCCGGGATGTCACTGCGGGCCAGCGAGTCGAGCACGCCGAGCGGGCTGAGCTTCCCGGGGTGCTGCGCGTCCGCGTCGGCCGCGTTCGCCAGCGGCGCCGCGAGGCCGGTGACCCCGACCGCGAGGCCGACGGCGGCGACGATACGTCGTGTTGAGATCATGTCTCCAGCAACGGCCCGGGCTCCCGGCCGGACACGGGCAGCCGGTCCCCCTCACCCGTCAGGCGGAGCGCCCGGCCTGCGCTTGCCGAGCCCGGCGGGGCGGAGGAGGCTCGAAGGTGGGGCTCTCGCGGCCCGCTCCGCATCGGGCCGCGGGCTCCCGCAGGAGGTCACCATGGGCACCGCGACAGGTTCCACGTTCGACACCGAGACACTGCGCCGGGCCGTGGAGGGAAACACGGGGAACTCCCTGCTGGCGCTCTACACGGACGACGCGGAGATCCGTATCGTCGACCGCACCGACCAGCCCAGCCACCCCAAGGTCCTGCACGGCCGCAGGGACATAGCCGCGATGCTGGACGACGTCTACAGCCGGGACATGACGCACAAGCTGGACCAGTGCATCGTGCAGGGCGACAAGGCCGCCTACAGCGAGTCCTGTGAGTACGGGGACGGCGTCCGGGTGCTCGCCGAGTCGATGATCACGCTGCGCGACGGCAAGATCGCCGACCAGATCATGATCCAGGCATGGGACGAGTAGCCGGAAGGACCGCGAGGGTCCAGGTCAGCGCGCGGCTGACCTGGACTTTCTCGGCGCGGGCCGGACTGGGGCACAGCCGCCGCACGCCTCCGCGCGCGTCCGTCGTACTGCTGCGAACGGCCCTGCGGGCGGCGCACCGCCGGGGGAAACGCTGAGTGCCTCGGTTACGCTGGGCGCGGGCCGTGACTGGCGCTGAGGTGGAGCACCACCGGGGAGCGGCCCGCACTGTCGATGCCGTGCGCCTGGGCGATCAAGGTCGAACCAGCTCAGGAGTGTGCCGCATGACCCCTGCCCTGCCCCCTGCCCGTCTCATGGACGGAACCGCCGTCGCCCGCCGGATCGTCGAGCAGACCGCACAGCGGGCCGCCGAGTTCACCGCACGCACCGGCACCACGCCGTGCCTGGCGACCGTGCTGGTCGGCGAGGACCCGGCCTCCGTCACCTACGTCCGGATGAAGCAGAACCGCAGCCGCGAGGCCGGTATCGCCTCCCGGCACGTGGCGCTGCCCGCCACCACGACCACCGAGGAACTCGTCGGCACCCTGCGGGAGTTGTCCGCCGACCCGGCGGTGCACGGCATCCTGCTCCAGCACCCGGTCGGCGAACACATCGACGAGCGGGCAGCGTTCGAGGCGATCGCGCCGGAGAAGGACGTGGACGGCGTGACCTTCGCGTCGTTCGCGACGATGAGCTTCGGTCTGCCGGGCTTCGTCTCCTGCACGCCCGGCGGCATCCTGCGCCTGCTCGACGCGTACGACGTCGACCCGGCCGGGAAGCGGGCGGTGGTCGTCGGCCGCAGCGCGATCCTGGGCAAGCCGGTCGGCATGCTGCTGCTCGCCCGCGACGCCACCGTCACCTACTGCCACTCCCGCACCGCCGACCTCTCGGCGGCCGTTCGCGAGGCCGACATCGTGGTCGCCGCCGTCGGCCGCCCCCGGCTGATCCGGGGCCAGGACATCAAGCCGGGGGCGGTCGTGCTCGACGCGGGCTACAACGAGGGGAACGTCGGTGACGTCGACTTCGACACCGCGATCGAACGGGCCTCGCTGATCACGCCGGTGCCGGGCGGGATCGGCCCGATGACCATCGCCGTACTGCTGGAGCAGACGGTGACCGCGGCGGCCCTGCAGCTCGCGGTGTGATCAGCGCATCCAGGCGCTGTAATCCATGACGTCACCGGCCCGCACCCCGTACTCGGGGTCGTCCCGGGTGAACGTGGTCTCCAGGCCGAGTACGGCACCGGTGGCCGGATCCAGGATCAGCATCCGCCGGGCTCCGGAGGCCTCGTCGTGGACGTACGCCTGCCCGGTACGGCCGAGCCGGTCGGTGACCTGGCCGGCCGGGCGCAGCCCCCTGGCGTCGGCGAGGAGTTCGGCCAGGGCGGCCGACTCCCGCGCGCCGAGCGTCCAGTTGTCGAGCAGCTCGCGGGTGGCGTCCAGGAGTTCCGACGTGGTGAGGGTGTGGCTGTAGATCAGCTCGGTCAGGTAGGTGCGCAGTTTCGCCGGGTCGTGCGGGGGTGTGGCGAGCGGCGGGGCGTCCCCCCACATCGGCGGGAAGGTGTGCCGGCTGAGCACATGGCCGTCCTCGACCAGCCGCGACCGGTCCCCGTCGTCGGTCAGGACCGGGCGGCCGGGGTGGGCCGGGTCGGTCGCCACGACCACTTCGGTGTGGCTGCCGTCCGCGGCCCAGCGCACCACCCGCTCCTCGGGCAGCGTGACCGGCGGCTTGCCGTCGCTCATGCCGAGGCTCCAGGACTGCACGTGGGTGCCCTGAAGCAGCGCCGGGGACCCGTCCTGGGCCGCGACGGCGGCCAGTTTCGCGACCTCGGCGAGCGGTACGGGGGTGGAGTGGACGCGGACGGCCAGCGGCCGGGGTGCGGCCACCGCGGGAGTGCCTGCGGTGCCGCCGAGCAGCAGGGTCAGGGCGGTGGCGACGACGGCCAGGGCCGCGGTGAGCGACCACAGCAGTCGCGGCCGGGTCCGGCGCCGGGAGCGAGGGGCACTGTGCAGCAATCGGGCGAGGTGCCGTTCGGCGGTGTGGTCCAGGGGGCCGTCGCCGAAGTGGGGGGCGTCGGCGGGCACGGGGTCGGCGGCGCGCAGCAGGTCGAGTTCGTCAGCCATGGCGGTGTTCCTCGGGAAGAGCCTCGGCGGCAGGGGGTCGCAGTCGGTCGATCTCGGCTCTGAGCCGACGCCGGGCGCGGTGCAGCCGCATCGCGGCCGCCCGGCTGCCGCAGCCGAGGGCGACCGCGACCTCGTCGACGCCGAGTTCCTCCCACGCGGTCAGCCGCAGCACCTCCTGGTCGGCCGGGGACAGCCGGCCCAGCGCCTCGTGCACCCAGGAGCCGGGCCGGTCGTTGTCCGGGCCGGCCACGGTCTGCCGTCCGTGCGCGGTCTCGTCGTTGCCCAGCCGGTCCACCAGTCGGCGCCGGCGCCCGTATCCGCGTACCGCGTTGGCGAGGCAGTTGCGCGCCACGCCGTACAGCCAGGGCAGCGGGACCGCCGGCAGGTCGGCGCGGCGGCGCCAGGCCACCGTGAACACCTCCGCCACCACTTCCTCCACCTCGCTGGTCCGCCCGTCCAGTCGCCGCGCGACATAACGGCTGACCGCCCAGTAGTGCTCGCGATAGGCAGCGGCGAAGATCTCGTCGTTGCTCATGTTCGGTTCTTGTCCGGCACCTTCCCGATCGTCACACCCTTCTCGGTGACGCTCGTCGCACCCGTCGAGTGTGACCGCCTCGCCCGGCCCGGACACAGGCGGGGCATGAGGAACCTCAAGTGGCTCACGACCACGGATCACAAGACGATCGGCACGCTGTACCTGGTCACAGCGTTCTCGTTCTTCTGCGTCGGTGGCGTGATGGCCCTGTTCATGCGCGCCGAACTGGCCCGGCCGGGCCTGCAGATCATGTCGAACGAGCAGTTCAACCAGGCGTTCACGATGCACGGAACGATCATGCTGCTGATGTTCGCGACCCCGTTGTTCGCGGGCTTCGCGAACTGGATCATGCCGCTCCAGATCGGCGCGCCCGATGTCGCCTTCCCGCGCCTGAACATGCTGGCCTACTGGCTCTACCTGTTCGGCTCGACCATCGCGGTGGGTGGTTTCCTCACTCCGCAGGGCGCGGCCGACTTCGGCTGGTTCGCCTACGCCCCGCTCTCGGACGCGGTGCGCACGCCGGGCGTCGGCGCCGACATGTGGATCATGGGTCTGGCCCTCTCCGGCTTCGGCACCATCCTCGGCGCGGTCAACTTCATCACCACGATCATCTGCATGCGCGCCCCCGGCATGACCATGTTCCGGATGCCGATCTTCGTGTGGAACGTGCTGCTGACCGCCGTCCTGGTCCTGCTCGCCTTCCCGGTCCTCGCCGCCGCGCTGTTCGCGCTGGAGGCGGACCGCAAGTTCGGCGCGCACGTCTTCGACGCGGCCAACGGCGGAGCCCTGCTCTGGCAGCACCTCTTCTGGTTCTTCGGCCACCCCGAGGTCTACATCATCGCCCTGCCGTTCTTCGGCATCATCAGCGAGGTCATCCCCGTCTTCGCCCGCAAGCCGATGTTCGGCTACGTGGGCCTGGTGGGCGCGACCATCGCGATCGCCGGCCTCTCGGTGACCGTATGGGCCCACCACATGTACGTCACGGGAGGCGTGCTCCTCCCCTTCTTCTCCTTCATGACCTTCCTGATCGCGGTCCCGACGGGAGTGAAGTTCTTCAACTGGATCGGCACGATGTGGCGGGGCTCGCTGTCGTTCGAGACGCCCATGCTGTGGACCCTGGGATTCCTGGTGACGTTCGTGTTCGGCGGCCTGACCGGCGTGATGCTCGCGTCGCCCCCGATCGACTTCCATGTCTCCGACTCGTACTTCGTGGTGGCCCACTTCCACTACGTGGTCTTCGGGACGGTCGTCTTCGCGATGTTCGCCGGCTTCCACTTCTGGTGGCCCAAGTTCACCGGCAAGATGCTCGACGAACGGCTCGGCAAGATCACCTTCTGGACGCTTTTCATCGGCTTCCACGGCACGTTCCTGGTCCAGCACTGGCTGGGCGCTGAGGGCATGCAGCGCCGGATCCCCGACTACCTGGCGGTGGAGGGCTTGACCACGCTCAACACGGTCTCGACGATCTTCTCGTTCCTGCTGGGATCGTCACTGCTCCCGTTCTTCTACAACGTGTGGAAGACGGCGAAATACGGCGAGAAGGTCGAGGTGGACGACCCCTGGGGCTACGGTCGCTCCCTGGAATGGGCCACCTCCTGCCCTCCCCCGCGCCACAACTTCGTGTCGCTCCCCCGGATACGGAGCGAGTCACCGGCGTTCGACCTGCATCACACCGTGGAACGGGAGTTGAGCACGCGATGACGGCGCGGGAGGAGGAACGGGCGCTGGTCAGCCAGGTCGAGGGACACCTGCTGCTGGCGGCGACCCGCGAGGAGGGCCGCGCGGCGGCGGCCCGGGTGGCGGATCGACTGGGTTGGCTCACGGACACACAACGGGAAGATCTGGAGCGCCAGTTCGCAACCGAGTACCTGGCGCTGAGCCGCACGTCATGGCACCGCACGGCGGAACGCAGCGAGGAGTTGAAGCGTGAGTACGAGGCGAGATACCAGCAGCTTCGTCAACGGCTGCTGGCCGTCTTCTTGCTGCTCTGCGCCTTCCTGACGGCAACAGCACTGCTGAGACCGTTGGCATGAGCGCCCCTGAAAGGGGCGCGGGGCTGTGTCTGATATGCGGCTACCGCCGCGTGTGCGCGACCAGCCACAGCCCACCCGTGCCCGAACAACTACCGCATCAACTCTGGCTCCACTGCTGGTTGGTCCCGCCATTGCACGCCCACAGCACCAGCGAAGTCCCGTTGCCGGTCGCCGCGCCGTACGCGTCCAGGCACAACCCGGCGTTGACGTTCGTGATCGTCCCGTCCGAGTTGATGTTCCACTTCTGGTTGTTCTGCCCGTTGCAGTCCCAGATCACGACCTTGGTGCCGTTGGTGGTGCCCAGGTTGTACGCGTCCAGGCACTTGTTGCCGTACACCACCAGCTCCTTGCGGGAGGTGTACGTCCAGGCCTGGTTCTGGCCGCCGCTGCAGTCCCAGAGCTCCGCCTGGGTGCCGTTGGTGATGGTGTTGTTGTAGACGTCGGCACAGCGGCCGGAGGCCTTGCCCACGAGGAGCGTGCCGTTGGTACCGGGGATCGGGCTCACCGCGATCGAACCGAGCGTCGGCAGCGAACTCCCGGTGAAGGTGAGCGAGTTGCTCGATCCCTTGCTCAGGTCGGCCTGCACCGACACGGTCCCCTGCGCGGACCCGGTCGGTGGGAAGGAGACCGTCGTCGAGGTCTGGCCGTTGACCTGGAGCGTGCCGGTGACGGCGGTGGAGCCGGTGTTGGTGTAGGCGACGTCCACCACGTTCAGGCCGGTGCTCGCGGCGCTGACGCCGGTGTACTTGCCGGTGGAGGACGCGCTGTAGCCGGTGCTCGACGCCTCCGTACCGCCGCTCACCTTCAGCATCACCGAGCCGCCGGCCGGGACACTGGCCGTGTAACTCGTGGCGTACGAGCCGATGTTCGACTGCGCCCACAGGTCGCGGACCGTCGCGGAGGCGCCGGTCAGGCCGAGGTCGGACCAGCGGACGGTGATGTTCTGCGCGGCGGAGGTGCGGTTGAGCAGCACGACCGCGCGGCTGCCGGTGCCGGAGAGGACCTTGCCGTAGACTTGGAGGCCGGTGGTGTCCTCGGCGACCTTGACGCCCTGCAGGCCGCGCGGGTCCTGGTCGACGGCGACGACGTCGGAGTTCTTGAGGATGGCGGCCGTCTCACTGGTCATCGTGGTGAGGTCGTTGCCGGCCAGCAGCGGGGCCCCGGAGATCGCCCAGAGGGCCATGTGGGTGCGGTTCTGGGCCGCCGTGAGGCCGGTCATGCCGACCGTCAGCATGTCGGGGTCGTTGTAGTAGCCGGTGTGCTGGGCGGCCGGGTGCAGGGTCTGGTCGAAGGTGGACAGCACGCTCGCCTGCGACGCCGTACCGCCGTAGTAGTAGATGTCGGTGCTGGTCCGCCACATGGTGGCGACGCCCGGCGCCCAGTTCCACGGGTTCTGGTAGCCCCAGTTGCAGATGGACAGGGTGAGCGGGCGGCCGGTGGCTGCGGTGGCCTTGGTGACCGCCGAGCTCAGCGACTTGTAGGCGGTCGCCGCGTCCAGGCCCTCGGCGTCGCCGCCGCACCAGTCGACCTTCACGAAGTCGAAGCCCCACTCGGAGAACTGGAGCATGTCCTGGTCGTAGTGGCCCTCGCTGCCGGTGTTCGCGGCGGCGGGGCGGCCGGTCGGGTAGTAGTAGCCGCAGCCGTTGTAGCCCGCGTCGGTGTAGATGCCGGCCTTCAGGCCCTTGCTGTGGATGTAGTCGGCGATGGCGCTCATCCCGCCGGGCCACTCACCGGTGTCGACGGTGATGTTGCCGGCACTGTCCCGGGTGCCCTGCCACCAGCCCTCGTCGATGTTGATGTACTTGTATCCGGCGTCCGGCAGCCCGGCCGCGACGAACGCGTCGACCTGCTGCTTGATGACGGCGTAGTCGATCTTCGCGGCGAAGCTGTTCCAGGAGGCCCAGCCCATCGGGGCGGTGGGCACGGAGATCTGCCGGGTCGTCGCCGCCTGGGCCGGTCCTGGGATGGCGAAGAGGAGCGCGGCGGCGGCCGTCAGGGCCAGGGCGAGGGCGCGCACGGCGGTGGCCCACAGATGACGTACGAGACCGCTGCCGGTCGATCTGGGCGGGGGATACATGCGGCTCCTCCACGGGGATGCACGAGGGTCTACGGCTCCATCTTGTTCGGCATTCCGAACGAAGATCGGTCTTCCGAACATGTCGCGCCGACCGTAGAGCCGGCGGAGGGTGAAGTCAACGGATGTGACAGGGGTGAACTCGCCACGCTCCACGGGCCGTTCACCCCATGCAGACCGTCCGCGCATCCGGCTACCGGGCGCCGCCCGACGTCCAGTCCTCCGGCCGCAACATCCCGACCAGCAACCGCACCAGTTCCTCCACGACGTCGTCCAGCGTCGCGTCCACCCACCCGGCACTCCAGTCGTGCAGCAACCCGTTCACGCTGCCGATGAAGGCCGTCGCCGCCAGCCGGTAGTCCCGCGGCGCCGCGTCACCGCGCGCCACCGCCGCGTTCGCCTCGCCGCATATCAGCTCCACCCACCGCGCCCGCCGTGCGAGGCGCTGCTCCTCCAGCCGCGGACTGACACCGATGATCTCGACGAAGGCCACCCGGATACGGCGCGGGTCCGACGTGACGTCACGGGCATAGGCCCGGAAGAGCACCGTCACCCGGTCCACCAGCGGCAGCGGCTTCGCCTCCGGGAACGCGTCCCGCACCGCTCCCTCGGCCCACCCGTTGACCTCCAGGTGCAGCGCGGCGAGCACGTCCTCCAGCGTGTGGAACTCCTCGTAGAACTGCCGGGTCGACAGGCCGGCCGCCTGGCTGAGCGCGGCGACGGTCGTGGCGCGGTATCCCGGTGCGTCACCGAAGAGCTGGAGCGACGCGTCCAGAAAGCGCCGACGCCGCTCGGCCTTGCGTTCCTCGGCGGACCGGCCGCCGTAGCGTCCCGTCGGTGCCTTGAGCCTGCCCGGCAAGATTGCCCCCTCTGTCATCCGCCCGATGACCAATTTTGTCGTGTACGCCTCCTGTTCAGTACACCGCCCCCTTCTGACTTTCCGGTAAGTCCTCTTTGGACTCAACAGTGTTGCGCCTCGGCCTCCGGGCCCGCACTGCGCCCGGAGGCCGAGGCATGACTCAGAACTTCGCCGCCACCCAGGCGGCCAGCTCGGACCTGGCCGCGTTCAGCAAGGTGGAGCCGGGCGAGGTCGCCCCGTTCGTCACCAGCGCGAAGTGCAGTACGCCGGAGTCCGAGTCGCTGAGCAGCAGTCGGCGGCTGCCCGTGCCACCCGGTTCGACCGCCACACCGACCGGGGTCGAGGACGTGTACGACGGGGGTGCGTAGACGGTTCCCAGGTCGGAGACGACCGTGGTGGACGCGGTCGGGAAGGACGCCGGGAGGTGGAGTTCGGTGGGTGCGGTGGCACTGCCGGAGCGCCAGACCTGGACGGCGTACTGCCCGGAGCCGACCAGCGCGGCCACGTTCGGCAGCGAACTGGGCACCGGGTTCCAGGTCAGGGTCGTGGACCCGTCCCGGGAGCGGTCCTCGTAGGTGAAGGCGAGGGTGGAGCCGGAGGTGGAGCCCGGGTAGATCCGGTCGAGGAGCCTGGCGTCCTGCCGGAGGGTCACCGTGCCGGAGTCGTTCAGGGCGACGGCCGAGAGATCCTCGTCGTTCCAGGCGTCACCGGAGGTGAGGACCTTGTCGGGGTTGTCGTTCATCAGCTCGTGGTGGCGGCCGTTGTAGATGTCCCACTGCCACTGGGCGCCGGAGAGCACCGGGCCGGAGGACGCCGGGGTGGACCACCAGGTGGACCCGGGGAGACGGGAGTCGAGTGCCTGGTACATGGCCTTGTCGACGGTCGGCGCCTTGCCGGCGGTCGTACCCGACAGCGGATGCCCGAACTCGCTGACGATCGCCGTGGTTCCGGCGGCCGAGGCGCGGTCGCGGATGGTGCCGAAGTCGGTCGAGTACTGGCCGTCGGAGGCGTTGCCCCACATCAGGATGCCGGAGATGGCCTTCTGGTCGTAGAAGTGGGTGTTGAAGACATAGCGCGAGCCGAGCGTGCCCGCGTCGAGCAGACCGCCCTCCTCCTTGGTGACGTTGCCGTTCCAGAAGAGGTTCGGCTCGACGAGGGCGGGCTTGCTGCTCCAGCCGGCCGCGTCCATCCGGGCCCGGAACTTCTGGTAGAAGGGCCACAGCACGTTCTGCTCCCAGGTGCGGGAGGCCTGGCCGGAGTCGTAGGAGCCGGCGTACGGCTCGTTGTAGGGGTCGAACCCGACGACGCCGGCGAACTGCCCGGACGTCAGATGCTGGGCCAGGTAGGCCATGGTGGTCTGGGCGGTGGCCAGGAAGGCGTCCTGGAGGCCGTAGTTGTTGTGCCAGAAGTCGTACTGGCCCTCCTGGACGGCCGCGTTCTGGGTGATGTTCTGGCCCCAGAGGAAGCAGATGCCGCAGTACTCGGCCGGGTAGTCCCCGAGCTCCACCGCCCATGCGGGGGCACCGTCGCCCGTGTACCAGCTGCCCGAGTTGAACAGGTAGCGGGAGTACAGGTCCTGGTGGAAGTCGGGGAAGACGCGGATGCCGGCGTCGAGGAACGCCTGCATCTGCGCGGTGACGGCGGCCAGGTAGGCGGTGTCCACCTGGCCCTTGGCGGGTTCGGCGTACGCCCAGGAGAGCAGGAAGCGCACGGCGTTGCCGCCGCCGAGGGCACGCAGTGCGGTGGCGGACTTCTTCGCGTCGGCGACGGAGGCGAACGGCAGACCGCTGTTCTCCTCCAGCTTGGTCTCGCCGGAGACGTTGTAGCCGCGCAGCACCACCTCACGGCCCTGGCCGTCGACGAAACGGCCGTTCTGCACGGTGAGCGAGGTGCCGTCGAACCATAGGGAGTCGGACGGGGTGGCTGCGGTGGCGGACGGGGTGCCCGCCACCGCGAGGAATCCACAGAGGACAACCAGGACAACGATCAGACGCGCCCGGATAGTAGTCATGTCCACTACAGTCTGGTGATTTCCGGACACCGTCAATACTTCTGACTCATGAGTAAGTTGAATACCTGCCTGGCACTTGGAGCTCAGCCGCCGACTCGGCCCGTCACGTTCAACAGGTACTCCTTCCGGCTGAGCGGATTGTGATCGGTCCGTGCGCGTTCGGGGACCGTTCCGTGCAGCGTCTCGCGCGAGCCGGTGCCGGACTTCACCAAGCCGTACGCGCACAGCCCGGCTCTCACGGTGCCGGTGTCCGAGTCCTCGGACAACGCCGCATTCCCACTGTTACGATTCAGTGACGCTCGTCGTTCGGTCGAGCACGCTGTATCGGCTTGCCCAAGATGTTCCCAGGAGGCTCCCATGGCGCGCAGGACCGGCCGCGTGACGGCGACCGACGTCGCCAAGGAGGCAGGGGTCTCGCAGACCACGGTCAGCTATGTACTGAATGACGTGCCGCACCAGAAGATCTCCGAGCAGACCCGGCGCAAGGTGCTGGATGCGGTGGCGAAACTGGGCTACAAGCCGTCGGCCGCCGCACGCGCGCTCCGCCTGGGCCGCAGCGATCTGGTGCTGATGTTCCTTCCGGACGTGCCCGTCGGCGGCACCATCACGGCCGTGGTCGAGCTGCTCGGCGACGAGCTGGAGCGCCACGGCCTGAACCTCGTCACACGGCGCGAGCGGCACACCCCGCTCGAATCGCTGTGGCGGGAACTCGCGCCGGCGGCCGTGATGACGGCCTTCGACGTCCCCGACGAGGACGTGGCGAACATGCGGGCGGCCGGCATCCACGTGGTCAGCGCCGGGATGAGCCCATCGGCCGCCCCGGGCGTCCTCACCATCCCCCAGCGCCTCATCGGCACGATGCAGGTCGAGCGGCTGGCGGCGACGGGGCACACGCGTACCGGCTATGCCGCTCCCGGGGATCCCCGCCTCGAGGAGTTCTTCGCCCTGCGTCTCGACGGCGCCCGTGCCGCCTGCGCGGAGCTCGGCCTCGAACCCCCCGTCCTGCTCGACGTGCCCCTCGACATCTCGGCCGCCGCCGCGGCGGCCGAGCACTGGCACTCGGCCGTCCCCGCCGTCACGGGGGTGTGCGCCTACAACGACGAGACGGCTTTCGCCCTCCTCGCGGGCATGCGCAGGGTGGGCCTCTCCGCCCCCGGCGACCTGGCCGTGATCGGTGTCGACAACGACAAGCTGGCACCTTTCGCGATGCCGCCGCTGACGACCATCGA
Organism: Streptomyces sp. NPDC058683; assembly: GCF_042716195.1. Lineage (NCBI taxonomy): Bacteria > Bacillati > Actinomycetota > Actinomycetes > Kitasatosporales > Streptomycetaceae > Streptomyces > Streptomyces sp. NPDC058683. The sequence goes on from NZ_JBHXSK010000020.1 coordinate 73,964, forward strand.
CAACAACCTCGATGTCGTCGTGGGCCGCGCGGCCCGGATGATCGTCAGTGGCGTGACCGGCCGACCGCTGCCGACGACGCCCCAGGTGACTCCGCTGAGCCTGGTCGTACGCGAGTCGGCCTGACGGACGTAGGCCCGGCCCCACGCACGTAGGCCGGCCAGGCCGCCTCCGAGCGGATTCCGGCCAAGATCATCCCTCGGCGCGCCATGCCGCCGTTCCCCCGATTTCCGGCTTTCCGGAAAACGCTTGATGCAAGGGTCTTGTGGCCCGCCAAGGGCGGGGCTACGTTACGCATACGTTTCACTTGTACGTATCAGTGGCTGGTTTCAACCCATCGCAAACGGTGGAGACAAAACCCCTCCCGCCAGGAACGGCTGACCGCCAAGAGCGGTCCAGGCCGCATCAGGACCTGGTCTCCCACTTCCTCCGAGGCCCTTGCGGGCGGCTCGATGCCCGACGCCGCCCGGTCATCAACTCACCAGCGGAGTACCCATGCGAAGAATCGCGCTGACGGCCGTATCCGCGGCCCTGATGCTGTCCGCGGCCGCGTGCGGCTCGGGCTCAGGTTCCGGTTCGGGCAAAGCGGCCACCGGCGGCACCCTCACCCTGGCCCCCCTGATCGCGGCGCAGCCGTGGGACCTGGCCGACGCCGGGCTCGGCAACAACGCGCAGTACTACCAGCCTGTGTACGACTCGCTGTTCCGGCTGTCCCCGACGGCCGAGGTCAAGCCGAACCTGGCCACCAAGTGGTCGTACAACGCGGCCCGCACGGTACTCACGCTGACCCTGCGCACCGGCGTCAAGTTCACCGACGGCACCGCCCTGGACGCGGCGGCGGTCAAGGCCAATCTGCTGCACACCAAGGGAGGCAGCAGCGAGGCGGCGGGCCAGCTCACCAGCATCAGCGGCGTCGACGTGGTCGACGCCACCACGGTCGCGATCAAGCTCTCCGCCCCCGACCCCTCGCTGGTGCCGAACCTCGGCAATGTGGCCGGCATGATGGCCAGCCCCAAGGCCATCACCGCGGGGACGATCAAGACCGACCCGGTGGGCTCCGGCCCCTACACCCTGGACAAGTCCGCCACCACGGCGGGCAGCACGTACACCTTCGTACGCAATCCGGGGTACTGGAACAAGGCCGCCTTCCCCTTCGACAAGATCGTGCTCAAGCCGCTCACCGACCCGACCGCCGTGCTCAACGCGCTGCGCTCGGGACAGGTCAACGGCGCGCTGCTGGCGAGCGCCAAGAACATCGCACCGGCCAAGAGCAGCGGGCTGAACGTCACCAAGTACACCTCCGGTGACGTCGAGGGTGTGTACATCTGGGACCGCGAAGGAAAGATCGTCAAGGCGCTCGGCGACGTCCGGGTCCGCCAGGCCCTGAACTACGCCTTCGACCGGTCCACGATCGTCAAGACGGCGAAGCAGGGGCTGGGCAAGGCGACGACCCAGATCTTCAACCCGGCGGGCTCGGCCTTCGACGACTCGCTGAACTCCACGTACTCCTACGACCCGGCGAAGGCCAAGCAGCTGCTGGCCGAGGCGGGTTATCCGCACGGCTTCTCGGTCACCGTCCCGGATGTCTCGGCGGTCTTCCCGGACCAGCAGGCGGCCATGGTCCAGCAGTTGGAGGACATCGGGATCAAGGTCAAGGTCGACAAGATCCCGGTCGCCCAGTTCATCAGCGCCCTCCTCGCCGGCAAGTACCCCCTGTCGTACATGACACTGGCCTCGTTCCGCCCCTGGGACACCATCCAGATCGAGGTGGCCAAGAGCGCGCTGTGGAATCCGCTGCACACCGAGGACGCCAAGGTCACGGACCTGATCGCCAAGGCCCGGTCGGCCACCGGTGCCACCCAGGACGCCCTGTTCAAGGAGCTCAACACGTACCTCGTCGACCAGGCGTGGAACGCGCCCTGGGACTCCGTGGAGGCCACCTACGCGACGACCAAGGGCGTCACCTTCACCCCGCAGGCGTTCGCCGCCGTTCCGCCGATCTACAACTTCAAGCCCGCCGGCTGACCCGGGCGACGGGCCGGGCGGGGGTGGTGGCCCCGCTCCCACCCGGCCGCCGATCAACACCGGTCAGGGAAAGGCAAGGTGGAGAGACTGATGATTGTTTTCTTGGTCCGGCGCATCGCCGCCGGGCTGGTCCTGGTCCTGGTGATCGCGACCACGACCTTCGCGCTGATGGGTCTCACCGGTTCCGATCCGGTGCGCCAGATCGTGGGGCAGACCGCCACCCGGCAACAGGTGGCCGCCAAGTCCGCCGAACTCGGACTGGACCAGCCCTTCGTGGTCCGCTACGGGCACTGGCTCGGGGACGCGGTGCACGGCAACCTCGGCAGCTCGTGGTTCAGCGGTGAGTCCGTGACGAGCTCGCTCGAGAACAAGCTGCCGGTCACGCTGTCGATCGTGCTGGCGGCGCTCCTGGTGTCGGCGGTACTGAGCACGGTGCTGGGAGTGGCCGCCGCGGTCCGCCGGGGCGCACTGGACCAACTGGTGCAACTGCTCGCGGTCCTCGGGTTCGCCGTGCCCAGCTTCCTGGTCGCCCTGGTGTTCGCCGTGGTCATAGGCGTCGACCTGGGCTGGCTGCCCGCGACCGGTTACGTTCCGCTGGCGGACTCGGCGGGTGGCTGGCTGAAGTCGATCACCCTTCCGGCGTTGTCGCTCTCCGTCGGAGCGATCGCCGCCACTGCCCAGCAGGTGCGTGGCTCCATGGTCGACGTGCTGCGCGCGGACTACATACGTACCCTCCGCAGCCGTGGCATCAGCGAACGGAGCCTGCTGTTCCGGCATGGTCTGCGCAACGCGGCCCCGGCCGCTCTGACCGTGCTGGCCCTCCAGTTCATCGGCCTGGTCGGCGGCGCGGTGGTCGTCGAGAAGGTCTTCGGCCTCAACGGGATCGGAAGCCAGGCCACAACCGCCGGATCCCAGGGCGACACCCCGGTCGTCATGGGCGTCGTCGTGGTCATGGTCGCCCTCGTCGTGGTGGTGAACATCCTGATGGACCTCGCGTACGGATGGCTCAACCCGAAGGTGCGTGTCGGATGACGCTCCCTCAGCCCGAAGAAACGGCACGCACGGTGGCCGTCGCCGCCTCGGGCCGGGCCGGACTCCTGCGCCGGCTCCTGCGCAGCCCGGTGGCCGTGACCTGCCTGGTCCTCCTCGCGCTCATCTCGCTGGCCGGCGTGTTCGCACCGCTGCTGACCAGCCAGGACCCGGCCCACACCTCGCTCACCGACAGCCTGGCCCCGATGAGCGGCAAGCACCCCCTGGGCGGTGACGGCGTCGGCCGTGACGTCCTGGCCCGACTGCTCTACGGCGGGCGCACGAGCCTGCTGGGAGCCCTGCTCGCGGTGGCCGTCGCCCTGGTGATCGGCGTGCCCGCCGGTCTGGTGGCCGGGTACTACCGCAAGTGGTTCGACGCCGTGAGCAGTTGGCTGGCGAACCTGCTGATGGCCGTACCGGCGATCATCGTGCTGCTGGTCGTGATGTCGGCGGTGGGGCAGAACACGTACATCGCCATGGCGGTCTTCGGTGTGCTGATGTCACCGGGTGTGTTCCGGCTGATCCGCGCCTCGGTGATCTCCGTACGCGAAGAGCTGTACGTGGACGCGGCACGGGTCTCCGGCTTGGCCGACCCTCGGATCATCCGCCGGCACATCCTGCCCGTCGTGCAGGCGCCGACCATCATCCAGGCCGCCCAGATGCTCGGTCTCGGCATCGTCATCCAGTCCGGGCTCGAGTTCCTCGGCCTGGGCTCGGCGACCCAGGCGAGCTGGGGCTCCATGCTCAACGACGCCTTCGCCAACATCTACACCAAGCCGGAACTGATGGTCTGGCCCGGAGTGGCGCTCGCGGTGACCGTCGCCGCGTTCGGGCTGCTGGGCAACGCCCTGCGGGACGCGCTGGACGGGAGTGCGGTGAAGGCGCGAAGGCCACGCGGCGCCGCCGCTCGCAAGCAGGTCGCGGAGAAGCAGGCGCCGCCCGTCACCGCCGCAACGGCCGAGGCCGGCGACGCACTGCTCGTCCTCGAAGGCCTGAAGGTCTCCTATCCGACGGCCGAGGGGGAGAAGACCGTCGTCGACGGTGTCTCCCTGACGGTGAGCCGGGGTGAAGTCCTCGGACTGGTGGGGGAATCGGGCTCGGGCAAGAGCCAGACCGCCTTCGCCGTCCTCGGCCTCCTGCCCCGGGAGGCCCGGGTCTCCACCGGCCGACTGGTCTTCGACGGGAAGGAGTTGGGAGGGCTCGGCCGCGCGGAGATGAACCGGTACCGCGGCCGCCGGATCGCCTACGTACCGCAGGAGCCCATGTCCAACCTCGACCCCTCCTTCCGTATCGGCGCCCAGCTGGTCGAGCCGGTGCGCCGGCACCTCGGGCTGTCGGCGGGCGAGGCGAGGACGAAGACGCTCGGCCTGCTGGAGCGGGTCGGCATCGCGGACCCGGAACGGGTCTTCGACTCCTATCCGCACCAGATCTCCGGCGGTATGGCGCAGCGTGTCCTCATCGCCGGCGCGGTGTCCTGCGAACCGGACCTGCTGATCGCCGACGAGCCGACCACGGCGCTCGACGTGACCGTGCAGGCCGAGGTGCTCGACCTGATCCGGTCCCTGCAGCGTGAGCGGAACATGGGCGTGATCCTGGTGACCCACGACTTCGGTGTGGTGGCCGACATCTGCGACCGCGTGACGGTGATGCAGACCGGCGCCGTGGTGGAGTCCGCCCCCGTACGGCAGTTGTTCGCCGAGCCGAAGCACCCGTACACCCGCATGCTCCTGTCGTCCACGTTGGAGGACGCCGAGCCGCGGTCCGCGCTCAGCAGCACCGTGCCGGCGAGCGTCGCGGGGATCACGAGCAGGGCAGCGATCACGAACACCGCACGTCAGGAGGGTCCGGCATGACCGGGACACTGGACAAGGAACTCCCGGCGGAACCCCTGCTGGTCGCCGACGACGTGGTCGTGGAGTACCCGTCGAAAGGCTGGCGCAAGCCGCCGTTCCGGGTTCTGAAGGGGGTGTCGATCACCATCGGAGCCGGCGAGACCCTCGGGCTGGTCGGTGAGTCGGGATCGGGCAAGACCACCCTGGGCCGGGCCGTCCTCGGACTGGCCCCGGTCACCTCCGGCACCGTCCGCTACCGCGGCCAGGTCATCTCGGGCCTGGGCGGAAAGGAGCGCCGCGCGCTCAGCAACGACATCCAGGTCGTGTTCCAGGACCCGTACACCTCGCTCAATCCGGCGATGGCGGTGAACGACATCCTCAGCGAGCCGCTGAGAGTCGCGGGAACCTCGCGGACGGATGCCGAGAAGCGGGTGAAGGACCTGCTCGACCACGTCCGGCTTCCCGCCGACGCCGGGGAGCGGCTGCCACGGGAGTTCTCCGGCGGCCAGCGGCAGCGCATCGCCATCGCCCGGGCGCTGTCCCGGGACCCGCGGGTCATCGTCTGCGACGAGCCGGTCAGCGCACTGGACCTGTCGACCCAGGCCCGGGTACTGGACCTGTTCGTCGAGATCCAGGAGCGCACGGGCGTCGCCTATCTCTTCGTCACGCACGACCTGTCGGTGGTCCGGCACATCAGCCACCGGGTGGCGGTCATGCGCGGCGGGGAGATCGTCGAGACCGGGGACGCGGCGAGGATCACCACGAGGCCCGAACACCCCTACACCCAGCGGCTGTTGCTCGCCGCACCCGTGCCGGACCCGGCGCGGCAGGCGGAGCGCCGGGCCGAGCGGCGACGTCTGGCGGCGGCCATGGCGGCCGCCGCCCCCACCGATATGTCCACGGACGCTTCCACGCCCGCCGTGACGAACGCCTCCACCATCGCTTCCACGTCGGGAGACCACGCATGACCCTGCCCAACCCCACCGTCCCCGGCTTCCACCCGGATCCGAGCATCACCCGCGTCGGCGACGACTACTACCTCGCCTGTTCGAGCTTCGAGTACCTCCCCGGTCTGCCGGTGTACCACAGCCGCGACCTGGTGCACTGGGAGCAGATCGGCAACGTGGTGACCCGCCCGGGGCAGCTCGCGGTGGAGAAGGTCCCCACGCTCGGCGGTGCCTGGGCGCCCACCATCCGGTTCCACGACGGCCGCTTCTGGCTGGTCGTCACCGACGCGATGGGACGCGGCAGTCTGATCTTCACCGCCGACCGCGCGGAGGGGCCCTGGTCCGACGGCATCGTCATGCAGGGGGTGCCCGGTATCGACCCGGACCTCGCCTGGGACGCCGACGGCACCTGCTTCGTCACCTATTCGGGTCTCCAGCTCGACGGTGACCGGGCCGGCCAGCATCTGGGCGTCCAGCAGGTCCGTATGGACCTGGAGACCGGCCAGGCCCTCGAAGAGCCCCGGTCGCTCTGGTCGGGGACCGGACTGATGTTCCCCGAGGCGCCGCACCTGTACGAGATCGACGGCACCTGGTACCTCCTGATCGCCGAGGGCGGCACCGAGCGCGGGCACGCCGTGAGCATCGCCCGTGGCACCCGTCCGGACGGCCCCTTCGAGGGCTGCCCGGCCAATCCGGTGCTCAGCGCCCGCAGCACCGCCCGCCCGGTCCAGAACACCGGGCATGCCGACCTGGTGCGTACCCCCGACGGGGGCTGGGCGCTGTTCCTGCTGGGCATGCGGCCGGGCGGTCTGACGAGGGCCTTCTCCCCCATGGGCCGGGAGACGTTCAGCACCACGCTGGAATGGGTCGACGGCTGGCCGGTGGTGCAGCCGGTCGAACTGACCCCGCCCACCGGTCCTGTCGAGCAGCGGGACGACTTCACCGGCGCCGAACTCGGCCCGGAATGGCTCTCGATACGGACACCGGCCGCCGACTGGTCCTCGCTCACCGAGCGCCCGGGCCACCTCGTCGTGCATGCCGACGGCTCCACCATGGACGACCCGCGGCCACGGTTCGTCGGCCGCCGCCAGCAGCACCGGTCCGCCGTCTTCTCGGTCCGGGTGGACAGCACCGGCGGAATCGGCGGGCTGAGCCTGCGGATCGACGAACGCCACCACTACGACATCGAGGTGGGGGCCGGCGTCGCCCGTGCCCGCGCCCGGGTGGGCGGGCTCTGCCAGACCTGGGAGCAGCCGGTTCCCCCGGGACCGGTGACCGTACAGATCAAGACCGAGCCGGTCAGTGGTATGGGCCTCGACGCCCTCGGCCCGGACCTGGTCCGGCTGTCCGCGGACTCCGGCACCGGACCGGTCGAGCTCGCGGTGCTCGACGGCCGCTATGTCTCCGCCGAGACCTCGGCGTCCTTCACCGGCCGTGTCGTCGGGATGTACGCCGCCGAGGGAACCGTCGCCTTCGACCGGTTCAGCTACCGGGGCGAGGACTGACGCCTTCGTCCCGTCCGAGACACCCGACCGGCACCTGACAGAAAGTCACCAGTACCGCATGGGCACCTTCTTCCCGCGCATGCTCTTCGGAGCCGCCTACTACACCGAGTACCAGCCTTACGAACGGCTCGCACAGGACCTGGATCTGATGGCCGAGGCCGGGTTCAGCGTCATCCGGGTCGGCGAGTCGGTCTGGTCGACCTGGGAACCCCGCGAGGGGCAGTTCGACCTGGACTGGCTGCAGCCGGTGCTCGACGCCGCCCACGACCGCGGCATCAAGGCGATCGTGGGCACCCCGACCTACGCCGTCCCGCCGTGGCTGCGCCGCAAGTACCCGGAGACGGCTGCCCGTTCCGGCACCGGGCAGCCCATTCCGTACGGGATGCGGCAGGACGCGGACTACTCGCACCCCGCCTTCCGGCATCTCGCCGAGCGGCTGGTCCGCAAGATCGTGGGGCGCTACGCCGACCACCCGGCGGTCATCGGCTGGCAGGTCGACAACGAGCCCGGACTGCGGCTCTTCCACAACGACTCGGTGTTCCAGGGCTTCCTCGACCACCTCCGCGAGCGCTACGGCGACGTCGAGACGCTCAACCGCCGCTGGGGGCTCACCTACTGGTCCCACCGTCTGCAGGACTGGGCGGATCTGTGGACCCCCGACGGCAACTCCACCCCGTCGTACGACCTCGCCTGGCGCCGCTACCAGTCCCGGCTGACCCAGGAGTACATCACCTGGCACGCCGAGCTGGTCCGCGGCCTCGTGCCGGAGCACCACTTCGTCACCACCTGCGTCGCCCTCGGCCAGCAGGGCCTGGACATCTCGGCGATCGGCCGGCCGCTCGACATCGCCGGGGCGAACATCTACTACGCCACCCAGGAGGGGCTGGCCCTGCCGGGTCCCGACGAGCCGGACGGCGGACTGTATCCGTTCTTCGTCTCCTGGTCCGGCCCCGCCTGGCTCTACCTCCAGAACGACCTGGCACGCGGCATCCGCCAGGAACCCTTCCTCGTCATGGAGACCAACGCCACCTCGATCGGCGGCTCCGCGGACAACTTCCCGCTCTACCGGGGCCAGGCCCGCCAGGCCGTGTGGAGCATGGTCGCGCGCGGCGCCAGGATGATCGAGTACTGGCACTGGCACTCCCTGCACTACGGCGCCGAGACCTACTGGGGCGGCGTCCTCGGCCACAGTCTGGAGCCCGGCCGGACGTACCAGGAGCTCTCGGTGATCGCCGAGGAACTCCACCAGGCGGGCCCGGCGATCGACGGCCTGCGGCCCCGCAGCGACGTGGCGATGCTGCTGTCCGCCGACAGCCGCTGGGCCATGGAGTTCATGGCACCGCTCAGGGGGAACACCCCCGCCTGGTTCGGCGATCCGCAGTCCTACGACCGCATCGTCGCCGCTTTCTACCGGGGCCTGTTCGACGCCGGGCTGTCCGTCGACGTCGTCGCCCCTGAGCAACTGCCCTCCATTCCAGAGGAGTTGGTGGACCGCTGGCCGGTGCTGGTCGTCCCGGCGCTGTACGTCGCGGACGACGCGACACTCGATCTGCTGCGCCGGTACGCCGAAGCCGGCGGTCATCTCGTCCTCACTCCCCGCACCGGCTACGCCGACGAGGAGGCCGTCGCCCGGCACACGGTCATGCCCGGAGTGCTGCGCCCGGCCGCGGGCGCGTACTACCAGGAGTTCACCAATGTGCTGACCCCGGTCACGATCGCGGAGGGGGACGGGACGTCGAACGGCCCCGCCCTGCACGGGCAGGGCACCGCATGGGCCGACGGGCTGATCCCGGAGGGCGCCACCGTCCTCGCCGGGTACGAGCATCCGCACCTGGGCCAGTTCGCGGCCGTCACCACCCATGAGTACGGCGACGGCCGGGTGACGTACGTCGGCACCGTCCCGGACCGCGAACTCTCGCACAGCCTCGCGGACTGGGTCGCCGCGGTCTCGCTTCCGTCCGACGCCTGGCGCGAGGACCGGCCGGCATCCGTCACCTGCACGTCCGCAGCCACCGCCGACGGCGCCGTCCTGCGTTTCGTCCACAACTGGGCCTGGGATCCGGTCGACTACCGCCTGCCAGGGGACGTTCGCGACCTGTTCACCGGTGAGCGCCTCGCCGCCGGAAGCCCGCTCGTGCTCGGGCCCTGGGACGTCCGGGTGCTCGTCGAGCACGAGGGCGAGCGCGCCGGCGACGCCCCCGTGCTGCCCCTCTCCCCCACCGAACCCACTTCTTCGAGGAGGACGCCGTGACCCGGCAGCCCACCCCCACCGACACTCCGTCCGCGACTGACGAAGCCGAGTTCGCCAGGCGCCTCGGCGCGCTCACCCTGGAGCAGAAGGTGAGCCTGCTGACCGGCGCGGACTTCTGGTCCCTCCATCCCGAGCCCGCCGTCGGCCTGCGCCGGCTGGTCGTCTCCGACGGACCCGCCGGAGTCCGCGGCGAGTTGTGGGACGAGCGCAGCCCCTCCGCCAACGTGCCCTCGCCCACGGCACTGGCCGCCACCTGGGACGAACCGCTGGTCGAGCGACTGGGCGGACTGCTCGCCCACGAGGCACGCGGCAAGGGCGTGGACGTCCTCCTCGCCCCCACCGTGAACCTGCACCGCACCCCCTACGGCGGACGGCACTTCGAGTGCTTCAGCGAGGACCCGCTGCTCACCGCGCGGATCGGGGTCGCCTATGTCCGAGGTGTCCAGGGCGGCGGCGTGGCTGCCACCGTGAAGCACTTCGTCGGCAACGACTCGGAGACCCAGCGGATGACGGTCGACGCGCGGATCGGCGAGCGCGCCCTGCGGGAGCTGTACCTGGCACCCTTCGAGGCCATCGTCGGCGAGGGCCGCGCCTGGGCCGTCATGGCCGCCTACAACGGGGTCAACGGGCACTCGATGACCGAGAGCCCGTTGCTGCGCGAGGTGCTGCACGACGACTGGGGTTTCGACGGGCTGGTGATGTCGGACTGGTTCGCCGTGCGCACCACCGAGCCGTCCGCGCGCGCCGCGCTCGACCTGGTGATGCCCGGCCCGATCGGACCGTGGGGCGATGCGCTGGTCGCCGCCGTACGCAAGGGCAAGGTCGACGAGGCGCTCGTGGACGACAAGGTGCTGCGGCTGCTGCGGCTCGCCGCCCGGGTCGGCGCGCTGAGTGACATGCCCACCGCCGCCCTCCCGCCGGAGTACGACGCGGTGTCGGTGGCGGCCCGGCTGCGCGAGACCGCGGCCGCCGGGTTCGTGCTGGCCCGCAACGAGGACGCCGTGCTGCCGCTGGACCGCGCGGCCCTGAGCCGGGTCGCCGTTCTCGGCCCCAACGCCGCCGTGGCCCGGACCCTCGGCGGCGGCAGCGCCACCGTCTTCCCGCCGTACACCGTCTCACCGCTCGACGGCATCCGCGTCGCCCTCGGCGACGGCGTCGAGGTCACCCACGCGATCGGCGTCACCCCGCAGACCCGCACACCGATTGCGGATCCGTCCTACCTTCGCCATCCCGACGGCTCCGGCGAGGGTACGGAGGTGCGCTTCCTCGCCGCGGACGGCACCGTGCTCGGCTCCGAACGCCGCGCCGGGGCCGCCTACACCTGGATGGGTTCCTACGGGGCTGGTGTGCCCATCGGTCAGGTCGCCCGGGTGGAGGTGCACACCGTCATCCGCGCGAGCGACGCCGGCCGGTACGCGATCGGCGGCTCGGGCATCGGACGCTTCCGGTTGTCCGTCGCGGGGGTGGAGGTGTTCGACGAGCGCCTCCAACTCCCGCCGGGCGCCGACCTGGTGGAGGGGCTGATGACTCCGCCCCAGCGGCTCCACACCGTCGAGCTGGCCGAGAACGAGGAGACCGAGGTCGTCCTCACCCACGACGTCGCCTCTACGGACGACGCCATGGGCGACGCGGTCAGTGTGTTCCAGCTCAACCTCGAACCGCCGCACGGCAGCGACGACGAGGAGATCGAGCGGGCGGTTGCGCTCGCCCGCGCGGCCGAGGTCGCCGTGGTCGTGGTCGGCACCACCGAGGAGGTCGAGAGCGAGGGCTTCGACCGCGACAGCCTGGCCCTGCCCGGCCGACAGGACGAACTGGTCCGCCGGGTCGCCGAGGCCAACCCCCGTACCGTCGTGGTGGTCAACTCCGGGGCCCCGGTGCTGCTCCCCTGGGCCGAGGAGGTGGCGGCGGTGCTGCTCGCCTGGTTCCCCGGGCAGGAGTTCGGCAACGCGCTCGCCGATGTCCTGCTGGGTGTGGCGGAGCCGGGCGGACGGCTGCCGACGGTCTGGCCCGCGTCCGAGCGGGGGCTGCCCGCCACCGAGCCGGTCGACGGCGTCCTCGCCTACGACGAGGGGCTGTTCATCGGCTACCGGGGCGACGGCCGTGCCGGATGGCAGCCGCCGCGGTACGGCTTCGGCCACGGACTCGGGTACACCACGTGGGAGTACGACTCGATCGACGTCCCCGGCGAGGTGCGGCCCGACGCCGGCTTCACGGCGGAAGTACGGATACGTAACAGTGGCGCACGGCACGGCAAGGAGGTCGTGCAGGTGTACGCCGGCCGTCCGGGCAGTGGTGTCGAGCGACCGGTCCGCTGGCTGGCCGGGTTCGCCGTGGTCGAGGCGGCGGCCGGCGAGGAGGTCGTCGCGACGGTGACGATGGACACGCGGGCGCTGCGGCACTGGGACACCGAGGCGGGCCGCTGGGCGGTCGAGCCGGGGACCTTCGTGTTGGAGGCGGGCCCGTCGTCGACGATCCTGCCGCTCACCGCCGGCATCGCCGTCGCCCGGGGGTGAGCCGGTCATGAGCGGTACGGGGCCGGGGGCGGAGCAGGTGGCCGCCCCCTGGCGGCAGACCGAGATCACTCTGACCGGGGTACGCGACTACGCCAACCCCTACACGAACGTCGACGTATGGGCCGAGTTCACCCATGAGTCCGGGACGGTCCTGCGCCGCCCGGCCTTCTGGGACGGCGGACGGGTCTGGAAGGTGCGTTTCGCCTCCCCGGAGACGGAGGGCCGCTGGAGCTGGCGCAGCGGCAGTTCCGTCGCGGACGAAGGACTGTCGGGGCAGGGCGGAGCGCTCGTCGTCCGCCCCGCCGCGGACGACGGCAACGCCTTCCACCGGCACGGCTTCTGGCGGATGTCGCCCGGCGGACGCAGCCTGGTGCACGCCGACGGGACGCCCGCGCTGCTGGTCGGCGACACCGCCTGGGCCCTGCCCTGGCGGGCCACCGAGGAACAGGTCACTCAGTACGCCGCCGACCGGCGGGCCAAGGGCTTCAACGCGGCCCTGCTGATGAGCGTCCAGCCCGACACGGACGCGCGCGGCCCGCGCGACCGCACCGCGGACGAGGGGTTCGACGTCGGCTTCGAGGACCTGTCCACCGGGCACGTCAATGTGCTGAACCCGGCGTACTTCCGGTACCTCGACCGGCTGATCGGAATCCTGCACGAGCACGGGATCGTGCCCGTGCTCCAGCCGCTCTTCCACGGCTTCGGCTGGAAGGGCCTGCGGGTGGCCGGTCCGGTGGTCCCGCCGCAGGAGTACGCGCGCTACTGCCGCTATCTGGTCGCCCGCTACGGCGCCGCCCCCGCCGTCTATCTGGTCGGCGCCGACGGCGAGGGCAGCGAACCGGGGATCGCGGCGGGCGGCGCGGAGGTCGGGCGCTGGGACGGCTACGGCCAGCCCTGCGGCATCCACTACCGGCCGCACTCCGACAATCGCGCCCACCAGAGCGAAGCATGGCTGCACTTCCAGTGGTGCCAGACCGGCCACATGGGCGGGCACGTCCAGGAACGGGTCGCGGACATGTGGCGCAACACCCCGGCCAAGGCGGTCGCCAACGGCGAGCCGACGTACGAGAACACCGGCCGCCCCGGCCGGGCCGCGGGCTGGTGGCAGGGGCACGAGGCCTGGAGCAACCTCTGCGCGGGCGGCACGATGGGCGTGGTGTACGGCGCGGCGAGCCTGTGGCAGTGGCGGCTGCACGCCGCCGAACCCGGGCACGAGGAGTTCTTCCTGGCGCAGGACGCGGGCTGGCGGGAGGCGCTGGCCTTCGAGGGCTCGCGCCACGTCGGGCTCGTCGCGCGCATCCTCGACGGGCTTCCGCTGACGGACATGCGGCCGGACTGGCGGTCCGCCCTGGCGCCCCGGGGCCTGTCCGTCCCCGGCGTGCTCTACCTCTGCTACGCGGAGGAGGGCGGCCCGCTGTTCGTCACCGATCCGGCGAACGTCCCGCTCCCCTACCGGGTGGTCGACCCGCGCACCGGCGAGACCGTCCGCGAGGGCGTGCGCGCCACCGCCGGGGAGCCCGTACCCGACGAGGGCGGTGCCCCACGGGTGTACATCTGCCACGACCCGAGCCGGAGCCGAGGGGGAACGTCACGACCGCGGACTTGATGGTGACACCGCGCTGCCGTTCCGGGGCGAGGGTGTCGGTCCGACCAACGTTCGACGACAGCCCCGCCGCAGCGCTCGCCGCCTCCAGAACTCGGCCATAGAGTGATCCGCATCACACCATCCTGATGCATACGCACCACTTCGCCCCTCGCTCCTGCCGCACGGTCCGAACGGTCTGGAGGCACATGACCCACATCGAGCCGACCGTGGACGCGCCCTACGAGGACGAGGTGGCACCCCGTCTGCTGCTCGCCCACTGTCTGCTCGGGCAGCAGACGCACCGGCCGCACCCCTTGGCCCGCCGGGTGATGCGGGCGAACCCCCGCAGGGCGCGGCCCGGTTACGCGCCGTCGGCGGCGAGAGGAGCGGATCGTGCGTGAGATTCTGCCGACGCTGGCCGGCTGGCACGCGGCCGGGAACCCGTTCGGGCTGGCCACGGTGGTCGAGGTCAGCCGCAGCGCGCCACGCGGACCGGGCGCGGCCATGGCGGTGGGGCCGGACGACGAGGTCGTGGGCAGCGTCTCCGGGGGCTGTGTGGAGGGCGCCGTGTTCGAACTGGCGCAGGAGGTCGTGGCGAGCGGCGAGCCGCGGCTGCAGACCTTCGGGTACAGCGACGAGGACGCGTTCGCGGTGGGGCTGACCTGCGGCGGCGAGATCACCGTGCTGGTGCGGCCGGTGACCGCCGCGTCGGACCCGGCGTTCGGCGCGGTCGCCGCGTCGGTCGCCGCGGGCGAGCCGGTGACCGTCGCCACGGTGGTGGACGGGCCCGCTCCGCGCGGTGCCACGCTCGCCGTATGGCCCGGCCGGGCGGCGGGCACGCTCGGCGCGACCGGCCTCGACGTCGCCGTCACCGCGGACGCGCGCGGTGAACTCGCGCTCGGCGCCTCGGTCCTGCGGCACTACGGCCCGCACGGGGAGCGCCGCGAGGACGCGGTGACGGTGTTCCTGGAGTCGTTCGCGCCGCCGCCGCGGATGCTGGTGTTCGGCGCGATCGACTACGCGGCGGCGGTGGCCCGCATCGGTGACTTCCTCGGCTACCGGGTCACCGTCTGCGACGCCCGTCCGGTCTTCGCCACACCCAAGCGGTTCCCGGCCGCCGTCGAGGTGGTCGTGGACTGGCCGCACCGCTATCTGCGCGGCACCGCGACCGACGACCGCACGGTGATCTGTGTCCTCACCCACGACCCGAAGTTCGACGTGCCGCTGCTGGAGGAGGCGTTGCGCCGGCCGGCCGCCTACATCGGGGCGATGGGCAGCCGCAGGACCCACGAGGAGCGGCGTGCCCGGCTGGCCGAGGCCGGGCTCGCCGAGGCCGAGCTGTCCCGGCTGCGCTCGCCGCTCGGCCTCGATCTCGGCGCCCGTACGCCCGAGGAGGTCGCCGTGTCCGTCGCCGCCGAGATCGTCGCCCTGCGCTGGGGCGGCAGCGGTGCGCCGCTGACGTCGACCACCGGGGCCATCCACACGGCCGCCGTGCACTGACCGCCGGCAGGAGCGAGTCCTGGCGCCGCGGCACGAGTTCACGCGTTCCTCGGCATCGAACGGGTCGCGCCCTGCCTGCCGGGGCACCGCGGTCTTCGAGGAACAGGACGCGACGGCCCGCCGGATGGTGCCGGCGGCGACCGGCCGGGACACCGATGACGTGTTCCGTCCGCCGAACACTATGAACACAACGCCCGAGCCATGGTTCCGGTCCCGGCCCGCTCCCTAGCATCGCCGCGGACGGCGCGAAGGAGCGCCGACGAGGACAGGGAGCCGCGCCTTGGACAGGTCGAGAACCCCCGCACGGATCCGCCGGACGAGCCGCCGGCGTACCGGACTGCTCGCCTCACTGGCGGCGGCCCTCACCGCCGCCTTCGCCGGCGCCCCTCCCGCACAGGCCGAGACACCACCCCCGGCCGCCGTCTCGTGCCCGGCACAACTCGACGGCAAGGCCACCTGTTACACCGGCCAGGACGCCCACGGCGCCTACTACGCCATCGCCGTCCCCGAGCACTGGAACGGCTCCCTGGTCGTGCACGCCCACGGCGGCCCCGATCTCGGCACCGGCTCGGACCCGGCGCGCAGCGTCGACGACCTGGCCCGCTGGTCGGTGATGGTGAAGGAGGGGTACGCCTGGGCGGGTTCGTCCTACCGCAGGGGCGGCTACGGCACCCGCATGGCCGCCGAGGACACCGAGAACGTGCGCCGGCTGTTCGTCGAGAACTTCGGGAAGCCGCGGCGGACGTACGTCCACGGCCAGTCCTGGGGCGGGGACGTCGCCGCCAAGGTCGTCGAGGTGTACGGCAGGCGGGGCGGACCGTACGACGGGGCGCTGCTCACCAGCGGTGTCCTCGGCGGCGGGTCCCGGGGGTACGACTACCGCGTCGACCTCCGCGTCGTCTACCAGTACTACTGCCAGAACATGCCCCGGCCGACCGAACCCCAGTACCCGCTGTGGCAGGGGCTGCGCGCGGACTCGACGCTGACGACGGCCGGACTGCGCGCCCGGCTCCAGGAGTGCACCGGCTACGCCTCGGCCCCGCAGGAACGCACCGCCCTCCAGCAGAGCAACCTGGACGACATCCTCGCCGTGACCGGCGTTCCCGAGCGCACCCTGGAGTCGCATCTGCGGTTCGCGGTCTTCACGTTCCGGGACATCGTGCGCGACCGGCTCGGCGGCCGTAATCCGTTCTCGAACCAGGGCGTCCGCTACTCGGGGTCGCACGACGACGAGGCGCTCAACGCCGGGGTCGAGCGGTTCGGCGCCGATCCGACGGCGGTACGCGACCTGTCCTACGACAGCGATCTCACCGGCAAGGTGTCGATCCCGGTGCTCACGATGCACGCGATCGACGATCCGACGGCGTTCGTGGAGCACGAGGCGGCCTACCGGGCCACCCTGCGCGGCGCGCACCGGGACCGCTACCTCGTGCAGACGTTCACCCACGAGTCCGAGCACAGTGCGCTGAGCGACGCGGAGTACGCCAACTCGATCGCGGCACTGGACGGTTGGGTGCGCACGGGCAGGAAGCCGACGCCCAGGACGATCGCGGACTCGTGCGCCGCGTTCGACCGGACCTACGCGACGGGCTGCTTCTACGACGCGGACTTCCGCCCCGCCTCCTACGCCTCCCGGGTCCGCCCGCGGCCGGGCGGACTGCACTGGCCGGCCATGACGGCAGCGCAGGAGAAGCGGTGGAGCAGGATCGACGGGGTGGGGATCGCACCCTGACGGATCCCGGGTCGCCCTCCGGCACCGGCGTGGTCCACGGCGTTCCAGCCGGTCAGCCGGCGGGAACGGCATCGGGCAGGCCGGAGTCGGAGATCGTCCGCGCATCCCGTCAGCGCGGCGGCAGTCGGTGGAGTGTCACCTCCGTCAACGCGCCGTCGGCGACGGTCGCGGTGAGGTACGTGCAGTGCGGCTGGCGGCGGCGGTCGGTGGGCGAGCCGGGGTTGAGGAGACGCAGGCCGGCCGGGGCCGTGGTGTCCCAGGGGATGTGGCTGTGCCCGAAGACCAGGACGTCCAGGTCCGGGAAGCGGGCGGCGCAGCGGGCCTCACGTCCTTGCGCGGGACCGGTCTCGTGGACCACTCCGAAGCGCAGGCCGCCCAGCTCGGCGTAGGCGACCTCGGGGAGCCGGGCGCGCAGGCCGGGGCCGTCGTTGTTGCCGTAGACCGCGATCAGCCGGCGGCTGTGGCTCTCCAGCAGGTCGAGGGTGGCCTCGTCGACCCAGTCGCCGGCGTGGAGGACGACGTCCGCGCGCGGGAGTTCGGCGAGGAGCCGGTCCGGGAGCCGCTTGGCGCGCACCGGGAGGTGCGTGTCGGAGGTGAGGAGCAGGCGCACGGGGCCAGCCTAACGAGCGCACGGGATCTACAGTTTGAACTTAACAGTTCCGACTGGACAGGTTTCACTGACGGTCCTAGGGTGGCCCGCATGGTTCAGATCTCCGACTCCGCGACCCGCACGGCGCGCAACCTGCGCGTGGCGTTCAGCAGACTGCGCCGCCGTATCCGGGAGGTCGCCCAGGACGCGGACCTCACCCCGTCCCAGGAGTCGGCGCTCACCCTGGTCTCCAAGCACGGCGCCGCCACGGCCAGCGCGCTGGCCTCCGCCGAGGGGGTGCGGCCGCAGTCGATGGCCACCACGCTGGCCGCCCTCGACCAGCAGGGGCTGATCCGCCGCAGCCCCGACCCCACCGACGGCCGCCGCCAGCTGGTCACCCTCACCGAGGCCGGGCAGGCCCGTGTCGAGGGCAACCGGCAGGTGCGCGACGAGTGGCTGGCCCGCGCCTTCCAGGAGCGCTACACCGAGGAGGAACGCCAGACCATGCTCACCGCGTTCGAACTGCTGGAACGGCTCTCGCGGCCGTGATACCGAGGCTCACCGGACGCACCCCGCAGGACACCCGCCCCGCCCCCGACGGCTTCGACCGGCGCCTGATCGCCCCGATGGTCCTGGGTTCCGTACTGAACCCGATCAACTCCTCGATGATCGCCGTTGCCCTGGTGCCGATCGGCATCGCCTTCGGCGCCCCGCCCGCCGAGACGGTGTGGCTGGTCTCCGCGCTCTACCTGGCGACGGCCGTGGGCCAGCCGGTGATCGGGCGGCTGGTGGACATGTACGGGCCGCGCCGGCTCTACCTCGTCGCCACGGCCCTGGTGGGCGTCGCCGGACTGATGGGCGCGCTGGCGCCCTCGCTGGGCGTGCTGATCGCCTCCCGGGTGCTGCTCGGCTTCGGCACGTCGGCGGCGTTCCCGGCGGCGATGCGGCTGACCCGGAGCGAGGCCGAACGCACCGGGCAGGACAGCCCGGCCGGGGTGCTCACCGCGCTCGCCGTGTCCGCACAGACCGTGTCCGTGATCGGCCCGACGCTGGGCGGGCTGCTGATCGGCGCCGGCGGCTGGCACCTGGTGTTCACCGTGAACGTGCCGCTCTCGGCGGCCTGTCTGGTCCTGGGCGTGCTGTGGCTGCCGAAGGCCGAACCCGCCGAGCGGCACCGGCACATGGACCTTCCCGGCATGGCCCTCTTCGCCGTCCTGCTGGTCGCCCTGATGCTCTTCCTGATGGACCCGCGGCCGGACCGCTGGTACCTGCCGGCCCTGACCCTCCTCGCGGCCGCCGCCTTCGCGGCCCGGGAACTGCGCGTCCCGGACCCCTTCGTCGACCTGCGTGTCCTCGGCGGCAACGTCCCGCTCATCGCCACCTACGTGAGGCAGTTCCTCGGCAACGTCACCTCCTACGCCGTCCTGTACGGCTACACCCAGTGGCTGGAGGAGGGCCGCGGTCTCAGCGCCTCCACCGCGGGGCTCGTGCTGCTGCCGCTGTCCGGTGCCGCGCTGGTCGTCGCCACGCTCACCGGCCGCCGCGAGGCGATCCGCGCCAAGCTGCTGACCGGCTCCGTGCTGCAGATCGCGGGCTGCGCGGCCCTGCTGCTGTTCGACGCCCACAGCCCGGTCTGGGTGCTCCTGGCCACCGGAGTGCTGCTGGGCATACCGCAGGGCCTGCTCGGCCTCGCCGCGCAGAACGCGCTCTACCGGCAGACCGACCCGGAGCGGATCGGCTCCGCCGCCGGGCTGCTGCGCACCTTCATGTACCTCGGCGCGCTGGGTGCCTCCGCCGCCACCGCGGCGTTCTTCCCGCACCGCGCCGACACGGGCGGGCTGCACGGCCTGGCCCTGTTCATGCTCGTCGGCTCCGCACTGCTGCTGGCGATCACCCTGCCGGACCGTTCCCTCGCCCGACTCACCCCCCAACCCCGTCAAGCCCTCCGAAAGGCCTGATCCACCCCATGTCTCTGAGCACCCTCGACCCGCGTACCGCCCTTGTCGTCATCGACCTCCAGCAGGGCATCGTGGGGATGCCGACCCAGCCGTACTCCGGAGCCGAGGTCGTGGCCCGCAGCGTCGAGCTGGCCGACGCCTTCCGCGCCCGGAACCTGCCCGTGGTCCTGGTCCGGGTGTCCTTCGCCGCCGACGGCGCCGACGCCGTCCCGGGCCGCACCGAGCGCCAGCCGCGCGGTCTCGCCTTCCCGGAGGGCTGGGACATCGTCGTCGACGAGCTCTCCGGCCACGACGGCGACATCCCCATCACCAAGCACAACTGGAGCGCCTTCCACGGCACCGCCCTGGACGTCCAGCTGCGCCGCCGGGGCGTCACCCAGATCGTCCTGACCGGCATCGCCACCAGCATCGGCGTGGAGTCCACCGCCCGCGACGCCTATGCGCACGGCTACCACGTGACGCTCGCCACGGACGCGATGGCCGACGCCGACCCGGAGGCGCACCGCGGCAGCGTGGAGCGGGTCTTCCCGCGGCTCGGCGAATCGGGCAGCACGGCCGAGGTCCTGGAGCTGCTCGCCAAGACCCACGGCTGAGCAGGCGTCTTGACGCACGGCTGACCCTTCACGACCCGGTCTTGACCCAGGGGTGAGAAACCCCGAGGCCAAGACCGGGTTAGCATTCGGCCACAAGTACGTGCCGTCCAGAGGAACGGACGGCCTATCCAGGGGGCTAGGAAGCCGGATGCCGGTCAAGGTCAGTGTTGTCGTCCCTGTCTACAATCCGGGGCCCTATATCGAGGACTGCATCGCCTCGGTGCTGCGGCAGTCGCTGCCGCGCGACGAGTACGAAGTGATCTTCGTGAACGACGGCTCCAGTGACGGGACCCCGGCCCGGCTCGACGCGCTCGCCGCCGAGCACCCGCACGTCCATGTCATCCACCAGGAGCCCTCCGGCTGGTCCGGCAAGCCCCGCAACGTCGGCATCGCGGCCTCCAAGGGCGAGTTCGTGATGTTCGTCGACAACGACGACTTCCTCGGCGACGAAGCCCTGAAGCGGATGTACGACTACGGCGTCGCGAACGAGGCCGACCTGATCATCGGCAAGATGGCCGGCAAGGGCCGCCCGGTGCCGGTGGAGCTGTTTCGCCACAACCACCCGCGGGCCACCGTCGACAACGCCCCGCTGATGGACAGCCTCACCCCGCACAAGATGCTGCGCCGGTCCTTCCTGGACCGCATCGGGCTGCGCTTCCCCGAAGGCAGGAGGCGCCTTGAGGACCATGTCTTCGTGGCCGAGGCGTACCTGCGCGCGTCGAACATCTCCGTGCTCAGCGACTACGTCTGCTACTACCACCTCAAGCGCGAGGACGCCTCCAACGCCGGCTTCCAGCGCTTCGACCCGGTCGGCTACTTCGCCAATCTGCGTGAGGCCCTCGACGTCGTCGAGCGCTACACCGAGCCCGGCCCCACGCGCGACCGGATGTTCCGCCGCTGGCTGCGCAGCGAGATGGGCGAGCGGCTGCGCGGCAAACGGTTCCTGAAGCTGCCGGACGACTACCGCAGGGAGCTCTTCGACGAGATCCACAAGGTGATCGCCGAGCGCATGGGCCCCTCCGTGTTCGCCCTGCTGGAGCCGGCCCACCGCGTGGTCACCGAGCTCGCCGGCGCCGGCCGCTACGAGGACGTGCTCGCGGTCGCCGAGTGGGAGGCCTCCATCGGCCCCTCGACGGCCATGGAGAGCGTCACCTGGGACGGCGGCGCGCTGAAGATCGGCTTCACTGCCGAGTACACCGCGGACGGCGCGCCCAAGACGTACCCGGCCGACACCGCCGTCGTCCCGCTCGACGGGCCGCCCGAGACCGTCGCCGACGCCATCGCCCGGCTGGAGCGTGGCACCGCCGCCCGCTTCGGGAAGGCCAACGTCGACCTGATGATGCGGGAGCGCGAGACCCACGCGCAGTTCTTCCAGCCGGTCGAGATCACCCGCGAGACGCTGCCCGTCGAGGGCGAGCCCGGCCGCGTCCGGCTCGTGGTCAGGGCCACCGCCACCGTGGACCCGGCCACCGCCGCCAGCGGCACCCCGCTGCCGGCCGGACTGTGGGACGCGTTCATCCGGCTGACCATCGGCGGCTGGACCCGGGAGCACCGGCTGTTCCCGGTGTCCAGGGAGCCCTTGCCCGCGATGCCGTTCCCGGGCGTGGTCGGCGGTCGCCGGGTGCTGCCGTACTGGACGGTCAAGGACAACTTCGCGCTCGACGTCGACATGGCGAGCAAGCGGCTGGGCTTCGGCGCGTTCGAGCCCGCGGACTTCACCGTCGCGGGCGACCGGCTGCGCGCGGTACTGCCGTTCCATGTCGCCGGTGACGTCAAGGCTTCGGTCCGGCTGACCGGCCCGAAGCCCGCCGCCGAGGTGCTGGAGGTGCCGGCCACGCTGTCGCCCGCCGAGGGCGGCGGAGCGGTGCTGGACGCCCCGCTGCCGGTGCGGTCGCTCCAGGAGGGCGGCTGGCGACTGGCCCTGTGCCTGGTCGCGGACGCGCCCGAGCCGCGCTTCTTCACGCTGCCGCTCGTCGTGCGCAACTCCCCCGAGGGCCTGAAGGTGGCCAAGCCGGCCTCGAAGAAGCCCGCGGCGGCCGCGCCCAAGCCCGCCGCCAAGCCGAAGCCCAGGCCGAGCGCGGCCCGCCGCCTCGCCCGCAGGCTCCCGCTGCCGGTGCGCCGCGCACTGGTCAGAGCCCTGGGCAGGGGCAAGCCCGCACGACAGGAAGGCAAGTAGGAACCGTGCGACCGCTGGACATCGAAGGCGCCTGGGTCCAGGAGCCGAAGGTCTTCCCCGACGACCGGGGCAGCTTCCACGAGTGGTTCAGGGCCGGGGAGTTCCGTGAGGCCCTCGGCTACGACCTCGACCTCGCCCAGGCCAACTGCTCGGTCTCACGGCGGGGCGTGCTGCGCGGCATCCACTTCGCCGACGTGCCGCCGAGCCAGTCCAAGTACGTCAAGTGCGTGCGCGGAGCCGTGCTGGACGTCGTCGTGGACATCCGGGTCGGCTCCCCCACGTTCGGCCGCTGGGAGGCGGTGCGGCTGGACGAGGAGAACCGGCACGCCGTGTTCCTCTCGGAGGGCCTCGGGCACGCGTTCATGGCGCTGACCGACGACGCCACGGTGGTGTACCTGTGCTCGGCCGGGTACGCGCCGGGCCGTGAGCACGGCATCAACCCGCTCGACCCCGAGCTGGGCATCGAGTGGCCCGAGGGCCTGGAGCCGGTGCTGTCGGAGAAGGACGCCGAGGCGCCCTCGCTGGCTGAGGCGGCGGCGTCCGGGCTGCTGCCGTCGTACGCGGACTGCCTGGCGTACTACGAGCAGTTGCGGGCCTGAACACGCCGAGGGGGCCGAGCCGTGGCTCGGCCCCCTCGGGTGAGCGGTGTCAGGACTTGGCGTAGCGCTGCTTCAGCGCGCTGCGCTTGTTGCTGCCCTCGGCATTGCGGCCTTTTTCGATGATCACCAGGTTGTGGTAGAAGTGCACACCGACGATATTGAGGTCCGTGTACGTCGGCTGATAGTTCTCGACGACGAATTCCTCGTAATTCAGCCCGTCCACCAGCCGCTTCAGCATCCCCATACTGGTGTGCGCCGCGTCGAGATCCTCGCTGCCCTGCCATTCGGGCCAGTACGACGACTGCGTGTCCTCGACGATGTAGATGCCACCGTCCTTGAGCCGGGGGAAGAGCGTGGCGAACGTCGTGAGCACATGCGGACTACGGTGACTGCCGTCGTCGATGATGACGTCCAGTTCACCGATCTTGTCGACGACTGCGTTCAGGGACGACGGATCGGACTGGTCTCCGATGAACGTCGTGATGCGGTCCTCGTCGACAAATGACTTGTCCTGGATGTCCATTCCGAAAATCTGCGCCTTGGGGAAGAACTGCTTCCACATACGCAGCGAGGCACCACCCTGACCTGGCCTGTTGTAGCCGCCGATGCCGATTTCCAACAGGTTGAACGAGTCGTTCTTCAGGTGCCCGAGATGGCGCTGGTAGTGCTGGGTGTAGCGGTGTATTCCCCACTTGTCCGTCTTGAAGTGCTGGGCGAGTTTGTTGAGATCCCCGGAGATCGCGTCCAGCCCGGTCGGCTTGGCCGGTTTGGCCGGCTGGGCGGACAGGCGCCGCTTCAGTCGTCGCAGGACCCGCACATTCTTCTCACCCAGTACGGACTTTACGGTCGCTCGCATCGACATCGCGGGACAAATCCTTTCCCTACCCGACCCACAAGACATTCAAAGCATCATCGTAGTGAACGGGGGCCATCCACAAGGGGGTAACGCGACGGCCTGTGAAAAAGGCTCGGCGGGCTCCGGAATTTCCCTGCACCGCAGGGC
This sequence comes from Streptomyces sp. NPDC058683, assembly GCF_042716195.1. NCBI lineage: Bacteria > Bacillati > Actinomycetota > Actinomycetes > Kitasatosporales > Streptomycetaceae > Streptomyces > Streptomyces sp. NPDC058683. The sequence goes on from NZ_JBHXSK010000020.1 coordinate 97,799, forward strand.
GGCCGACGAGCTCGGTGGGCCGTCGGCCGCCCTGCGGCAGGTAGGCGCGAAGTGCCTTATGCGGACATCTCCTTGCGGATGTGCGGCAGCCCCTCCGCCAGGGCCTGACGCCAGTCCCGCGGCGGTTCCAGACCGACCTCGGCCCACCGGTCGTGCCCGAGGGCGCTGTACGCGGGGCGGGGTGCCGGGCGGACGAACGCCGCACTGGTGGTGGGGCGCACCCGTTCCGGGTCGGCGTCGAGGAGGCGGAACACCTCACGGGCCAGCTCGCACCAGGTGGCCGTGCCGGAGTTGGTGCCGTGGAAGACGCCGTGCGCGCGGCCGTCCCGCCCGAGGCGGGGGCCGAGGTCGGCGATCCGGGCGGCCAGGTCGGCGCTCCAGGTGGGCTGGCCGCGCTGGTCGTCGACGACGTCGAGGGTGTCCCGGCGGGACTCCAGTTCGATCATCGTGCGCACGAAGTTCTGTCCGTGCGTGCCGTACAGCCAGGCCGTACGGACCACCGCGCTCGCGCCCGGGAGCTCCGTCAGGACGGCTCGCTCGCCCGCGAGCTTGGTGCGTCCGTAGGCGGTGCGCGGGGCGGTGGGGTGGCCCTCCGGGTACGGGCTGGTGCGGGCGTCGCCGTCGAAGACGTAGTCCGTGGAGACATGGACGAGGCGGGCGCCGTGCCGGGCGGCGGCGCGGGCCAGCAGGCGCGGGCCCTCGCCGTTGATCAGCAGGGCCCGCTCCTCGTCGGTCTCGGCGTCGTCGACGGCCGTGTACGCGGCGCAGTTCACCACCAGGTCGGGCCGGTGTCCGGCGAGCGCCGCCGCCACCGAGTCGGCGCTGGTGACGTCGAGGTCGGCGCGGCCCAGGGCCACCACCTCCGCACCCCGGCGGGTGAGTTCCTCGACCATGTCGTGGCCGAGCATCCCGGCCGCGCCGGCGACGAGCCACTTCATCAGTGCTTCTCCTGCTCCTTGCGGGATTCGAGGGCGGCGCGTTCCTTGAGCGGCTCCCACCAGTCCCGGTTGTCGCGGTACCAGGCGACGGTGGCGGCCAGGCCGGAGGTGAAGTCGTGCTTGGGGGTGTAGCCCAGCTCGTCGTGGATCTTGCTCCAGTCGACGGAGTAGCGCTGGTCGTGGCCCTTGCGGTCGGCGACGCGGTCGACGCGGTCCCAGCCGGCGCCGCAGGCTTCCAGGAGCAGGCCGGTGAGTTCCTTGTTGCTGAGCTCGGTGCCGCCGCCGATGTTGTAGACCTCGCCGGCCCGGCCGCCGGTGCGGACCAGGTCGATGCCCTGGCAGTGGTCCTCGACGTGCAGCCAGTCGCGGACGTTGCTGCCGTCGCCGTACAGGGGCACGTTCCTGCCGTCGAGGAGGTTGCTGACGAACAGCGGGATGACCTTCTCGGGGAACTGGTGCGGCCCGTAGTTGTTGGAGCAGCGGGTGACGCGTACGTCCAGGCCGTGGGTGCGGTGGAAGGCCAGCGCGAGCAGGTCCGAGGAGGCCTTGGAGGCGGAGTACGGCGAGTTCGGCTGGAGCGGGTGGGTCTCCGGCCAGGAACCGGTCTCGATGGAGCCGTAGACCTCGTCGGTGGAGACGTGCACGAACGGGCCGACGCCGTGCCGCAGGGCCGCGTCGAGGAGGGTCTGGGTGCCGACCACGTTGGTGCGGACGAACGCGCCGGCCCCGTCGATGGAGCGGTCCACGTGCGACTCGGCCGCGAAGTGCACCACCTGGTCGGCCTCGGCCATGAGCCTGTCGACCAGCTCGGCGTCGCAGATGTCGCCCTGCACGAAGGTCAGCCGGGGATGCGACGCGGGCAGGTTGGTGAGGGTGCCCGCGTAGGTGAGCTTGTCCAGCACGGTGATGTGCGGCGCGTCGGGAGCGCCGTCGGCGAGCAGGCCGCGGACGTACGTGGAGCCGATGAAGCCGGCGGCGCCGGTGACGAGGAGGTTCATGAACGGATCTGCACCTTGCTGTGGTCTCCGAGGACGAGGCGGTGGGCACTGGGGGTGCCGGCTGCGGGGGTCACCTCGACATGCCGGCCGATCAGCGAGGACTCGATCCGGCCCACCCCGTCGATGGAGGAGTCCCGCAGCACTATGGAGAACTCCAGCTCGCTCTCCGTGATCCGGCAGTTCTCGGCGATCGAGGTGAAGGGGCCCACGTAGGAGTCGCCGACGACGGTACCGGCGCCGATCACGGCCGGGCCGACGATCCGCGAGTTGGTGACGCGGGCGCCCGCCTCGACGACCACCCGTCCGACGATCTGGCTGGCGTCGTCGACCTCGCCGTCGATCCGCGGGTCCATGGCCTCCAGGACGGTCCGGTTGACCTCCAGCATGTCGACGACGTTGCCGGTGTCCTTCCAGTAGCCCTTGATCACCGTGGAGCGGACGTCGGCACGCTGGTCGATGAGGTGCTGGATGGCGTGGGTGATCTCCAGCTCGCCGCGCCAGGACGGCTTGATGGCGCGCACGGCGTCGTGGATGGCCGGCGTGAACAGGTAGACGCCGACCAGGGCGAGGTCGCTCTTGGGCTCCTGCGGCTTCTCCTCCAGGCCGATCACCTGGCCGTCGGCGTCCAGCTCGGCGACGCCGAAGGCCCGCGGGTTGGGCACGTGGGTGAGGAGGATCTGGGCGTCGGGGCGGGTCTCGCGGAACTCGCCGACCAGTCCGCTGATGCCGCCGACGATGAAGTTGTCGCCGAGGTACATGACGAAGTCGTCGTCGCCGAGGAAGTCCCGCGCGATCAGCACGGCGTGGGCCAGGCCCAGCGGGCGCTCCTGGGGGATGTAGGTGACGTCGAGGCCGAACTTCGACCCGTCGCCGACCGCTTCCTCGATCTCGGCGGCGGTGTCGCCGACGATCATCCCGACCTGGGTGACGCCGGCGGCGGCAAGGGATTCGAGCCCGTAGAACAACACGGGTTTGTTCGCCACCGGCACGAGCTGTTTCGCCGATGTGTGGGTGATCGGCCGCAGCCGTGTGCCGGCACCGCCGGAGAGCACCAAAGCCTTCATTCACTACACCTTATAGGTGAACATCCGGTTGAGACGTTCTTCTGTTTTCCTGATGGGTTACGACAGTATGGCCTTGGTGCGGATGTCATGTGACCACGAGGTGCCCCGAAGTGGCATCTCGTCCGTTTTGTACGATGATTTCGGCGCACGCTCCGGCGCAGCTCAGGAGTCCTCCGGCCAGGCGGCCGCGCGTTCCACCTCCGCCTCGACCTCGGACCGCACCCGGCCCTCGTCGCGGGCGTACTCGCTCACCGCGGTCAGTTCGTCGCGGGCGAGGTCGCGCCAGGCGCGCAGGGCGGTCTCATAGGTCTCGGACTGGGCGCCGCCCGGCTGTTGCAGGGCCGGCGGTCCGTAGGTGTCCCGCAGTTCCAGGACCTGGTCGTGGGCCGCGTCGGCCGCGCGGTGCTTCGCCACGAGTTCTTCGAAGGTGTGTGCCACATCAAGGACATTAAGGACGGTCCGTTCGCCTCGCCTCCCGAGACGGCCGGGTGTCCGCCCCGCCCTCAGCCCTCCAGGACGAGATCCGCCCACACCTGTTTGCCACCGCTGACCGGCACGGTCCCCCAGGCGGTCGACATGGCCTCGACGAGCAGGATCCCGCGCCCGCCGGTGGCCTCCCAGCCGATGTTCGCGGGCTTCACCGGGCTGCGCGGCGAGCCGTCGGCGACGGCGATGCGCAGCCGGTGGTCGACCAGGGTCAGATCCAGCCGGACCGGGCCGTCGGTGTGGATCAGCGCGTTGGTGACGAGCTCGGAGACCACCAGCAGGCCCGCGTCCATGGCGTCGTCGGTGACGCCCCAGGAGCGCAGGGTGCGGCGGCTGAAGCGGCGGGCGTGCCGGGCCGCCTCCGGGACCCGCCACACCGTCCAGCTCTCCCGCAGCGGGAGCACGGCCATGCCGTCGTAGCGCATCAGCAGCAGGGCGACGTCGTCGGTGCGGTGGGCGTTGCCGAGCAGGGCGTCGGCGACCAGCCCGAGGTGGCTGGGGTCGGAGGCGCCGAGGTCGCGGGCGAAGCGCTCCATGCCGACGTCGATGTCGGCGTCGCGGGACTCGACCAGGCCGTCGGTGGTGAGCGCGAGCAGCGTGCCGGGGCGCAGGCTGAGCTGGGTCATGGGGAAGTCGGCCTGGGCCACCACGCCGAGCGGCGGGCCGCCCTCGGTCCGGGCGACCTCGGTGGTGCCGTCCGGGTGACGCAGGACCGGCTGCAGATGCCCGGCGCGCACGCACCAGGCGATGCCGGCCTCCATGTCGACGTCGACGTAGCAGCAGGTGGCGAAGAGGTCGCTCTCCATGTCCATGAGGAGCCGGTTGGTGTGCGAGACGACCACGTCGGGGGTGTGCCCCTCGGCCGCGTAGGCGCGCAGCGCGGTGCGCATCTGGCCCATCAGGGTGGCGGCCGCGGCGCTGTGGCCCTGGACGTCACCGATGACGAGGGCGACGTGGTTGTCGGTCAGCGGGATCACGTCGTACCAGTCGCCGCCCACCTCCAGCCCCTCGGTGGGGGGCAGATAGCGGGCGACGGCGAGCGCGCCGGGCAGCCGGGGCAGGCGGCGGGGCAGCAGGGCGCGCTGGAGCATGCCGACCAGTTCGTGCTCGGCGTCGAAGGCGTGGGCGCGCATCAGGGCCTGCCCGGCGAGTCCGGCGGCGGCGGTGAGCAGGGCGCGTTCGTCGGGGCCGAAGTCGTGCGGGTTGTCCCAGCCGATCAGACAGGCCCCGGCCATCCGGCCGCCGGCGGGCAGCGGCAGCACGGCGAGGCCGCCGGGGCCGACCTCGGCCAGGGCGGGTTCCAGGGCGGTCGTGACGGGCCAGATCCGGGGGCGGCCCACGCGCAGGGCGGCGGCCAGGGTGGGCATGGCGCGTACCGGCGCGTCCGGCCATTCGGTGCGCCATTCGGTGCGCCACAGCTCGGGCCAGGCGTCGGCGTCGGGCGGGTCCAGGACGGTGACGACCAGGCGCTCGTTCTCCAGTTCGGCCAGGGCTATGCGGTCGGCCTTGAGCGGTCCGCGCAGGGCGGTGACGACGGCCTGGCTGACGTCCTTGACCGTGCCGGCGGTGGCCAGCGCGGCGGCGAGCCGCTGTACCCGGGCCACGTCGGTGACCTCGGAGCGGAGGGTGGAGGCGTCGGCGACGGTACCGGCCAGCCGGGCGGGGCGCCCCTCGGTGCCCGGCACCATGCGGCCGCGCAGCCGCAGCCACTTGGGCGAGCCGGAGGGCTCCAGGATCCGGAACTCCAGCTCGCGGTCGCCGATGGACATGTGGTCGGCCTCGACCACGGACATCAGGGCGGGCACGTCCTCGGGCAGGGTGCGGCCCAGCAGGGTCTCGACCTTGCCGTCGAAGTCGTCCCGGCTCATGTCGAAGAGGCCGAGGATGCCGTCGCCGACCTCGATCCGGCCGGTGTCCATGGCGAGGCTGAACGCGTCGGCGGGCAGTTCGCCGGTGTCGGAGACGGTGGGAAGCGGGGCGGGCAGGACGATCGCGTCGGCGATCAGCTCCAGGCAGGCGCGGTCCTCGGGGCCGAACCCGCCGTCCCGTTCGCCGACCACGACCAGGAGTCCGGCGTGGCCGGGCACCGGCAGGACCGCCAGCGAGAACTCCTGGGACGGGGTCCGCCGCGCGTCCGGGCAGTCGGCCAGCTCCTGGGGTCCCAGCCACACGGACCGCCCGGTGCCGTAGGCCTCGGCGGCCGGGGACCGCCCCACGGCCGGGTAGGCGTCACGCAGTCCGAAGAAGGTGCGGGGCAGTCCGGCCGACTCGGCCAGCCGCAGCACGGTTCCGTCGTCGCCGGGTGTGTACACCCCGGCGAACGCGGCACCGGCGAACACCAGCGCCTGTTCGAGGACACGCCGGAGCCGGTCGGGAGCGCCGGGATCGCCCGTGAGCGTTTCGAGGGCTATTTCGGCGCGCTCCGTTCTGATTCCGCGTACCGCAGCGCCCTCACTGACCACGCCGCCATTACAGCGCTTATGAGGCGTCTGCGCAGCCCCTGTGACCGTTACGTGGAGGCCGGGGGTCCGTTGCGCTCGAAAGGAACCGAACATGTCTTGACCCGAGCGTTCCGCACGGTGACCTCGTGACGGACGTCGAGAAGGCGCTGCGCTTCTCCGACGGCGGCGGGAGGTGCGCCGGGACCGACACGCGGGGCGGGCGGCAGGTTCATGGTGTTGAGCGCGTGTCCCGTTCTTGGCGTCCGGGACCGTTCCCGGGCGCGGAGATCCGGCCATCAGGGCGCGCGGGAGCGCACGCCCCGCGCCAGTACGCCGCGGCGTACTTCGGCTGCGGGGGAATGTGCCGGGGCGAACGGGGTACGCGGAGGCGGCCCGGTGCGGGGGCCGGTACCGCTCTCGCCGTGCGCCCGTCGCCGCCACGAGGGAGTCTTGACCCCGAGGACGCGACGCGCGGCCGGACGAGGAGGTGGTCGGGCGTGTCCGACAGGATGGGGGCCCCTCCCGTGCCGGCGGCGCCGGGCCTGGAGGAGACAGCGGCCGACGCGACCCGGTCCGGCCGGCCGCCGCTGCTCTCGTTCGCGCTGGCCTCGTTGATGGAGGAGGTCCAGGCGCACTCCGGCGCGATCTATCTGCTCGCCGCCGACGAGCCGGTCCTGGAGATGGCGGTGACGGCGGGGCTCCCCCGGGCCTTCGTGGCGCCCTGGGAGCGGGTCGGGCTGAGCACGCCGATCCCGGTGGCGGAGGCGGTGCGCGAGCGGCGCCTGGTGTGGGTGGGCGGCGAGGAGGACATGGCGCGCCGGTATCCGCGGATCTCGGTGGTGCTCCCCTATCCGTTCGCGCTCGCCGCGGTGCCCGTGGCGAGCGCGGACACCGTGTACGGGGCGCTGTACGTGACCTGGCCCGGTTCGCATCCGACGGTGCTGTCCGACCGGGAACGGGCCGAGCTGACCTCGGCGGCCGACCGGCTGGCGAAGCGGCTGGAGCGGGACCGCCGGGAGTACCGTGCGCTGCGGGCCGAGCCGGATCTGCTGGCGGCGCCGGCGTCCGGGGTGGCGGGCACGCTGGGCACGGTGGAGGCGGCGCGGATGGTGGCGAGGCTGCCGTACGGGCTGGTCTCGCTCGATCTGCACGGGCGGGTCGCCTTCGCCAACGCGGCGGCGGCCGAGCTGCTCGACGTCCAGGTCGCAGACCTGCTCGGCACCCAGCCGTGGGTGTCGGTGCCCTGGCTGAACGACCCGATGTACGAGGACCGCTACCGGGCGGCGCTGATCAGCCAGCATGTGACGTCGTTCGTGGCGCTGAAGCCGCCGGGCGACTGGCTGTCGTTCCGGATGTATCCGAGCACGAGCGGGCTGACCACCCGGATCAGCCGGGCGCGGGCGGTCGCCGAGATGGTGGGCGCGCTGCCGCGCGCCGACGCGGCGCCCGGTTCCCGGCTGGTCACCATCTCGCAGGTGCTGAGCCTGGCCGGTGCGCTGACGGAGGCCGTCGGCGTGCAGGACGTGGTGCAGCTGGTCGCCGACGAGGTGGCCCCGGCCGTCGGCAGCCAGGCGCTGGTGATCCTCGGGTCCCGGGGCGGACGGCTGCACGTCCTCGGGCAGCGCGGGTACGACGATCCACGGACCGTGGAGCGCTTCGACGGCCTGCCCCTGGCCGAACGGACGCCCGGCACCCATGTCCTGAACACCGGCGTGCCCGCGTTCTTCGAGTCGAAGCAGCAGCTGGAGCGGTTGTATCCGGGCCGGAACGAGGCCCCGGACGGGTTCGCCGCCTGGGCGTATCTGCCGCTGATCGCGTCGGGCCGGGCGGTGGGCACCTGTGTCCTCGCCTACGCCGAGCCGCATGCCTTCCCCGCGGACGAGCGCGCCGTGCTGACCAGTCTCGGGGGGCTCGTCGCGCAGGCGCTGGAGCGGGCCCTGCTCTACGACGCGAAGAACCAGCTGGCGCACGGTCTCCAGGCGGCCCTGCTGCCGCACTCGCTGACCCCGCCGCCCGGCATCGAGGCGGCCGCGCGCTATCTGCCGGCCATGCACGGCATGGAGATCGGCGGCGACTTCTACGACCTGGTGCCGACCCGGCCACTGGCGGCGGCGGTGATCGGGGACGTCCAGGGGCACAACGTGACGGCGGCCGGGCTGATGGGCCAGATCCGCACCGGGGTACGAGCCTTCACCACCGTCGGGCAGGCGCCGGAGGAGGTGATGCGGAGCACCAACCGGCTCCTCATCGACTTCGGGGCGGAACTGTTCGCGAGCTGTCTGTATCTGCGGCTGGATCCGGAGCGGGGGCGGGCGGTGATGGCCCGGGCCGGGCATCCGCCGCCGTTGCTGAGGCGCCCGGACGGGCGGGTGCGGGTGCTCGACCTGGCCGGCGGCCCGCTGCTCGGCATCGACGCGGAGGCGACGTACCCGACCACCGAGGTGTCGCTGGCGCCGGGCTCGGTGCTCGCCCTCTACACCGACGGGCTGGTCGAGTCACCCGGGGTGGACATCGAGGACGCGCTGGTCGATCTGGGCGAACTGCTCGCGGAGAACGGCGACCAGCCGCTGGACAAGCTCGCCGACACGCTCGTGCGGCACAGTGCGGCGGCGCAGGAGCGTGTCGACGACGTTGCGGTGCTCTTGCTCAGAGCATGTTCCGCCGGCTGACGGCCGCGGGGTGCGATGCGGTCCGACCCTCCCGCCGGAGGGCCGGACCGTCACCGTCCACCACCGTCCACCACCACCGGCCGGAACCGTTGGCGGGGCGGGCGGTGGGTCAGTGGGACGACGAACCGTCGTCGACCGCCGAGCCGTCGTTCACACCGGTCCCGGACTGGTCACCGGTGCCGGTCTCGTCGCCGGTGCCCGTCGCGTCGCCCGTGCCGGTCTCGTCGCCGACGCCGGTCTCGTCGCCGGCCGTCGCGGACGGGTCGGCGGCGCCACCGATCTGGTCGCCGCCGGCCTGGTCACCGGCACCGTTCTCGTCGCCGGCCGTGGCGGACGGGTCGGCCGTGGCCCCGGCGTCACCGGCGCCTGCGCCCGCACCCGCGTCGCCGAGGGTCGCGCCGGTCGCCTGGAGGGCGGTGGTCACCGGCTGGAAGAAGGTCTCGCCGCCGGAGGTGCAGTCGCCGCTGCCGCCGGAGGTCATACCGACCGCGCCGCCGTCCTGGGTGAACAGCGAGCCGCCGCTGTCGCCGGCCTCGGCGCAGACGTTGGTCTGGATGAGGCCGGTGACGGTGTCGACACCGTTGGGGTCGGTCTCGCTCTGGAAGTTGACGGTGGCGTCGAGGCCGGTGACCTGGCCGTCGTGCAGCCCGGTGGTGGAGCCCATCCGGAACACCGTCTCGCCGACGGTGGCGTCGACGGCCTGGTTGATGGCGACGGTCTGGCCGTTGCCGACGTTGACCTCGCTCGGCGCCTGGGTGGCGGGGTCGTTGTACTTGACGAGCGAGAAGTCGCCCTCGCCGGGGAAGGTGGCCTGGTCGACGGTGGCGATCGGCTCGCCGGTCTCGGAGTCGGACCAGTCCTTGGCGGCGACCCCGCAGTGCCCGGCGGTCAGGAAGGCGGGGGTGCCGTCCGAGGCGGTGACGTTGAAGCCGAGGGAGCAGCGGACGGTGCCGTCGGCGACCTGGGAGAAGATCGCGTCGCCGCCGGAGACGAGGGGCTTGAAGGTGCCCGACGACTTCTTGAGGGTCGCCATGTCCGAGCCGAGGCCCTGCACCGTCGACTCCAGCGTGTCCCACTTGGTGCCGGTGACGGTGCTGTCGGCGGTGACCACGACCTTGTTGGTCTTCGGGTCGACGGCCCAGGCGGTGCCCGGGATGGTCGCCTTGGTCTTCAGGGTGCTGGCGACCGCCGCCAGCTCGGAGTTGCTGTTCTGCACCTGGCGGACGACCGCGCCGGCCTGCTCCGCCTGGACGACTATGTTGTTGTCGCCGTTGATGACGTTGACGACGAGCTGCTGCTTGCCGCTGTCGTAGTAGGAACCGGCGAAGGCCTGGCCGAGCAGGTCCTGGAGCTGCGCGGCCAGATCCGAGGCGTCGGTCGCCGACTTGAGCGTCTTGGGAGCGGTGGCAGTGGCGCCGGAGGCGTTGTCCTGAGACGCGTTGGCCATCGGCAGCAGAAACGCCGCAGCTCCGAGCGCGGCGACACCGCCCACCGCGATAGCGGCCTTGCGCTTCGGAATTCGCTTGTGACTCAAACTTCTCGACCTCCAAGGGACGGAGTGTCTGCCGTGTTCGGGCAGTCGTTCGTGAGCGGCGCCTGGATGGCCATAGGTACGGGCGGGTCACGTGGTGCGTTCAGTTCCGGTTCTTAACTTCCTTTGACCGAAGGCGAATCGGCCACGCCGCGCGGGTCTCGGGACGGTGGTGCGTGCCGTGCCGCGGGCCCGGGAACAATCCCCCATATGACGATGACCGCCGCCGAAGCCGACAAGATCCTCTCCGCCAACTTCGCCCCCTGGGTGCTCGATCTCGGACTGTCCGTCGAGGTGGTGGGCGAGGACCGGGCGCTGTTGCGTCTGCCCTGGTCAAACCGGTTGTCCCGGGAGGGCGGCGGGCTGTCGGGGCAGGCACTGATGGCGGCGGCCGACACGGCGACCGTGATCGCGGTCTCGGCGGCCCGGGGCGGCTTCGTGCCGATGACGACGGTGCAGCAGTCGACGTCGTTCATGCGCGCGGTGAGCGGTTCGGATGTCCTGATCGAAGCGGTGCTGAGCAGACTCGGCCGCCGTACGGCGTTCGCCGACATCACGATGAGCGACGAGCGGTCGGGGGCGCTCGCGGCCCGGGCGAGCACGGTCTACGCACTCCTGGGATGAAGATCCGCACCCCCGGTCGGACACGGTCAGCAATCGCTCACTGACGGTCCGTTGCGATCACGTACCGGAATCCTTGCTTCAGGGAATCTGCACATCCAATACCCAAGCAAGACACGGGGAGCGGCGGATCTGCACAACCGCGCGCCCGAGCCGTGGCTTTGGCGCGGAGTGCCGGATTCGCCGCCGGAGGGGCAAGCCGTGCGGCTGGGGCGAAGTCGTGCGGTGTGTGAAGGAGTCGCCGACAAGACGTGCCCACGCCTGCACGGATGAGCCCTTCTGAGGCTCAAGTTCCCAGGTGAGACGCATGGTTGATTGGATGCGCGGACCGCGGGCGTGCTTTGATCCATCGCACCGCGGGGTCGCCAACGGCTTCCGGAGACGGGCGCCCGGCGCCTGCGGTCGCGGCCATCCGTACTGTCCCCATAGGGCCGTTGGGGGGCCGCTCTCCCCCTTGTGAATATCCATATGAAGGGAAGTTCCATCATGAACTCCACCCCCCAGGTTGAGACCGTCGAGATCTCCGACGCCGAGCTCGACAACGTCTCCGGCGGCCTCGCCCTGAACGCTCTCGGCACCGTCACCGGCCTGGTGGACAGCGTCGCCCCGGTTTCCGGCCTGGTCAACACGGTTGTCGGCACCGTCGAGGGTGTCACCGGCCTGAACACCCAGCCGGTCACCAACCTGGTCGCCGGTCTCTGACCGCACCTCGTTGCCGCTGAGTCCCGGAGCCGTACCCCGGCCCCGGGACTCTCGGGTGTTTTGGGGCACCCCTCTGAAACACCCCTTTCACCAGCGTCTCTCCCACAGGTGAGGGAAGTTCCGTGCAGTTCCGCCAACAGGCCCTCGCCAAGCTCCAGTCGCCGGAGGAGCTCGATCTTCCGGTGCGTTTCGCCCGTCCGCAGGGCTGGCTCGCGCTGTCCGTCTCGGTCGTCGTGATGGCGGCGGCCTCAGTGTGGGCCGTGACCGGTTCGGTCGCCTCCACCGTGAGCGCGCAGGCCATCCTCACCCACGGGCAGGGCAGCTACATCCTGCAGAGCCCGGTCGCCGGGCAGGTCACGGCCGTCCTGGCCGAGCAGGGCGAACGGCTGCCGGCCAACGCCCCCGTCCTGAAGGTGCACACCAGCCAGGGCGACTCGGTGGTGCGCACAGTCGCCGCGGGCCGGATCAGCGCGCTCGCCGCCACCATCGGGCAGATCATCCAGACCGGTGCGAACGTCGCCGCCGTGGAGAAGATCGCCCACGCCTCGGACCCGCTCTACGCCACCGTCTACGTCCCCGCCGAGAACGCCTCCGCCATCCCCGCCGACGCCCCGGTCGACCTGACCGTGTCGTCGGTGTCGACACAGGAGTACGGAGTGCTGCGCGGCCATGTGAAGTCGGTGGACCGCGCCGCCCAGTCGGCCCAGTCGATCTCCGCGTTCCTCGGGGACAGCCAGCTCGGCGAGCAGTTCACCAGGAAGGGCCGCCCGGTGGCGGTCCTCGTCCGGCTGGACCCGTCGAGGAAGACGAAGAGCGGCTACAAGTGGTCCTCGGCGGACGGACCGCCGTTCAAGCTCGACTCCATGACCCTGGCCTCGGGCACGATCCGGCTGGCCGACCAGCACCCCGTCGATTGGCTGCTCCCGTGACCACCGCCCAGGAGACCCAGGAGCACCGGGGCCGCCGGCGCGCCGCCCCGCCCAAGCGACCGGTACCCAAGGGCCGCGGCGGCACGGTCCGCACCCCCAGCGTGCTCCAGATGGAGGCCGTCGAGTGCGGCGCCGCCTCCCTCGCCATGGTCCTCGGCCACTACGGCCGCCATGTCCCGCTGGAGGAGCTGCGCATCGCCTGCGGTGTCTCCCGCGACGGCTCGCGCGCCAGCAACCTGCTGAAGGCGGCCCGCAGTTACGGCCTCACGGCCAAGGGCATGCAGATGGACCTGGCCGCCCTCGCCGACGTGCAGGCCCCGGCGATCCTGTTCTGGGAGTTCAACCACTACGTCGTCTTCGACGGCATGGGCCGCCGCTTCGGCCGCCGCGGCGTCTTCGTCAACGACCCCGCCAAGGGCCGCCGGTTCGTGCCCATGGAGGAGTTCGACAGCAGCTTCACCGGCGTCGTGCTGGTCCTGGAGCCGGGCGACGGCTTCGAGAGGGGCGGCCGCAAGCCCGGTGTCCTCGGCGCGATGCCGGCCCGGCTGCGCGGCACCGCGGGCACCATGCCGGCGGCGGTGCTGGCCAGCCTGCTGCTGGTGGCCGTGGGCGCGGCGGTGCCCGCGCTCAGCCGCCAGTACATCGACATGTTCCTCATCGGCGGCCAGACCTCGCTGCTCACCGTGCTGTTCGCCGCGATGGGCACCTGCGTGCTCCTCACCCTCGCCCTGACCTGGCTGCAACAGGCGAACCTGCTGCACGGCCGGATCGTCTCCTCCACCCTGTCCAGCGCCCGCTTCCTGCGCCATCTGCTGCGACTGCCGGTGACCTTCTTCTCCCAGCGCTCCCCGGCCGACCTGGTCCAGCGCCTGCAGTCCAACGACCAGGTCGCCGAGACCCTGGCCCGCGACCTCGCGGCGGCCGGCGTGGACGCGGTGGTCGTGGTCCTCTACGCGGTACTCCTCTACACCTACGACACGCAGCTCACCTTCCTCGGCATCGGCGTGGCGCTGCTGAACATCGTGGCGATGCGGTTCGTCATACGGCTGCGCGCGACCCGGACCGCCAAGCTGCGCGCGGACACCGCCCGGCTCACCAACACCTCCTACACCGGCCTCCAGCTGATCGAGACGATGAAGGCGACCGGCGGCGAGGACGGCTACTTCCGCAAGTGGGCCGGGCAGCACGCGAGCACGCTGGAGGAACAGCAGCGGCTCGGGGTGCCCAGCGCCTGGCTCGGGGTGGTGGCACCCACGCTCGCCACCCTCAACAGCGCGCTGATCCTGTGGATCGGCGGAATGCGGGCGGTCGAGGGCGGTATCTCGGTCGGCCTCCTGGTCGCCTTCCAGTCCCTGGTCACCCGCTTCACCGCCCCGCTGACCCGGCTGAACGGCGTCGCGGGCCGGATCCAGGACTTCGCGGCCGACGTGGCCCGTCTGAAGGACGTGGAGAACTTCCAGGCCGACCCGATCTACGCCCGCCCCGGCTCCGGCGACTCCACCCGGCGGCTGCACGGCCATGTCGAACTGGAGAACATCACCTTCGGCTACAGCCCGCTCGACAAGCCCCTGCTCACCGGCTTCGACCTGACCGTCGGCCCGGGCCGCCAGGTCGCCCTGGTGGGCGGCTCGGGCAGCGGCAAGTCCACCGTCTCCCGGCTGATCTCGGGCCTGTACGCCCCCTGGGAAGGCGTGATCCGCATCGACGGACAGCGTCTGGAGGACATCCCGCGCGGCGCGCTGGCCGCCTCCGTCTCCTTCGTCGACCAGGACGTCTTCCTCTTCGAGGGGTCGGTGCGCGACAACGTGGCGCTGTGGGACCCGTCGATCCCGGACGAGGCGGTGGTGGAGGCGCTGCGGGACGCGGCCCTGTACGACGTGGTGGCGCGCCGGCCCGGCGGCATCCACAGCAAGGTCGAGCAGGACGGCCGCAACTTCTCCGGCGGCCAGCGCCAACGCCTCGAGATCGCGCGGGCGCTGGTGCGCAGGCCGAGCATCCTCGTGCTCGACGAGGTGACCAGCGCGCTGGACGCGGAGACCGAGCTGACCGTCATGGACAACCTGCGCCGGCGCGGCTGCGCCTGCGTGGTGATCGCGCACCGGCTGAGCACGGTCCGCGACAGCGACGAGATCGTCGTGCTCCAGCACGGCACGATCGTGGAGCGCGGGCGGCACGACGCGTTGGTGGCACACGGCGGGGCGTACGCCGCGCTGGTCAGGGAGCGATGAGATGACGACCGCAGACGACGGCGACCTCGTTCTCGGCGCCCTCGGCTCACTGGGCGCCCGGATCGACTGCACCGGTTTCAACCGCCTGGACCTCGAAGGGCCGCAGGTGCTGTGGCTGGTGGTGTCCGGCGCCCTGGACCTGTTCGCGGTGGACGCCGAACAGCAGGGTCACTGGCACCATCTGGGCCGGCTGGAGGCCGGTGCTCTGCTGCTCGGCCCGGTCGCCGGACCCCAGCACACCCTGGTGGCCCGCCCGTTGCGGGACTGCGTGGTCCACCGCATCGGCCTGCGCGAGCTCTACCAGCCCGCCTCCACCCAGACCTGGTCCTACGACGAGTACGGCAACCCCCAGTACGTGCCGCCGACCACCAGCCCCCTGGAGTACGCGCTCGCACTCGGCGTCGGCCGCGGCCTGTCGATCCTCTTCCAGGCCCCGATGGCCGCCAGTGAGCGGGCCGCGGCCCCCACCGACGACGACGTCTTCTGGATGCAGGTGCCGCCGGGCAGCGTGCAGTACGGCTCGCTGTACGGCGCGGAGGCGGCCGCCGACCTGCTGATGGACCCGGCCCTGTGGCAGAGCGTGGTCGATCAGCAGTACCGGCTGCTCACCACCCTTGACCGGTGGATCGAGCAGCTGGAGCACACCCACGAGACCCGCACCGCGGCCGGTATCAAGGCCGGTGAGGCGGTCCGCGCCCAGGCCGACCGCACCCTGCTCGCCTCCATCGGCAAGGCGGCCAAGCGCACCACGGCCGCCGACGCCGACGCCTCCTACGCGGCCTGCCGACTGGTCGCCCAGGCGGCCGGCATCACCCTCGCCGAGCCCGCGCAGAGCGGCACCGAGAGCGACCGCATCGACCCGGTCGAACGGGTGGCCCTGGCGTCCCGGGTGCGGATCCGGGCGGTACGACTGGACGGCCGATGGTGGCGGGACAACGTGGGACCGCTCGTCGGACACCGGGCCCTGTCCGGCGCTCCGGTCGCGCTGCTGTGGCGGCGCGGCGGCTATGTCGCCGTCCATCCGGCGACCGGCCGGGAGACCCCGATCGAGAAGGCGAACGCCGAGGAGTTCGAGCCGCGCGCGGTGATGTTCTACCGCCCGCTGCCCGACAAGGCGCTCACCCCGTTCGGCCTGCTCAGGTTCAGCCTGCGCGGCACCCGTGGCGACCTCGGCAGTCTGCTCCTCGCCGGGCTGGTGACCGTGGCGATCGGCTCTCTGGTGCCGATCGCGACCGGCAAGGTGCTCGGCGAGTACGTGCCGAAGGCCCAGACGAACCTGATCGTGCAGGTCTGCCTGGCGGTGATGATCAGCGCGGTGGTGTCGGCCGCGTTCACGCTCCTGGAGAACCTCACCATCCTCCGCCTGGAGGGCCGGATCGAGGCGACCCTCCAGCCGGCCGTCTGGGACCGGCTGCTGCGGCTGCCCACGAAGTTCTTCACCCAGCGCTCGACCGGTGAGCTGGCCAGCGCGGCCATGGGCATCAGCGCGATCCGCCGGCTGCTGGCGGGCGTCGGCCCGGTGGTCGCCCAGTCGGTGACCGTCGGCGCGATGAACCTGGGCCTGCTGTTCTGGTACAGCGTCCCGATGGCGCTGGCGGCCGTTGCCATGCTCGTCGTCATCGGCGCCCTCTTCCTGGGGCTCGGGCTGTGGCAGGTGCGCTGGCAGCGCCGCCTCGTGGTGCTCGGCAACAAGCTGAACAACCAGGCCTTCCAGACCCTGCGGGGTCTGCCCAAGCTGCGGGTGGCGGCGGCCGAGAACTACGCGTACGCGGCCTGGGCGGGCGAGTTCGCGCGCAGCCGTGAACTCCAGCAGAAGGTGGGCCGGATCAAGAACCTCACCAGCGTGCTGGGCTCGGTCTATCTCCCGGTCTGCACCCTGCTGATGTTCATGCTGCTGGCGGGTCCGGCGAGGGGCGCCATGGACGCGGCGGCCTTCCTCACCTTCAACACGTCGGTGACGATGCTGCTCACCTCGGTCACCCAGCTGACCGGCTCCTTCGTGTCGGCGGTGGCCGCGCTGCCGCTGTTCGAGGAGATCCAGCCGGTCCTGGAGGCCGCCCCGGAGGTGCGCACCGCCAGCACCCGTCCCGGCCCGCTGTCCGGCGGCATCGAGGCCCGCCGTCTGTCCTTCCGGTACTCCGACGACGGTCCGCTCGTCCTGGACGACGTCTCCTTCGAGGTGCGGCCGGGCGAGTTCGTGGCGATCGTCGGCCCCAGCGGCTGCGGCAAGTCGACGCTGCTGCGACTGCTGATCGGCTTCGACAAACCGGTCTCGGGGAGCGTGCTGTACGACGGCCAGGACCTGGGCGCGCTCGACCAGTCCGCGGTGCGCCGGCAGTGCGGGGTGGTGCTCCAGCACGCGCAGCCGTTCACCGGCTCGATCCTGGACGTCATCTGCGGCACCGAGCCGTACACGCCCGAGGAGGCGATGGCGGCGGCCGAGATGGCGGGCCTCGCCGAGGACATCAAGCGGATGCCGATGGGGCTGCACACGATCGTCGCCGGGAGCGGTGCGATCTCGGGCGGCCAGCGGCAGCGGCTGATGATCGCCCAGGCGCTGATCCGGCGGCCCCGCATCCTGTTCTTCGACGAGGCCACCAGCGCCCTGGACAACGACACCCAGCGCACGGTCATCGAGAGCACCCGCAAGCTGAACGCCACCCGGATCGTCATCGCCCACCGGCTGTCGACGGTCATGGACGCCGACCGGGTCGTCGTGATGGAGGACGGCAAGGTCGCCCAGCAGGGCCCGCCGGCCCAGCTGCTCGCCGACACCGGCGGGCGTCTGCACGAGCTGGTGCGGCGGCAGCTGACGTGACCGGTCAGGCGTCCAGACCGGGGATGGGGGCGCCGGAGGGGAACCCGGCGGCCAGACAGGCGTCGTAGAACTCCCGCCAGTCGGCGGCGTCCTCGGAATGCGGGCCCGCGTGTCCCTCGCCGGCGGCCAGGGCGTCGAGTGCGAGCAGGCAGACCTCCCAGCCGGCGGCGTTGCGGGCGGCCGCGTTCTCCTCGGCCAGCGCCTGGGTCAGGGTGAACCGGGTGCGCTTCGCGTCCAGCGCTTCGAGGCCGAAGTCCAGTTCGTCGCCGCCCCAGGTGAAGGACAGGTGCCGCGGTTCGTCGACGGCGAGCACCGTGCCCGTGGCGTTCGCCTGGCGGGGGTCGCCGCTGAACCGGACGGTGCCGCCGTCGCGCGGCTCGATGTCGAGACGCGACGGGAACCAGTGGGCCGACGCGTCCGGATCCGTCACGAACTGCCAGACGCGCTCGGCGGGTTGGTCGTAGGTACGGGTGAAGCGGACGGCCGGGCGGCCGTCGTCGAGGGTGAGGTAGGTGCCGGTGAGTTCGGCGGGCATGGGGATCAGTCCTTCGGAGAATGTGCCGTCGCTTCCGTATTCCCCCTCTGACTCTTTCACTCCCACCTGGCCGGCGACCGACGACCTGCCGCGGGTACGCCCGAAGCGATCGGCGCCGGCCTCCGTACCGCAGACCGGAAAAACAGTGGATCCGCGCAGGGGGGTTGCACCTATCCTCGCCGGAGGTGCAGACATGGCCCTGTCGACAGTTGGCGCTCAACGGACCGAGGAAGCGTGGCGCAATGACCAGCCGGCTCATCGCAATCTCCTTCGACGCACACCAGCCGGAGCGCCTGGCGCATTTCTGGTCCGGGGTCCTGAGGTCGGAGAAGGTGGACGACTCCTACGACGGCGTCTCCCTGGTATCCGGGAACGCCGCCGGTTACCGCGTCGGCTTCCGTCCCACCCAGGCGCAGAAAGTCGCCCAGAACCGGCTGCACTTCGACCTGACCAGTTCCTCCCTGGAGGACCAGCAGGAGACGGTGGCCAGGGCGCTCGACCTCGGCGCGCTCCACGCCGACGTCGGCCAGGGACCGGACGCGTCCCACGTGGTGCTCGCCGACCCCGAGGGCAACGAGTTCTGCGTCATCGAGCCGGGCAACGACTTCCTCGCCGGCGCCGGCTTCGTCGGAGCGCTCGCCTGCGACGGTTCGCAGGCCGTGGGCTACTTCTGGAGCGCCGCGCTGGGCTGGCCGCTGGTCTGGGACCAGGACGAGGAGACCGCCATCCAGTCGCCGAACGGCGGGACCAAGTTCACGTGGGGCGGTCCGCCGCTGATGCCGAACCCCGGCAAGGACCTGCACTTCGACCTCGCGGCGGACGGCGATCAGCAGGCGGAGGTGGAGCGCCTGCTCTCCCTCGGGGCCAAGCGCCTCGACTCCGCCGACGGCCAGGACGGCGCGGTGCTGCTGGCCGACCCCGACGGCAACGAGTTCCGCGTGCTCGCGCACCGGTGAAGCCGGAGCCCGCCTGAGCCGCGGCCGGCGGTGGCCACCGCCGGGAACGGACCGGGGACTCGGACCGGTTCCCCGCACCGGACCGGCAGTTCAGCGCGCCCGGCCCGCCGGTCCCCGCAGTTGCGTGGCCAGCACCCGGACCGCCGCCGCGAACGGAGCAGGGTTGCGCAGGTACTCCATGTGGATGCCCGGGAACTCCGCCCAGGGGGCGCCGATCCGCTGGGCGATCTCGATGGACGGGCGGGCGTAGTACGTGCCGCGGTCCTCGTTGCCGGCGGACAGGATGATCGGGAACGGGGCTGAGCGCAGCGCCTCCTCGTCGGGGACGAAGGCGGCGAAGGCGGGCCACTCGGTCGTGAACAGGTGGTCCTGGTTGCCGAGGAAGCGTTTCCAGAGGTCGTCCGGCCAGCGGTAGGTGCCCTCGCCGCGCACGCCCTGTGCGAAGCGGCGCCCCGCGGCCGGTGCCCCGCCCTCGGCATAGGCCGCGGCCAGCTCCGGGAAGAAGTCGCGGGCCGGGTCGCCGTCGGGGAGGACGTTCACGGCCGGGGGCTCGTGGGCGATGAGTCCCGCCACCGCCTCCGGATGCGTGACGGCCAGGGTGAGGCCGATGATCGCGCCCGCGCTGCTGCCGAACACCAGGGCGCGGCCCTCGGCCAGGGCCCCGATGGTCGCGTGCGCGTCCGCCGCCTGTTCGCCGAGGGTCGTCGGGATGCCGGTGCGGCCGGTGCTGCGGGAGTTGCCGCGCCGGTCGTAGGTGATCACGGTGAACGCGTCCGCGAGATCCTCGGCGATCGCCGAGTAGTAGCCCGCGTCCCCGCCCGCGCCGCTGATCATCAGCAGCGCCGGACCGGCGCCCCGTACCTCGTAGTAGAGCTCCGCGCCGTCCACCGCGAGCCTGCCGTTGCCCATGATCGGTCTCCGTCTCTGCGAAACGTTGCCGTTTCGCTGGAAGTGGTCTACTCTCGATGTGTACGAAACCGTTTCGTTCGCAGCCGGGCAGGCTGTCATACCGAAGCGGTTTCTCGGTAAATCCCGAACGACTTCCCTGGAGTGGTTCCCCCATGTCTGAGAAGACCCTGACCGACGACGTCCGCGTCGGTGCCAAGGAGGCACCACCGGCCGCCGACTCCTCGAAGCGGTGGTGGATCCTCGCGGTCATCGCCGTCGCCCAGCTGATGGTGGTGCTCGACGCCACCATCGTGAACATCGCCCTGCCGTCCGCCCAGGCCGACCTCGGATTCTCCGACGGCAACCGGCAGTGGATCGTGACCGCGTACGCCCTCTCGTTCGCCTCCCTACTCCTGCTCGGCGGACGGATCGCCGACCTGTTCGGCCGCAAGACCGCCTTCCTCATAGGCGTCGTCGGCTTCGCCGCCGTGTCGGCGCTGGGCGGTGCCGCGAACGGCTTCGGGATGCTGGTGACCGCGCGCGCCCTGCAGGGTGCCTTCGGCGCGCTGCTCGCCCCGACCGCGCTCTCGCTGCTCAACACCACGTTCACCGACGCCCGTGAGCGGGCCCGGGCGTTCAGCGTCTACGGCGCCATCGCCGGTGCCGGCGGTGCGGTGGGTCTGCTGCTCGGCGGCATCCTGACCGACACGTTCGACTGGCGCTCGACGCTGTACGTGAACGTCGCGATCGCCGTCGTCGCCTTCGCGGGCGGCATGGCACTGCTGCACAACCACCGCGACGCCGGGAACGCGAAGCTGGACGTGCCGGGCACGGTCCTGGTCGCAGCCGGTCTGTTCTCGCTGGTCTACGGCTTCTCCAACGCCGAGACGCACGACTGGGACTCGCCGCTGACCTGGGGCTTCCTGCTCGCCGGCGTCGTGCTGCTTGCGGCCTTCGCCTGGTGGCAGACCAAGGCCAAGTACCCGCTGCTGCCGCTGGGCATCCTGCTGGAGCGCAACCGGGCGGCCTCGTTCCTCGCCGTGCTGATCTCCGCGGGCGGCATGTTCGGCGTGTTCCTCTTCCTCACCTACTACCTCCAGCTCAACCTCGGCTTCAGCCCGACGAAGACCGGTCTGGCGTTCCTGCCGATGATCGGCGCCCTGATGGTGACCGCGCAGGTCGGCACCCAGGTCCTGGTGCCGCGGATCGGCCCGAAGGCGGTCGTCCCGCTGGGCTTCGCGGTCTCCGCGATCGGCATGGCCTGGCTGACCGACATCGGCGTCGGCTCCAGCTACGTCAGCGCGGTGCTCCCGCAGCTGATCATCACCGGCCTCGGCCTCGGCCTGGTCATGCCGGCGGCCATGCAGCTGGCCACGGGCGGGGTGACGGCCGACGAGGCGGGTGTCGCCTCCGCGACGGTCAACGCCATGCAGCAGGTGGGCGGTTCGATCGGCACGGCGCTGCTCAACACGCTCGCGGCGAGCGCGGCGACGGACTACCTGACCGGGCGGGACGCGACCAGCAAGCTGGTGCAGGCCCAGGCGACGATCGAGAGCTACACGACCGCGTTCTGGTGGTCGGCCGGCATGTTCGCGGCGGGTGCGGTGATCGCCTTCCTGCTGTTCCGCAAGGGAGTTCCGCAGCAGGACGCGGACGCGGCGCCGGTCGTTCACATGTGACGTGAGCTTCGGAGAGCCGCCGAAGACCGAGGGGTCGCCGTCAGCAGGGAGACGGCGGCCCTTCACCTTTCACCAAGCGCTTCAAGTCAAGCCACTTGAGAGAAATTCACCGGGTCGAGTGAACCTGATCTTGCGCCGCCCGCTTCAGGGATGGCAGGCGCTCCCGGCGGGTACCAACCGGTCCCGTACGCGCCCTGCACCAGGGGGAGCAGAGATGACGCCGGAAGCGGACGAACCCGGGCTGCCCGCCGCCAACTCCTGCGCGCGGACCCATCGGTGCGGGACGTATCTCGTCGTCGAGGTCTTCGGCGAGGTGGACATCGCCACCGGGGAGCTGGTCGCCGAGCATCTGCTCGCGGCCACCGCCGGGGCCGAGCCCGATGTGCTCGTCGATCTGCGGCGGCTGGACTTTCTCGACTGTTCGGGGCTGCGGGTGCTGTGCCGGGCCGAGGCGCGGGCCAGGGAGCGGGGCGGGCGGCTGCGGCTGGTGTGCGAAGGGCCCCGCGTTCCGCGGCTGCTCAGGGCCTCGGGTCTGCTGGGGCGATTTCCGCCGCTCCCCGGGTTTCCCCGGGACGGGAGTGCCGGGGAGCGGCGGTGATGCCGAGGGTCGGCGGGCAGCCCCACACCGCCCGCCGACCCTCGGTGCGAGATCGCAGGTTCCCCGTTCCAGGGGCCGCACTCCCCAGTTGCGGACCTGTTCCGGCAGTCACGAGGACCGTGCGATCCCGGGCTCAGAAGGAGAAGACGCTGACCCCGTAGGCGTCCCTCATGCACTGGTTGCCGAAGGTGCGCTCATAGGAGACGCGCTTGCCCTGCCAGACGCCCTCGACCGTGACCACGACGGGGTCGTAGAGCTTGGTGCACCACACGTCGGTTCTGGGCGCCAGGGCGTCGAAGTCGCCGCCGGCGCCGCTGAGTTCGGCACAGGCCTGGGCGGCCGCCGGGTGGGTGCCGGACGCGGCCGGGGCGCAGTTCAGGGTGACGGCGCGCTCGGGCGTGGCGGTGGCCGCGTCGATGCCGTGACCGGTGGTGAGCACCAGGGCCGAGGGCGCGTAGAGCGAGCTCGGGGCGGCGACGGCGGCCCCGGTCAGGGGTCCGCAGACGGCGGCGGCCGTGAGGCCGAGGGTCGCTGCCCAGCGCGCGGTGGTTCGCATTGTGTGCATCCTTCCGCTTGATTCGACGGGTGCCGCCCACGGCCCGGTGGGTGCCGGGGCGGCGGGCGCCACTCTGCCGAGTCCGCCGTCGAAACACACATCGAACCCACAGGTTTCAGTAACCTTGCGTATTGAATCAGTGGCGTGAAGTCACGGAATTCACGCGCGTCGACCGCACAACAGAGCGGTTCTTGATCGCTCGAAACGGCCGGATGGCCGGATCTCATCACCTCGTTAATCGTCCTGAAACATTCCGCTTCCGCTGTCGGCGGACTTCTCCGCAAGCCCTTGCCTTTGGACTGCAACGGAGTAATCGTCATTACATGATTACTCAAGAGCAACGAGACAAGCTGCGCGGCTGGTTCGCCGGCCGGCTGCCCGACGACCTGTTCGAGGAACTGGCCGAGGTGACGGTGGACCGCGAGGAGATCACCGTCGTCGGGCGCATCCCCGGGCCCAAGCTGGCGGAGGGCGTCTCGGACGCCGAGCGGGAGGCCGCCGTGGAGGGCCGGATCCAGGAGTTCCGGGAGCGCACCCGGGAGACCCGGGTCGCGGTGGCCCGGGAGGCGGAGCACCAGTTCCGGCGCAAGGTGTCCTGGGGTGTGGAGTGCGCCGGGCAGCGGGCGCTGTTCACGCATGTGGCCGCGCCGGTGATGACCCGGCTCCGTCAGCCCGAACGCCAGGTGCTGGACACGCTGATCGCCGGAGGGGTGGCACGCAGCCGCAGCGAGGCACTGGCCTGGTGCGTGCGGCTGGTCCAGAAACACACCGACGACTGGCTGTCCGAACTGCGCGACTCGCTGGAGCATGTCGAGCGGGTCCGGGCTCAGGGGCCGGACGCCGGGCAGGACTGAGACCGTCCAGTGATGGATGAATCATCCACTGCCGCTGCGAAAGCTGGATGAAGAGTCCTCTGGCCGCCGGCCCGACCCGGGCTCTAGCGTCGGCAGAACCCCTCGGGGACGGCCACCGGTCGTCGCACACCCCGCGACACCGACGGCCGTCCGCCCCGTCGCCGCGCCACCCCGCGCTCCACCGCCGTCCCCCGCTGGAGCCCCCTTGTCCTCGCAGCACCCGCAGCACCCGCAGCACCCGCAACCTGCCCCCGCCCCCGCCCCCGCCCCCGCGAAGTCCCTCACCGAAGTCGAGGCCCACGGTGTCGAGCGGATCCCCGACGCGGACCGCACCGCGACCCCGCTCGACCTGTTCCGGCTCGCCTTCGGCGGTGCCAACACCTTCTCGACCTGTGTGCTCGGCGCGTTCCCGATCCTGTTCGGCCTGTCCTTCTGGCAGGGCCTCGCCGCCACCCTGCTCGGGGTGGTCGCGGGCGCGCTGATCCTGTGCCCGATGGCGGTGTTCGGCCCGGTCAACGGCACCAACAACGCCGTCTCGTCCTCCGCTCACCTCGGCGTGCACGGCCGCGTGGTCGGCTCGTTCCTGTCCCTCCTGACGGCGATCGCGTTCTTCTCCATCTCGGTGTGGAGTTCCGGCGACGCCCTGGTCGGCGGCGCACACCGGCTGTTCGGCCTGGAACGCTCCACACTCTCGTACGTCGTCGCGTACGCGCTCTTCGCGGTGCTGGTCCTCGCGGTGTGCGTGTACGGCTTCCGGTTCATGCTGTTCGTCAACAAGGTCGCGGTGGCCTCGGCGAGCCTGCTCTTCGTGCTCGGCGCCATCGCGTTCGCCGGGGACTTCGACCCCTCGTACGCCGGTGTGTTCACGGACACGGCGGACGCGGCGACGAAGGGGATGTTCTGGCCGTCGTTCATCGGCGCGACGCTGATCGTGCTGTCCAACCCGGTGTCGTTCGGGGCGTTCCTCGGTGACTGGTCGCGGTACATCCCGGCCGACGCGCCGCGCCGACGGGTGGTCGGGGCCGCGTTCCTGTCCCAGATCGCGACGCTGCTGCCGTTCGTCTTCGGCCTGGCCACCGCGAGCATCATCGCCGCGAAGGCACCGAAGTACGTCGACCCGGCGGCCCCGGACTTCGTCGGCGGGCTGCTCGCCATCTCCCCCGGCTGGTTCTTCCTGCCCGTGTGTCTGCTCGCCCTGATCGGCGGCATGTCGACGGGCACGACCTCGCTGTACGGCACCGGCCTGGACTTCTCCTCGGTGTTCCCGAGGCTGTCGCGCGTCCAGGCGACCGTGCTCGTCGGCGTGCTGTCCATCGCGTTCATCTTCATCGGCCGGTTCGGCCTGGACCTGGTGCAGTCGATCTCGACCTTCGCCACCATGATCATCACCTGCACCACGCCGTGGATGGTGGTGATGATGCTGGGCTTCTGGACCCGGCGCGGCTGGTACGACCCGGACGCCCTACAGGTCTTCAACCGCCGCCAGCGCGGCGGCCGTTACTGGTTCTCGCACGGCTGGAACTGGCGCGGGATGACGGCCTGGTGGGTCTCGGCGGTGATCGGCGTGCTGTTCACCAACATCCCGGGCCAGTTCGTCGGCCCGCTGGGCGACCTCGCAGGCGGGGTCGACATCAGCCTGCCGCTGTCCCTCGCGGTGGCCGCCGTACTGTTCCTGACGCTGCTGCGGCTGTTCCCCGAGCCGCGCGCCGTCTACGGCCCCCAGGGGCCCCGGCTGGTCCCGACCGTCGAGGTCCCGGTGCCCCCGATCACCGGTCCCGGCACCGAACCGGAGATCACCCGGCCCGCGGCGACCGCCGCGAGCTGACGCGGGCTCCTCGGCCGCGCCCCACCGGGGCGCGGTGCGGTACCGACGTGCGGTGCGGTACCGAGGTGCGGCTCCGGCAGGTGTGCCCGACCGGTCACGGCGGGCGCGCCGGCGGCCAGGTGCGGCGCCGCGCGCAGGGGCCGCGCGCTCGCGAGGCTCCGCGGCGCCGGGATGTGGCCGGGAGGCCCGGTCCACGAGGGCCGCGGCGGCAACCGGGAGCCGCCGCACGGGTGCGCAGGCCGCGCCGGAGCCGGGTCCGTGGCCGCGAAGGGCCGGGCCCGGCGGCACGGCCGCCCGGAGCGGCCACCGGCCCGGCCCGGCGCCTTGCGCGAAGCGCCTAGTTGCCGGACAGCTCCGCCGGCTGGGCCGAAGGACCGCCGGTTCCGGCGATGGAGAGGGAGCCGGAGCTCTGGGACGGGGCCGGCGGGTCGGTCAGCCAGTGCTGGGTGCTGGAGCGGTCGCGGACCTTCACGACGACGTCGGCGCCCGCGTCCACGCCGGCCGTGGCGAGGGCGAGGGTCTGGTCCCAGCGGGGCAGCAACTCGCCCTGGACGGTGAGGTCGTAGCGCACGTCGTCACCGCGCTCGGTACCGGCGTCCGCGCAGGTGCCGACGATGACCACCCCGCCGTCCGCGTGCGAGTCCAGGCACAGCTCACGGTCGGCCACGCTGCGCAGCTCGCCGTCGGTCTCGTACGTCCACTCCTGGGTCGAGGACGAGGAGCACACCGCCAGGACGACACTCGCCCCGGCCTTCGGCTCACCGTTGATGTCAAGGCACAGCTGGGCGGCGACGTTGCGCAGCCGGGTCGCGTGGTCGGCGGCGGGCAGTCCGGCGGCCGTACCGGAGGTGGGCGTCGCCTCGGGGTCGGAATCGCCGGGCACCAGGCCTGCGGAGGCCACGGCGTCGCTGCCGTCGCCGCCGCCCGACAGCGCACTGACCGCGAGGACGGAGGCCAGCAGGCCCGCCCCGGCGACGCCGACGCTGGTCAGCAGCGTCTTCGACGACCAGGACCCCGGCGGCCGGGGCACCGGCACGGTGATGCGGGCCAGGATCCGGTTCCGAGCCGTCGCGCGGCGACGGCCGCCTCCGGACCTCCGGGAGGCGGAACGGGTACGGGGCTCGACCTCGCTGCCCTTGCGTCCCGGGCGCGAGTCGAGGTAGCGGCGGGCTCCCCAGCCGAGCACCGCTTCGACGAGCAGCCCCCCGAGGCCGCCATCGACCTGGCCGAGTTGCTCGGCGGCGGCCCGGCAGTACGGGCACTGTGCGAGATGTTCCTGGACATCCGGCAGCAGAGCGCCGCCGCGGCGCAGCGGGACGTCCAGCAGCCGGTTGTAGTAGCGGCACTCCTGGGACGGCGCGAGTTCCCGGTGGGCACGGACACACCCCTCCCGGAATTTCTCCCGGGCGTCTTCGAGAGCGGCGCCCGCGGTTGCCGTGTCCATGCCCAACAGACCGGCCGGTACGGTTATGGGTTCCGCCTCGACCTCGATGTGCCACAGCAGACTCTGGGCGAGCGCCGGAAGACCCAGGAATGAACGCTCCGCGAGGGTGCGGTTTTCCGGTGTCATGGACTTCGTGGCGCGCATACCGCGGCCACCGGCCGGTTTCCCGAGGTCCGGAAGAACCTCCGCTATTCGGTCCTCGGCCGACCAGTTGGCGACCGTGTCGCGGACGGAGACCAGCAGCCGGGGCCGGAGCGCGTCGGCGGTCTCCCCCAGGGCCACCCGGTCCAGGACCTGGTGGAAGGCGGCGGCCGCGACCATGTGGGCGACGGGCCCGGAGACGGCCAGGCAGATGACCGCGTATTCCTGTACCGGACGCCAGTGCCGGGCCATGAGCAGCGCGGCGGAACGGGAGGCCTCGATGTCGGACCCGGCGCGCAGCGGAGCGGCGAGGGACTCGTCGGACTCCCCTGAACCAGCGCCCGGCGGCGGATAGGGAGGTCGAGGCGGGTGGGGGGTGGGCACTGAGCGGATTCCTTTGGTGCGGTGGTGCGTACCTCTTCGGTGCGCGTACGGGGAGCGGGAATTGACCGGTATGGCGTCGGTCGCGTTCCCCAACTGCGGAATAGTTCCTGGCCATTACCCCCCGCGGGGATGATTCACCCTCGCACAAGTCTCACACAAGCAACAAGGCACCTGTACAACATCGACAGCATTGACAGAATGTCAGAAAGACGGCTGCGGCCATTGTCCTGTCACGGTCGTATTCACCTTTACGCACACCCCGTGTGAACGGTGCGCCCACTCCGGTCCCGCGCGCACGCTCCCGGCCCACCCGTGCGGGTAGTCCACTGGTGACCGGCCCTCCTCGTACGGCCCCGCGCGGAACGGCGGCTCTTCTGCGCGAAACAGGTCGCCGACCCCGTTCCTCCCGCCCGTGGCCGGCGGCCCCAGAGGCGCCGGAGGCAGCTTTACCCGCAGGTCCGGGCAGGTCAGAGCTGCCAGGAACGGAGCCGGTCCGCCGCGCCGTAGACGTCGGTCTTGCCGTCCAACAGGTCGCGGGCGAGGTCGACGAGGGCGCCGTAGGGCGGGTCGATGCCCACACCGCTGACGAACATGTAGGCCACGGCCGTCGCGCAGGCGAACCGGGCGTTGGCCGCGGGCAGCGGCTTGAGCAGGGCGAGGGTGTGCAGCAGAGCGGCGGCCCGCCAGGCCGGGCCGGAGTCCACACCGAGCCGGGGCGGGTCGACCCGGTGCCGGGCGACCGCGGCGACCAGCGCGGAGAAATCATCGACGGTGGGCTGGTCCGGCAGCACTTCCTCATGACGCTGCAGGAGCCAGGGCACGTCGATATGGATGACCGGCGGCATGGCTCAGGCGGCCTCGCCCTTCGCGGGCGCCTCGTCGTCGGGGAACGCGGCCGCGAACTCGGCGGCGTGCGCGGCGAAGAACCGGCGGAACTCCTGCGCCCCCTCCTGCAACGCCCGGTGCCGGGCGATGTCGGCGGCGGCCGCCTCACGGACGAGGGCTTTCATGGACGTACCGCGCTCCTTGGCTATCTGCCTCAGGTCCTCTAGCTCGCGGTCACTGAACTCCACGTTGAGAGCTGGCATACCCTTCACCGTACCGCGCGGGTACTCACCCGTAAATACCCGCAGGTCAGAACAGACTCCCCGCGGTACCTCCGGGCGCGGCCCGTCGCCTCGTCGGCCGGGCGTCCGCACCGCGCCCGTCGGCCTCAGATGTCGAGCCGGCTGATCCGCACCGCCCCCGAGGTCTCCCCCGGGTGGGCGCTGGTCAGGGTCAGCCGGAGCCGGGAGCCGCGTACCCGGGTGAAGGTGATGACGGTCGGGGTGTCCGAGGCGCCGGCCCAGTCCACCGCCGTACCCGCCACCGCCCGGTACGCCGTGCCGTCCCAGACCGCCGCCTCGACCGACGCGGGCAGCGCGTGGGCCGTGTCCACGGTGAAGGAGACGTCCACCCGGTCGAACGTGCGGGTGCGTCCGAAGTCGACCGACACCCAGTCCTCGGTCCGGGCGCCGCTGAACGCGGGCAGCAGGGCGGTGGCCGCTTTGGCGAAGGCGTTGGACCAGCCGGTGGCCGCGTCGCCGTCGAGCATGGCGGCCGGGAGGGTGTCCGGACGGCCCGAGTAACTGGCGTCCGCGTAGGGATAGTTCGGCGGGGCCGGATGGTCCGGGCCGAAGTCGGGCGCGGGGGTGCGGGCCGCCGCGCGGGCGGGCGTGGTGTGGACGGTGACGGTGCCCTTGCGCAGGCCGTCCACCCGAGCGGTCACCCTGAGGGCGCCCGGCTCCGTGCCGGCGCGGACGATGGCGAGCGCCTTGCCGTGGAAGGCGGTCCGGGTACTGGCCTGGTAGCGCTCGGCGCTCTCCTCCCGGCCGTTGTCGAGCCCGGCGAGCGAGCCGCCGGAAACGGCGAAGGAGACGAGGTGCTCGGCGTCGGGCACCACCACGCCGTGCGCGTCGACGATCTCGGCGGTCACGAAGACCAGTGAACGCCCGTCGGCGGCCAGGGACCCGCGGTCGGCGACGAGGCGAACGCCGTGCGGGGCGCCGGCGGTGCGCAGGACGTCAGTCGCGACCGCCTTGCCGCCCCGCCGGGCCACGGCTTTCAACTCGCCCGGCCGGTACGGCACTTTCCAGGTCAGGTGCAGCTTTCCCGCGCTGCCGTTCGGGCTGGTGTAACTGCCGGGGTAGGTGCCGGTGGTGAAGGTCTTGTCGTCGCCGGTGGCCTCGGTGGTCTCCAGGTAGGTACGGCCGTCGGTCGTCGTCTTGGTGTCGAACTCCCGCACCCCCAGGGACTTTCCGTTCAGGAACAGCTCGACGGAGGGCACGTTGGCGTACGCCCACACCTCGACCGTGTCCCCCGCCCCGTGGTTCCAGCTCATCGGCACCAGATGCACCATGGGCTCGCTCACCCACTGGCTGCGGAAGAGGTGGTACATGTCCTTCGGGAAGCCGGCCGTGTCGACCGCGCCGAAGAAGGACGCCTTGACCGGGAACACGTTGTACGGCGTCGGCTCGCCGATGTAGTCGATGCCCGACCAGAGGAACTGGCCCGCGAACCACTTCCGGTCCCGGTCCTTCTTGTGGCCGTACTCGCCGCTCATCGTCCAGGAGGCCAGGTTGTTGTCGTACGACGAGGTCGCACGGCGGCCGGGCGTGTGGTTCTCCCCCGTGTTGAGGTGTTCCGGCTCCTGGTACGCGCCGCGGGTCGAGGTCTCCGAGGAGGACTCGGACTCGAAGAGGAAGAGGTGCGGGTAGGCCGCGTGCAGCGCGTCCACGGACTTGGCGGTGTTGTAGTTGAGGCCGAGTCCGTCGAGCTTGGCGAGCATCAGGTCGGCGGCGGAGCCCTGCTTCGGCACCCCGCGGTACTTGTCGGAGCCGATGACCAGGGGGCGGGTGTCGTCGGCGGCCTTGACGGCGGCGATGATCCGGTCGGCCATGGCGAGGCCGGCGGTCGAGGTGGAGTCGGGGATCTCGTTGCCGATGGACCACAGGACGACGGCGGGCGAGTTGCGGGCCGCGAGGACCATCTCGGTGGCGTCGCTCTCGCACCACTCGTCGAAGAACCGGCCGTAGTCGTACTTGGTCTTGCCGGTCCGCCAGCAGTCGAAGGCCTCCACCATCATCACGATGCCCAGCTCCTCGCAGACCTCGATCATCTGCGGCGAGGGCGGGTTGTGCGAGGTGCGGAAGGCGTTGACGCCCATCGACTTCATGATGGTCATCTGCCGGCGCACCGCGTCGGCGCTGATCGCCGCGCCGAGGGCGCCCTGGTCGTGGTGGAGGTCGACGCCCTTGATCTTGGTGGGCACGCCGTTGAGGGAGAAGCCCTCGTCGGGGTCGAAGCGGTAGCCGCGGATGCCGAAGACCGTGCGGTAGGTGTCGGTGGTGGTGCCGCCGACCCGGAGTTCGGTGTGCAGGGTGTAGCGGTGCGGGGCCTCGATGGACCACAACTTCGGTCTTTTGACGGTCAGTTCATGGGTCTCGGCGGTCTCACCGGAGCCGGAGCCGGGGCCGGATTCGGTCACGGTGACCGTGGAGGACGTACGGGCGACCGTACGGCCGTCGGGGCCGACGATCCGGGAGACGACCGTGACGTCCGCGCCCTCCCCGGACTCGTCGACGACCGCCGTCCGCACCCGTACCACGGCCCGCTCGGCGGTGATGTCCGGTGTGGTGACGTACGTCCCCCAGCGCGCCACGTGCACGGGGTCGGTCACCACCAGGCGGGCCTCGCGGTAGATGCCGCTGCCCGAGTACCAGCGGCTGCTGGGCAGCTGGTTATGCACCTTGACCGCGAGGACGTTCTCGGTGCTGCCGTCGGTGTGCAGCAGCCCGGTGAGGTCGAGGGCGAAGCCGGTGTACCCGTAGGGGTGGCGGCCGACCTCGGTGCCGTTGCAGTAGACGTACGAGTCCATGTAGACGCCGTCGAACTCGACCGAGATCCGTTTGCCGGCGTAGCCGGGCGGCAGGGTGAAGGCGAGCCGGTACCAGCCGAGGCCGCCCGGGAAGAAGCCGGTGCCGCTGGTGGTGCCGTGGTCGGTGGTGGGGGTCTGCTCGATGCTCCAGTCGTGCGGTACGGCGACCTGGCGCCAGGCCGAGTCGTCGTACCCGGGGTCGGCGGCGCCCGCGTAGGCGCCGGTCGGGTCGGTGATCCCGCCGGGGTCGACCAGCGCGAACCGCCAGCCGTCACGCAGGGCGACCGTGCGGCGCCCGGTGACCTGCGTGGCCGTATCCGCCGCCGGGGCCGCCCAGGCGCCCGGGGCGCCCAGCAGTGCGCCGGCCGTCGGGGCTGTCGTGGCGGCTGCGAGAACCGATCTGCGAGTGACCGTCATGGTGCGGCTCTCCCTCATCAGGGCCCAGAACTACTCACAACTGATCGTGAACAAACAGATTCTGACGGTGTGCCACTTGCGGTCGTCAAGGGTCCGGAGGCGGTCGGCCATGACTTTCGTCCCGTCGGCCGGTCTCCGTTCGGCTGCCCGGACGGGTACCGGTCCCGGCCGGGCGGCCGCCGGTGCCTGGCGGTCGCAGGCGGGTCCGACGCACTAGGCTGAACACCTGTGGTGCACCTGTTGACTGTGAGCGTGCGCTTGGGAGTGGCGAGATGAGCCGGGTCTATCCGTTCGACGATGCGGCGACGGCCCGGGCTGTCATCGACGAGGACGGCACACTGGCCGAGTGGAACGAGGGCGCACGGCGGCTCCTCGGCCACC
Source organism: Streptomyces sp. NPDC058683 (assembly GCF_042716195.1). NCBI lineage: Bacteria > Bacillati > Actinomycetota > Actinomycetes > Kitasatosporales > Streptomycetaceae > Streptomyces > Streptomyces sp. NPDC058683. Next base: position 129,798 of record NZ_JBHXSK010000020.1, read on the forward strand.
CGGCCGAGGATGTCGTGGGCCGGCCCGCGGCGCTGCTGCTCGCCGGGGACCCACCGCCCGTGCCCGTCGGCGCCCGCTGGGGCGGCTCCCTCGACCTCCGTCACCGGGACGGCCGTACGGTCCCGGTCTGGCTGGTCGCCCACCACCGCACGGCACACGACGAGCGTGCCGGACACTGGCTCGTCTTCGCCCCGGCGACCGCCGACGGCCCGGCCGCCGCGGGCGATCCGCTGGCCACGGCCGCGCTGATCCAGTCGCCGTGCGCGATCGCGGTCTACGACGAACAGCTGAGGCTGCACCGGGGCAACGGCATGATGGCCCAGCTCATCGGGCTGCCCGCGGAGCGGATCCAAGGGCTGAGGATCACCGAGATCGACGGCACCCCGCAGGGCGAAGAACTGGAACAGAACATGCTCCGGGTGCTGGCCACAGGCCGCCCGCTGGACGTCGAGACCTTCATGCGCACCGGCGGCGAGGCCCGGGCGCATGCCTGGCTGGCCCGGATGGCGCCGGTCACCGACGAAGCGGGACGCGTGCTGGGGGTGAGCCTGGCCGCGCACGACATCACCGAGAACTACCTGGCCAGGGAGCGGCTCCAGCTGGTCAACGAGGCGAGCGTACGCATCGGCACCACCCTGGACGTCTGCCGTACGGCCCAGGAACTGGCGGACGTCTTCGTGCCGGCCCTCGCCGATTTCGTCACCGTCGACCTGCTGGACCCGCCGGAGAACGGCGGCGACCTCCCGACCCGGCTGACGGCACCGGTCACGCTGCGCCGCATCGCGCACCAGTCCGTGCTGCCCGGCGTCCCCGAGGCGGTGCTCAAGCCCGGCCACAGCGAGTCCTACCCGGCCTCCTCCCCGCAGGCCGACTCGCTGACCGCGGGGCACAGCATCGTGGCCCAGGTGGCGTCCGGCGAGATGGCGCAGTGGCTGACCTGGCACGGGCTCCGCGAGGAGCGGGTGCGCGAGTTCGGCGTCCACTCCTCGATGGCCGTGCCGGTCCAGGCACGCGGGACGACCCTGGGGGTCGCGGTGCTTGCCCGGCACCGGCGGCCCGACCCGTTCGGCCCGGACGACGTGCTGCTGGCCGAGGAGATCACGGCCCGGGCCGCCGTCTGCATCGACAACGCCCGCCGCTACTCCCGGGAGCGCGAGACCGCCCTGGCCCTGCAGCGCAGCCTGCTGCCCCGGACACTGCCGCACACCGCCGCCCTGCAGGCCGCCTCCCGCTATCTGCCGGCCGCCCGGGCCGGGGTGGGCGGCGACTGGTTCGACGTGATCCCGCTGTCCGGGCTGCGGGTCGCCATGGTCGTCGGGGACGTCGTCGGCCACGGTGTGCAGGCCTCGGCGACCATGGGCCGGCTGCGCACCGCCGTCCGCACCCTGGCCGACATCGACCTGGCCCCGGACGAACTGCTCACCCACCTCGACGACCTGGTGGTCCGGCTCTCGGAGGAGCACGGCGGCGAGGGCAGCCCCGGCGAGGTCGGCGCCACCTGCCTGTACGCCGTCTACGACCCGGTGTCCCGGCGCTGCACGCTGGCCCGCGCCGGTCATCCGCTCCCCGTCGTGCTGCGCCCGGGCCGCCGCCTCCACGAGGTGGACCTGCCCGCCGGTCCCCCGCTGGGCCTGGGCGGGCTGCCGTTCGAGTCCACCGAGATCGAGCTGCCCGAGGGCACCGTGCTGGCCATGTTCACGGACGGGCTGATCACATCCCGGCACCGGGACCCGGACACCGGTCGCCGGCTCCTCCACGAGGCGCTGGCGGCGTACAGCGACTCCCTGGACGAGACCTGCGACCGGATCCTGCACGCCCTGCTGCCGTCGAGCGGCGCGGCCGACGACATCGCCCTGCTGCTGGCCCGCACCCAGGGCCTGCCGCCGTCCCGGGTCACGACCTGGGACATCCCCGCCGACCCGGCCCTGGTCGCGCCGATCCGCAAGCAGGTCGTGCAGCAGCTGGACGTGTGGGACCTGACCATGGCCGCCTTCACGGCGGAGCTGGTGGTCAGCGAACTGGTCACCAACGCCATCCGCTACGGCTCCCACCCCATCCGGCTCCGCCTGATCCACGACACGACCAGGCTGATCTGCGAGGTCTCCGACACCAGTCACACCGCCCCGCACCTGCGCCGGGCCAAGACCTGGGACGAGGGCGGCCGGGGCCTGCTGCTGGTGGCACAGCTGACCCAGCGCTGGGGCACCCGGCACACCGGCGAGGGCAAGACGATCTGGGCCGAGCTGTCCCTGTTCCCGGAGGACATCTCCTAGGGGGTGCTGGTCAGGACGACCAGCTGGCGGGTGGCCCGGGTCATGGCGACATAGCGGTCGACGGCGCCCTCGACGCCGGTGCCGAAGTCCTCCGGGTCGACGAGGACGACCAGGTCGAATTCGAGCCCCTTCGACAGCTCCGGGGTCAGCGAGCGGACCCGGGGCGTCGCGGTGAAGGCGGGGTCGCCGATCACGCAGGCGGTGCCCTCGGCGTGGGCGGCGAGCCAGCCGTCGAGGATCGGGGCCAGCCGGTCGACGGATCCGTGGACGACGGGCAGGCCGCTGCCGCGGATCGAGGTCGGCACGTTGGCGTCCGGGAGCGCGGCGCGGATGACCGGCTCGGCCTCCGCCATGATCTCCTCCGGTGTGCGGTAGTTGATGCCGAGCGAGGCCAGGGTGATCCGGTCGAATCCGACCCGCTCCAGGCGCTCCCGCCACGACTCCGCGAACCCGTGCCTGGCCTGGGCGCGGTCCCCGACGATGGTGAAGCTCCGGGACGGGCAGCGCAGCAGCAGCATCTGCCATTCGGCGTCGGTCAGTTCCTGGGCCTCGTCGACGACGATGTGCGCGAACGGGCCTGCCAGCAGGTCCGGGGTGAGGGCGGGCAGTTCGGACTCGTCGACCAGGCTGACCTTGGCGTCCTCGCCACGCAGCATCCGCACCAGGCCCTCCCCGTCGTCCCCGTCGGCGCCGGAGTCGACGGCGGCCCCGATCAGGTTGTCGACGACCTGGGCCATGCGCTCGCGCTGGGCGGCGAGCGCGGCCTCCTGCCGCTGCCCGCGCCGGGCCGCCTCCGGGTCGCCGAGCCGCTGCCTGGCCGCGTCCAGGAGCGGCAGGTCCGACACCGTCCAGGCCTGGGTGTCGGCGCGCTGGAGCAGCCGTACGTCGTCGCGGTCGAGCCAGGGGGCGCACATCCGCAGATAGGCCGGCACCGACCACAGGTCGCCGACCAGGTCGGTGGCCTCCAGCAGCGGCCAGGCTCCGTTCAGGGCGTCGGCCAGCTCCCTGTCCTGCTGGAGCGACCTGCGGAACCGCTCGAGCGGGACGTCGTCGCCGGTGTACTTGTCCAGCAGGATGGTCGCCAGTTCCTCCCAGATCTGCGCACGGCCCTCGTTGTGCGGTGTGCCCGGCCCCGGTGCCCGGAACGCGTCGGCCCAGTCGTCGGCGCTCAGCCACAGGTCGCCCCAGTCGGTGGCGACCGTCATGCCGGCGGCGGGCGGCTCCTCGTAGAAGCGCACGGCCGTCTCGATCGCCCGCACCATGTCCGCGGACGACTTCAGGCGGGCCACCTCCGGGTCGGCCTCGGGCGTCGCCGCGGCTCCCTCGTCCACGAGGTCCGCCAGCACGCAGGTCTGCACGCCCTCCTCGCCGAGGCTGGGCAGCACGTCGGAGACATAGTTCAGGTAGGGCCGGTGCGGGCCCACGAACAGCACACCTCCCCGCCGGTGGCCGAGGCGCGGGTCGGAGTAGAGCAGGTGCGCGGTGCGGTGCAGGGCGACGACCGTCTTGCCGGTGCCCGGACCGCCGTCGACGACGAGGGCGCCCCGGGATCCCGCGCGGATGATGGCGTCCTGGTCGGCCTGGATGGTGGCGAGCACGTCCCGCATCCGCTCCGACCGGTCGGCGCCGAGGCTCGCGATGAAGGCGGACTGGTCGTCGAGCGCGGCGTGCCCTTCGAGCCCGTCGGCGGTGAACACCTCGTCCCAGTAGTCGCTGATCCGGCCGTCCGTCCAGCGGTATCGGCGGCGGCTGCGCAGCCCCGTCGGGTCGGCGTGGGTCGCCGCGAAGAACGGTTCGGCCGCGGGTGACCGCCAGTCGAGCAGCAGCCGGCGGCCCTCGCTGTCGGTGAGACCGAGCCGGCCGATGTACACGGGCTCGGGGTCGTTCGCGGCGACCATGTGTCCCAGGCACAGGTCCAGGCCGAAGCGGCGCAGGGTGCGCAGCCGTCCGGTCAGCCGGTGGACCTCGATGTCCCGGTCCATCGCGGCCCGTCCGGTGCCGCCCGGGGCCCTGAGTTCGGTGTCGAGGCGGTCGGACAGCTCGGCGATCGTCTCGTCGAGGCAGCGCGCGATGGCCGCGAAGTGCTGCTCGTCGTCGGCGATCAGGGCCGGGGCGGCCTTGGCGGAGAGCCGTTCGGGGAGGTCGAAGGCGCGGGTGGTCAGGGGGTTCACTGCATCAGCTCCGTTGGGGGGTGCCGGGCACGGCGGCGGGTGGTGCGGGCGGCTCTGCTTCCGCGCGGTTCACGCGGAGACCGGCGGCGTCTTCCGGCCGACCTCGTCCGGAGGTGCCGGGCGCCGCGACGGGTGCGGGCGGGTCTGCTTCCACGCGGTTCACGCGGAGACCGGCGGCGTCCTCCGGACCGCCTCGTCCGGAGGTGCCGGGAGGGGATGTCGGTCGGGTGCTGCTCATGCGGACACGCGCGGCGTCTTCCGGTCGGCCTCTTCGAGCAGGAGTTTCGCGGCCGCCGTCGCGCCGTCGGGGCGGATGTCGGCGGCCACGGCGGCCGCCCGGGCGCGGGTCCCGGGGGTCAGGGCGGTCGCGAGCGCGGCGGAGAGGGAGCCGGCGGTCGGGGTCGGGCCGTCGTGGGCCGCGCCGATGCCCAGCTCGGCCACCCGGGCGGCCCAGTGCGGCTGGTCCACGATCTGCGGGACGACCACCTGGGGCACGCCGGCCAGGGCGGCGGTCGTCGTGGTGCCCGCGCCGCCGTGGTGCACGACGGCGGCCACCCGCCGGAACAGCGCCTGGTGGTTGACCTCGCCGATCGCGAGGCAGTCGGCCCGGTCGTCGATCGGGGCGAGACCGGCCCAGCCGCGCCCGACGAGCACCCGGCGGCCCTGGGCACGCACCGCCTCGACGGCCGTCCGGGCGGCGTCCGGCGCGCCGCGCATCGCCATGCTGCCGAAGCCGACGTACACCGGCGGCTCACCGGCCGCCAGGAAGGCCGCCAGCTCGTCCGGAAGCGGGCGTTCGTCCGGCAGCAGCCACGCCCCGGTCTGCACCAGGTCGAGGTCCGTCAGGTGCTGCCACGGTCCCAGGACCGGGTCCGCGGCCAGCCACGGCCGGCCGGTGAGGACGTGGGCGCGGACGTCGTCCACCGGGGGCAGCCCGATCGCCGCCCGATGGGTGTTCAGGGCCTCGCCGTACAGCGCGTCCACCCGCTCGCCGTCCACCTTCCACAGCGTCCGCAGGTCGGCGTCCGGCGGAGCCGGGCGGCCCGGGCGGCCCGCCGGCGGGAAGTGCGGGGACGGCATCCCGAACGGGTGGGGGCACGCGAACACGTACCGGATGCCCAGCTTCTCGGCCACGGACCGCACGCCGGCCGGCATCAGGCCGGTCGCCACCACCGCGTCGCACCCCTCGGCCGCCGCGGCGACCGCGTCGAAGTGCGCGGCGACCAGGTCGGCGGCGAGCCGGAACGCGTCCGACGGCTGCGGATTCGGCCTGGTCACCACCGAACGCACCGACGGCCCGAACGGCACGTGCGCCACGCCCGCCCGGGCCAGCAGCTCCGCGAACTCCTGGTCCGGCGGGACACACACCCGCACCTCGGCACCGAGTTCCCGCAGCGCCAGCCCGAGTCCCGCCAACGGTTCGACGTCCCCGCGCGACCCGTATCCCATCAACAACACACGCACGTGGTGAATCCCCCAAATACCGCAGGTTCTGGCTTCGGCCTGCGATTTTGCGGGACGAGGGGGGCCTTGCCGCAAGCCCCCCTGTGCGCTATAAGTTGAGAGTGGCGAGGAGCGGCTGAACTCCTTGCCCTATTTTTTTGCCACCGCTTTTTTTGCCACTGCCGTCACGGCGCGCCTGCCGTTCCAAGTCACGGCGCGCTCAGCCAGGGCCGGACCTGCTTGCGCGCCTCGTGCAGCCGCGACTTCAGCGTCCCCAGCGGGATCCCCACCCGCTCGGCGACCTCGGCGTAGTCCAGCTGGCAGATGTCCCGGTAGACCAGCGGCGCGACCAGCTGCGGATGCTCCCGCTCCAGCCGGTCCAGCGCCTCCAGCAGATCGATCCGGGAACCGGCGATCACGCTGGTGGTACGCGGGTCGACATGCTCGGCCGGTTCGATGAGCGCCGGCTGCTCCGCCGCCCGCCGCTTCAGGTCCCGGTACTTCTGCCGGGAGCAGTTGGCGACGACCGTGTACAGCCAGGTGCTGAAGCGGCTGCGGCCCTCGAAGGTGGAGATCTTCCGGGAAATCTGGAGCAGCACGTCCTGGGCCGCCTCCTCGGCGTCCTCCCGGCACGGCAGGAACCGTCCGCAGCGTCGTACGACGTCGGGCCAGACCTCGGTCAGCAGCTGGTTCAGGGCCAGCTGGTCGCCGGCGGCGGCCCGCCGGGCGAGGTCTTCGGTCAGCGCGGCGTCCGGCACGGGAGGTCCCCCTCGAAGTCGATCTCAGGGCAGGCATGATAGTCGCATGCAACCCCTGGAGCGGATCGGCCGCTATCGCCTCGAACGGCGTCTGGGCACCGGTGCCTTCGGGACGGTCTGGCTCGCCCACGACGACCAGCTGGACGCCTCGGTCGCGGTGAAGGTGCTCGCCGACAACTGGTCCCACCGTCTCGACATCCACGACCGCTTCCTGTCCGAGGCCCGGCTGCTGCGCCGGGCCGACTCGAAGCGGGTGGTGCAGGTCTACGACATCGGCGAACTCCCTGACGGGCGGCCGTACTTCGTGATGGAGTACGCCGACGCGGGCACCCTCGCCGACCTGCTCGCGGCGGGCCCGCTGCCGATCCCCGACGCGCTGCTGCTGACCGCGCTGGCGGCACGCGGCGCGGCGGATCTGCACGGGGCCGGGATCGTGCACCGGGACATCAAGCCGACCAATGTGCTGCTGCGCACCGCGCAGGACGGCACCCGGCGGGTGCTGCTGGCCGACCTGGGGCTGGCGAAGAGCCTGGCGCAGGCGTCGGGGCTGACCCTTGCGGCCGGTTCCGCGGGCTATCAGCCACCGGAACAGGCCCAGCCCGGCGAGGGCATCGACGCGCGTGCCGACGTGTACGCGCTGGGTGCGGTGGGCTACGAGCTGGTCACCGGGACGGTGCCGGCGGCGCCCGGGAAGGTGGTGCGGCCGGAGCGGCTGCGGCCGGACCTCGGGGAGGACGTCCAGCGGGCGCTGATGCGGGCCCTGGAGCCGGACCGGCAGCGGCGCTGGCCGTCCGCGCAGGCCTTCGCGGACGAGCTGGACCGGCTGGCCGCTGCCGCGGCGGCACGCCGGCCGCGGCGCCTGGACGGCGTCCGCAGACGGCTCAACGCCATCACGCTGACCGTGGCCGCGGTCCTGGCGGCCGGGGGCACGGCCCTCGCGGTCACGCTGGTCGACCGGGGCGGCTCGGCGGGCGACGAGACGAGGGTCGCCGACTCCACCGGGCGGGTGGTGGCCGAGGTGCCGTCCGGGTGGGCGGGCGAGCTGCGGAACTCCGGCTGGAATCCCAAGGCGCTCGGGCTGGCCTCGGGGCACGAGCCGGGGCTGGAGGTCGCCGACGACGTGTCGGAGTGGCAGGACCTGTCGACCGCGGTGAACGGCGTGTTCATCGGCCTGAGCGAGCACGGCGACGTCGCCGCGAAGGTGAACGCCCTGTCCCACGCGCAGTGCCACTACGACGGCAGCCGTGCCTTCACGAGCAGCACCTGGAAGGGCCGGGTCCGGACCTGGAGCGACTGTTCCGGCGCCGGCGGCTCGGTCCAGGAGGCAGCCCTCGCCCCGGCCGACGGGGACGACCAGCCCCAGGTGTACGTGCAGGTACGGCAGAAGGGAGCGGTCGACGACACCGCCACCGAGGGCATACTTCGGTCGATCCGGGTCACCTGACCCGATGAATCACGGCGTGCCCCCGAACTTTTCCGCCGTTTCTCGCATCGGATGGGAGTGACGGCGCACGGAGCGCCTCGGGCACGCCTCGCGGCGTGCCGCGAACATCCAGGAGTGTGGAGAGACATGGCGCACACGTCCCAGTCCTTGCGGCGCGGGGCGGCCCTGCTCGCGAGCACGGTCGCCGCCCTGGGCCTCCTGACCGCCTGCGGCAACGACAGCCCGGGCAAGGCGCCGGAGTCGGTGTCGGGCACGGCCGCGCCCGCGACCGGCGACTCGGCGGGTTCGAGCGCGTCGGACAGCGGCTCCGCGCCGTCCGGCACCGGGTCCTCGTCCTCGTCCTCGTCCCAGAGCACCGGCTCGTCGACGGACGGCGGCTCCTCGACGGACGGCGGCACGACGACCGCCGGCACCGCGTCCAGCAGCCGCTGTCACACCTCGGAGCTGACCGCCTCGGTGGGCGGCAACGACCCGGGGGCCGGTCAGGAGAACTTCCCGATCGTGTTCACCAACAAGTCGGGCCGCACCTGCACCGTCCGCGGCTTCCCCGGCGCCGCCTTCGTGAACGCCGCCGGCACCCAGCTCGGCCCCGACCCGAAGCGGGAGACCTCCGCCAGCACCCCCGCGACGGTCACTCTCAAGCCCGGCCAGAGCGCCTGGGCAGGGCTGACCTTCTCCAACCCGGAGATCAGCGGCGCCAAGACGGCGACCCCGGCGGCACTGGAGGTCACCCCGCCGGACGAGCGTGACTCGCTGAAGGTCACCTGGAAGGGCGGCACGGTCCCGGTGTCCGGGAACTCCTCCTCGGTGCGGCTGACCGTGCTCAGCGCCGGCACCGGCGTCTGACCGGCCGAGACGCCGGCCTCCCGGGGCCTGATCACCCCACACCCGGACCCCGCTGCCCACTCCCCCGGGCAGCGGGGTTCGTCATGTCCGGACCACGACTGTCACAGGCGTGCAACACGCGGACCCGGCTCCGATCTTTTTCGCCCGCCCCGCCATCGAACCCGTCGACCACACAGGAAGAAGGCCCCGCGAGGGGCCGGGACGACGGAATCGGGGACGGACATGAGCGGCATCTCCCGCAGGCGGATCCTGACGGCGGGCGCGACGGCGGGCGCCCTGGGTGCACTGGGCGCGGTGTCGGGGTGCTCGAACGGCGAGTGGACGGTGGGCGGCGGCGGTTCCGCCGGCACCGGCAACGGCAACGGCAAGAGCAGCGGCGTGCCGACCAAGCCGCTGAAGCTCATCGGGGACGGTTCCACCGCCGACACCGGTGCCCAGCCGCACCAGCCGAAGGCGACCCGGCTGGCGGCCGGCGCCAAGCCGCCGCAGTTCGTGGTGTTCTCCTGGGACGGCGCCGGCGAGCTGAGCAACCAGCTGTTCTCCCGCTTCCGCAGGGTCGCAGCGGACCACGGCGCGAAGATGACGTTCTTCCTGTCCGGCATCTACACGCTGCCGGAGTCCAAGAAGGACCTCTACCGGCCGCCGCAGCACGAGGTCGGCGCCTCCGCGATCGGCTACCTCTCCGACCGGCACATCCACAACACGCTCCAGCAGGTGCGCGCCGCCTGGCTGGAGGGACACGAGATCGGCACCCACTTCAACGGGCACTTCTGCGGCAGCGACGGCGTGCGCAACTGGTCCCCGGCCGAGTGGCGCAGCGAGATCGACCAGGCGGTCGACTTCGTCACCAAGTGGAAGACCAACACCGGCTTCACCGACCTGGACCCGCTGCCCTTCGACTACCGCAAGGAGCTGATCGGCGGCCGTACCCCGTGCCTGGAGGGCCAGACCAACCTGCTGCCCACGGCGGCCGCGCTCGGCTGGAAGTACGACGCCAGCTCCCCCGGCGGTCTGCAGATCTGGCCGGGCAAGGTGCAGGGCAACCGCATCTGGGACTTCCCGCTGCAGTCCATACCGTTCTCCGGGCACTCCTTCCAGGTCCTGTCGATGGACTACAACATGATGTACAACCAGTCGGCCGGCAACCCGCTGGGTGACAAGTCCCAGTACGACGCCTGGCGCACCCAGGCCCGCGACACCTACCTGGCGGGCTTCGAACGGGCGTACTCCACCAACCGGGCGCCGTTCTTCATCGGCAACCACTTCGAGCGCTGGAACGGCGGCATCTACATGGACGCCGTCGAGGAGGCGATCGGCAAGATGGCCGAGCACGACGACGTGCGCTTCGTCTCCTTCAAGCAGCTGGTGGCGTGGCTGGAGGCGCAGGACCCGGCGGTGCTGCGCACCCTGCGCACCCTGAACCCGGGGCAGGAGCCGACGGGCGGCTGGGGGGAGTTCCTCGGCGCGGCAGGTACCCCGTCCTCGTGACCGGGTCCGTCTGCTTTCATGGGCGGACCGCACTTGATCACGCCCCGAGGAACGTGCCCTGAACACCCCGCTCGCCGAGACCCTGTCCGTCCTGCTGCTCGCCGCCGTCCTCGCCTGGGCCGTGATCCGGCCCCGCGGCTGGCCGGAGGCGGTGCTCGCCGTACCCGCGGCGGGGGTGGTGATCGCCACCGGGGCGATCTCGCTGGAGCACGCCCGGGAGGAGGCCGAACGGCTCGGGCCCGTCGTCGGTTTCCTCGCCGCCGTCCTGGTGCTCGCCCACTTCTGCGATGTGGAGGGGCTGTTCCAGGCCTGCGGGGCGTGGATGGCCCGCTGGGCGGACGGGCGGCCGGTGCGGCTGCTGACCGCGGTGTTCGCGCTGGCCTCGGTGATCACCGCCGTACTGAGTCTGGACGCGACGGTGGTGCTGCTGACGCCGGTGGTGTTCGCGACGGCGGCCCGGTCCGGGGTGCGGGCCAAGCCGCACGTCTACGCGTGCACGCATCTGTCGAACACCGCCTCGCTGCTGCTGCCGGTGTCGAACCTGACCAACCTGCTGGCGTTCGCGGCGAGCGGGCTGAGCTTCACCCGGTTCGCGGCGCTGATGGTGCTGCCCTGGCTGGTGGCGATCGGCGCCGAGTACCTGGTGTTCCGGCGGTTCTTCGCCCGGGACCTGTCCACGGCGGCCCCGGGTGCGAAGGACACCGGCGAGCCGCCCCGGCTGCCGCTGTTCGCGGTGGTGACGGTGGTCTGCACGCTCGCCGGGTTCGTGCTCACCTCCGCTCTCGGGATCGATCCCGCGTGGGCCGCGTTCGCCGGCGCGCTGGTGCTCGCCGGGCGGGCGCTGGTACGGCGGCAGGCGACCGGGCTGTCGGTCGTGAAGGCGGCCGCTCCGGCGTTCCTGGCGTTCGTGCTCGCGCTCGGGATCGTGGTGCGGGCGGTCGTCGACAACGGGCTGTCCGACGCGCTCGGGCATGTCCTGCCCGACGGCACAGGGCTGCCGGCCCTGCTCGGGATCGCCGCGCTGGCCGCCGTACTGGCCAATGTCGTCAACAACCTGCCGGCGGTGCTGGTGCTGCTGCCGCTGGCCGCGCAGACCGGGCCGGGCGCGGTGCTGGCGGTGCTGCTCGGGGTGAACATCGGCCCGAACCTCACCTACGCCGGTTCGCTCGCCACGCTGCTGTGGCGCAGGATCGTGCACCAGCACGACCACGGGGTGGACCTCGGGGAGTTCACCCGGCTGGGGCTGCTCGCCGTGCCGACCGCGCTGGCCGGTGCGGTGGTGGCACTGTGGGGGGCGCTCCAGGTGGTCGGGATCTAGACGGGAGGCCATGGACATGCGGGTGATCGTCTGGCTGGTCGAGGGGACCTGGCCCGCCTGTGTGGACGCGGCGCGGGACTACGCGCGGGACACGTCCGAGGTGGTGCTGCTGCACGTGACCGAGCCGGGGGTGGCCGGCCTGGCGCACGGCGCGTTCGCGGGGCTGCTGGGCCGGGCGGGTTCGGAACCGGACCCCGAGCAGCGGCTGGTGGAGCTCGGCGGCACGTCGGCGGCGGAACTCCTGGACGCGGCCGAGGCACGGCTGGGACGGCCGTGCACCCGGCTGGAGCGGACCGGGCGTGTCGAGCGGGAGGTGGTGGCCGCCGCCGAGGGCGCCGGCCTGCTGATCGTGGCCCGGGACGGCGACCGGTCCCGGCTGGGGCCGCACAGCCTGGGCAAGGCGGTGCGGTTCGCCGTCGACCACGCGCCCTGCCCGGTGCTGCTGGTGTGGCCGGAGGGGGCGCCGGACCTGACGACGATGCCGCCCCCGCCGCCGTACCACCACTGAGCCCGTACCGGCTCAGTGGCCGTGGTGACCGCCGCCGTAGCCGTCGCCGTCGCCCCACCCGTCGCCGTTCTGGCCGCCGCCGTAGCAGTAGCCCGGGTACTCCTCGCACGGGTTGTAGCTGGGTGTGCTGCTGGACGGCGTGGGCTGCGCTGTCGTCCGCGACGCCGACGGGGTGGGTGTCGGCGTGGCGGTCTTCGCGGCCTTGGGTGTGGGGGTGACCGAAGGGGTGGGGGTCGGCGTCGGGGTGGTCTCGGCGTCCCAGTTGACGATCTGCATCTGCAGGTCGGGCTGGGAGGTGTCCATCACCCAGCGCTGGGCGGCGACGTTCGCCCGGGTCTTGACCACCAGGGAGCCGCCGCCGTCGGTGGCGGCCGGGGCGAGCGCCAGGTCCTGGTCCCAGCGGGGCACCAGGGCGCCCTGGAGGGTGAAGTCGTAGCGGATGCTCCGGCCGCCGGTGCCGGCGGCGGCCGAGCACGGGGCGAGCTGGACGGAGTAGCCGAGGTGCGAGTCGAGGCACAGGCCGGGGTCGGCACCGTTGCGCAGCAGCCCGTCGTTCTCGTACGTCCACTGCTGGCCGGCGTCCGAGGAGCACTCGGCGAGCTCGGTCTCGGCGCCCTTGGCGGGCTTCTTGCCGACCAAGCCGATGCACAGGCCGGAGGCGATGTTGTGCAGGCGTCCGCGCAGGGTGCCCTGGGTGGTCTGGCTGGTGCCGATCCAGGACGGGCCCGAGCTGGCGGCGCCCTTGCCGGGCGTGGCGGAAGGCTTGCCCGCGGCCGTCGAGCCGGCGTCGTCGCCGGAGCCGAGCACCGCCCACAGCACCAGCGGCAGCACGACCAGCCCGCTCACCGTGCCCACGGCCACGGCGAGGTTGCGGCGGCGCACCCGGCGGGCGGCCCGCTGCTTGGCGCGACGGGAGAGGGCGGGGTGCACCACCAGGTCCTTGCCCGGCCCGGCCGCCGGGGCGAAGTTCTCGCCGACCGCGGGGCGGCCGCCGGGCCTGGCCTCCTGCTCGGCGGGCTCCCTGGTAAGGCCGGCCCGCGACTCCAGATACCCGCGGGCACCCCAGCCGAGCACGGCCTCGGCCAGGGCGAGACCGAGGCTGCGGCTGTTGTTGAACTGGTGGAGCTGGTCGGCGGTGTACCGGCAGTGGCTGCAGCCGTTGAGGTGCTGCTGGAGGTCCCGGTCGATGTCGACGCCGCCGCGCCGGAAGGTCACGTCGATCATCCGGACGTACCGCTGGCACTCGTCCTCGTGGGCGAGTTCGCGGTGCACCTGGAGGCACTCCTCGCGCAGCCGCTCGCGGGCCCGGCGCAGTTCGACCCGCGTGTCCTGCTCGTCGAGGCCCAGCAGTCCGGCGGGCGTCGACAGCGGCTCCGACTCGACCTCGGTGTGCCACAGCACGGCCCGCGAGGACTGGGTCAGGCGCTGGAAGGCGCGGGAGAGCAGCCGCCGGTTCGCGGGCGGGAGCAGCCGGGAGGCGGCCCGCTCCCCCTCGCCGACGCGCAGTTCGGGGTGCAGGAGTTCGCTGCGGCCGTCGTTGTCCCATTCGGCTGCGATACGGCGGACGGTGACAAGGAGCTGGGGGCGCCAGGCAGCGGTGGGGCCGGTCTGGCGGAGGGATTCACCGAAAAGCCGGGTGAATGCGGCGGTGGTGAGCATTCCCGCACCGCGGGACCCGTCGGTGCACAGTCGGGCGTAGGCGAAGGCCGCTTCCCAGTGCCGGTCGAGGAGTTCACCGACGGGGTGCAGCGCGGGCGCGGCGCCCGTCCATTGCTTGAGCTCGGCGCTGAGCTGCTCGTCGGTGACGTCGAACGGCCGGGCGGGGGTAGGGGAATTCCCCAGGCCTGCGTCATTCACGGCGGCATTCCTTCCAGACGCAACGCGGAATTTAGTCCATACCGTCGGGTATGTGACCGGTATGCGACCCGGCCGACACCATGGTCGGATGGGCCTGTTGGGGGTTCGGCGCTCGAACGTCCGCCGTCGGCAGCTCTTTTGAAGCGTGGGGGGCGTACGGGAGCGGCCTCGCGCATGCGGGGTGAAAATAATTGTCCGCATGCCGACACGGCACACCTTTGCACAGGCCAGCAGGGCAGAACAAGGGATCCCAGGGTTTTCCGCATTGCCTGGAGCTTGCGCTAATTTGACGAATCGTCAATGAGTGCGTTCGCGCTTTGTCGTTGTATCGACATCGCAATTGACGCGAGGATTCGGGGCCGACCGCCCCGGCATCCGCACCAACCATTGAACCACGTCCCGACCTGCGCAAACCCTCCGGCCGACGGCGTCCGCAAACCAATGGCCGCAGGCATTACGGACGTTCACCGGAACGGTAGGCGCCGGGCGGGACACCGTATCTTTCGCGGAAAACCCGGTTGAAATGGAACGGGCTGGGAAATCCGGACGCGGCGGCGACCCGCTCGACGGTCAGGTCGGTGCTCTCCAGCAGCCGGGCGGCGTGTCGCAGCCGCGCCTCGCGCAACGCGCGCATCGGGGACACGCCGGTCCCCCGGGTGAACAGGTGGGCGAAGCGGGACGGCGACAGCGCGACACGCGCGGCGAGCGAGTCGACGGTGTGCGGGGCGCCCGGGTCGGCGGCGATCAGCTCCTCGGCGCGGCGCACGCGCCCGTCCCGGGCGTCCGGACCGGGTGGCGCCCGGTGCGCGCCGGCCGTCGCGAGCAGGACCACCTCCTCCAGCGCGCACAGGGCGAGTTCGCGTGCCGCGCTGCCGTACGCGACGGCGACGGGCGCTTCGCCGGGTACGGGCGCGGGCGGCGCGCCGCTGCCGGTCCAGCGGGAGTCGGCCAGCAGACGGTGGAAGGCGGCCTCGATCCGGGCGTGCGTGTCGTCCGGCGCGCCGACGGCGTACACGCCGTCGCCCACGGCGCACGGGCCCAGCCACCGCGCCCAGCCGGGGCGGGCCTGGCAGTGGGTCCACCAGAAACGCCAGCGGTTCGCGCCGGGCGCCACCGTGTAGTCGTGCGGGACGCCGGGGGCGAGGACGACCAGCTCGCCGGGGCGCGCCCGGGCCTGCGCGGTGCCCTGCCGGAGCAGGCCGCCGCCGTCCGTGGTCCAGGTGAACAGCCAACTGCCCGACCCCTCGGGGCGGTTGATCCGGTAGCCGGGACCCTGGTCGTAGCGGCCGGTGACGACCATGCCCGGCGGCGGTGCCGGGACAGCGGTCCCGGGCAATCCCTCAGCGGTCATGGGCATCCTCTCCGCGAACACGTCGGCCTAGCGTGGCAGGCCCAGGGCACCGGACCGAGGAGCGCGGGTATGGCAGTCACGGGCATCGGCACCACCATGGTGCAGCAGTTCGAGGAGGACGGGTTCACCGTCGTACGCGGGTTGTTCGGGTACGACGAGATCGACCGGTTGTGCGCCGAGTTCGCGGCGCTGCACGCGGCGGGGCGGCCGGTGCCGGGCCACTTCCGGCCGGGGCCGACGGCGGATCCGCTGCACCGGTATCCCCGCGTCATGCAGCCGCACGAGATCAGCGCGCTCGCCCGGCGGTTCCTGCTGGACGCGCGGCTGCGGGTGATCCTGGAGGGGCTGTTCGGGGAGGAGGTGCTGGCCGCGCAGAGCATGTTCTACTTCAAGCCGCCGGGGGCCCGGGGGCAGGCACTGCACCAGGACAACTTCTATCTGCGGGTGGAGCCGGGGACGTGCGTCGCCGCGTGGATCGCCTGCGAGGAGATCGACCGGGAGAACGGCGGCCTGGAGGTGGTGCCGGGGACACATCGGATGGAGCTGTTCTGCCCGGAGGAGTCCGATGCGGAGCTGTCGTTCGCGCGGGAGTACGTGGCACCGCCGGAGGGCTTGGTGGCGGTGCCGGTCGATATGGGGCCGGGGGATGTGCTGTTCTTCAACGGGAGTCTGGTGCACGGGTCACAGCCGAATCGCTCCGCTGGGCGGTACCGACGGTCGTTCATCGGCCACTACGTGGGACGGTCGGCGGAGCGAATCGGGGGGTACTACCGGACGTTGAGCATGGGTGGGGACAGGGTTCCGTTGCTGGAGAGTGAGGGGGCGGGTCCTTGCGGGACTGAGCGGTTGTGATTCGGGTGCGGGTGCGATGTGGTTGCTCGCACAGTTCCCCGCGCCCCTATCGGGGCGCTGCCCCTGACGGGGTCTGTCAGTGGCCGGAGATCGGATGGGGGCCGTAGGGCTCCTCCAGCTCCTCCAGTTCCTTGTCGCTGAGCTTCAGGTCGGCGGCCGCCACCGCGTCCGCGATGTGGTTCGGCTTCGATGCTCCGATGATCGGGGCCGTCACCGTGTTCTGGTGGAGGAGCCAGGACAGGGCCACCTGGGCTCGGGGGACGCCCCGGTCGCCGGCGATGCGGGTGACCGCCTCGACGATCGCGCGGTCGCCGTCCTGGTAGAGGCGGTTGCCGAAGTTGTCGGTGGTGCTGCGCTCGGTGACCGTGCCCCAGTCGCGGGTGAGGCGGCCCCGGGCCAGCGGGCTCCACGGCAGCACGCCCACGCCCTGGTCGGCACAGAGCGGCAGCATCTCGCGCTCCTCCTCGCGGTAGAGGAGGTTGTAGTGGTTCTGCATGGAGACGAACTTGGTCCAGCCGTTGCGCTCGGCCGTGTACTGGGCCTTGGAGAACTCCCAGGCGTACATCGAACTGGCCCCGATGTAGCGGGCCTTGCCCGCCTTGACGACGTCGTGCAACGCCTCCATCGTCTCCTCGATCGGCGTGTCGTGGTCGAAGCGGTGGATCTGGTAGAGGTCGACGTAGTCGGTGCCGAGGCGGCTGAGGCTGTGGTCGATCTCCGTGAGGATCGCCTTGCGGGACAGACCGCCGCCGTTGGGACCGGAGCGCATCCGGCCGTGCACCTTGGTGGCGAGGACGATCTCGTCGCGCCGGCCGAAGTCGCGCAGCGCCTTGCCGACGATCTCCTCGCTGGTGCCGTCCGAGTAGACGTTCGCGGTGTCGAAGAAGTTGATGCCCGCCTCCAGCGCCTGCCGGATCAGCGGGCGGGACGCCTCCTCGTCGAGGGTCCACTCGTGGGTGCCGCGGTCGGGCAGGCCGTAGGTCATGCAGCCGAGGCAGATCCGGGACACGTCCAGACCGGTGCGGCCGAGCTTCACGTACTCCATCGTTGTCTCCCACCTTCGAGATCACGTCGTACAGAGCCGAGCGTACGTCGGCCCGTGGTCCGGTCTCCCCTGCCGACGGCGGTAATCGGACGCGTCAGCCCTGCTGCAGCAGGTCCAGCGCCCGCTCCCAGGCGAACTCGGGGCGCCGGCCGTCCGATTCGGCTCCGCCGGTGTGCGGGTCGCCGAAGCGGACGCCCAGCCCGCGCAGCCGGGTCACGCTCTCCCGGTAGGCGGGGTGGGCGGCCAGCGCGTCGGCGACGCAGGGCAGGACGGCTATCGGGACGCCCAGGCCCAGGGCCTCGCAGAGGGTGCCGACGGCGAGGGTGTCGGCGAGCCCGGCGGCCCATTTGTTGACGGTGTTGAAGGTGGCGGGGGCGACGACCACCGCGTCCGGCGCCGGAAAGGGGCGCGGGTCGGAGGGGCGGCGCCAGGCCGACCGGACGGGATGGCCGGTGCGCGCCTCGGCCTCGGCGATGTCGAAGAAGCCGTTCATGGCGACCGGTGTGGCGATGACCCCGACCTCCCACCCGCGTTCCTTTGCCGCGGTGATCAGACTGCCGACGCCTGCGGCGATGCCGGCCCCGCAGACGACGAGGTAGAGAAAGGGCTTCGAGGGCGCAGCGGTCATCCGGGAACCCTATGCGGGTGCTACCGGAGCGGGAAGGACAGGCCCCGCTCGGACTCCGGGCGCGGCCCGTGCAGACGGCGTTCGTGCTCCTCGATCGGGACGTCGTTGATGCTGGCCTCGCGCCGGGTCATCAGCCCGTGCCCGTCGAACTCCCAGAGTTCGTTGCCGTACGACCGCCACCACTGGCCGGCCGCGTCGTGGCACTCGTACTGGAAGCGGACCGCGATGCGGTTGCCGTCGAAGGCCCACAGGTCCTTGCGGAGCGCGTAGTCGAGTTCCCGGTCCCATTTCGCGGTGAGGAACTCGACGATCTCGGCGCGGCCGGTGACGAAGGTGTCGCGATTGCGCCACACCGAGTCCTCGGAGTAGGCGAGCGCCACGCGCTGCGGGTCGCGGGTGTTCCAGGCGTCCTCGGCGGCCTGGACCTTCTGGGCGGCGGTCTCGCGGGTGAAGGGCGGCAGGGGCGGACGGTCGGCCATGATCTCCTCCTCAAGCGGAGAACGTGCGTTCTCCCGGTCGCTGCTAACGTAGGAGAACGCACGTTCTCTCGTCAAGGAGCCATCGGAAGTGGTCATGGACAGCGCGGTCGCACGGGAGCAGGCCCTGGACGCCGCCGAGCGGCTGTTCTACGGGCGGGGAGTGCAGTCCGTCGGCATGGACGACATACGCGGCGCCTCCGGAGTCTCCCTCAAACGGCTCTACCAGCTCTTCCCCGCCAAGGAACAGCTCGTGGTGGCCTATCTGGAGCGCCGGGACGTGCACTGGCGGCAGCGGCTCGCCGCGCATGTCTCACGGCAGCCGGATCCACGGGAGCGACCGCTCGCCGTTTTCGACTGGCTGGCGGGGTGGTTCGGCGAGGAGGACTTCCGGGGGTGCGCGTGGATCAACGCGTACGGCGAGCTGGGCGCCACCTCCGAGCGGGTGGTGGCCCAGGTGCGGGGCCACAAGCAGGCCTTCCGGGACTATCTCGCGGCCCTGGTGGCGGGCGCCGGGCTGGACACCGCGCTCACCGGGCCGCTGTTCCTGCTGGCCGAGGGGGCGATGGTGACCGCGGGCATCACCGGGAGCCCGGAGCCCGCGGCCGAGGCGCGCGAGGCGGCCCGGGCGCTGCTGCGCGACCGCTGAGGCCAGGCCGCGGTGAGCACCGGGAACACGGCCCGGGGCTGCGCGAACGAGGCGGCGGCCGCCGCCCGGGGCGGTTCCCCGGGCGGACCGCTCGACCTGTCGGCCCCGGACGTGGTCCGGCACGCCGGCCCCGCGACCCTGCCGCCCGGAGTGGCGGCGGAGCCGCGGGGCGCCCGGGCGGCCGCCGAGGGCACGGTGCTGCTGCGCCGGCGCGCCCGGTCCGCCGTACCGGCGCCGGCGGACGGGCCTCGTGGATGCCCCGCGCGGACAGCTGCGCGGGCTGGAACCGGCGGTGCCGGAGGCACCGCCGGTCCTCGCTAACCTGTCGGTTCCTTGACGGTGATGGCGTGTACCGGGCAGGCCCGGGCCGCCTCCCGGACCAGCGGATCGCCGCCGCCGTCCTCCATGCCGGGGAGCAGGGTGCTGAATCCGTCGTCGTCCTGGGTGAAGACGTTCGGTGCCGTCATGGCGCACTGGCCGGCGCCGATGCAGATGTCCTGGTCGATCTCGATGTGCATGGCAGGAGCCTCTTACCAGGTCACGGGGAGTTCCAGCATCCCCTGGATCGTGTCGCCGGGTTTGAAGGGAATTTCTTCGGGAGGGGCGGCGAGCCGCAGGTCCGGGAGCCGCTCCCACAGGGTGCGCAGGGCGATCTCCAGCTCGGTGCGGGCCAGGTTCTGGCCCAGGCACTGGTGGATGCCGAAGCCGAAGGCCACGTGGTGGCGGGCCGGGCGGTGCCAGTCGATGGTGTCCGGGTCGTCGTACACGGAGTCGTCGCGGTTGATGACCGAGGTCGCGAAGAGCACGCCGTCGCCCTTGCGGATGGTGGTGCCGTCCACCTCGATGTCCTCCAGGGCGACGCGCAGCAGCCCGTCGGCGATGGACAGCATCCGCATCAGTTCCTCGACGGCGGCGGGCACCAGCGCGGGGTCGGCGCGCAGTTCGGCGAGCCGCTCGGGCTGCTGGAGCAGGGTGAAGGTGCCGAGCGAGATCATGTTGGCGGTGGTCTCGTGCCCGGCGACCAGCAGGATGAGGGCGAGTGCGACGACCTCGTCGCGGTCCAGGGCACCCTCGCGCAGCCGCTCGTGGACGAGGTCGTCGAGGACGCCTTCGCCGGGCACCTCGTCCCGGCTCTTGCGGTCGGCCAGGTCGCCCAGATAGGCCTCCAGCCTGTCGCGCGCGTCCAGGGAGTCGGCGGCCGCCGGCCCGCGCAGCAGCCGCCGGGACTGTGCCTCGAAGACCTCGTGGTCGGCGTACGGCACACCGAGCAGGTCGCAGATGACCATGGACGGCACGGGCAGGGCGAAGGCGCTCACCAGGTCGGCCGGCGGCCCCTGGGCGATCATCCGGTCGAGCAACTCGTCGACGATCCGTTGGATGGCCGGCCGCATCCCCGTCGCCCGTTTGAGGGTGAAGTCCCGGATCAGCATCCGGCGCTGGGTCTGGTGCTCGGGGTCGTCGAGGCCGAGCAGGGCGATCTTGCGGCGCTCCCGGGCCGCCTCGAAACGGGCGTTCGGCATCGGGAAGTCGTCCCGTCGGCGGTCGCTGGAGAGCCGGGGGTCGGAGAGCAGCGCCCGGGCCGTGCCGTGGCCGGTGACCGCCCAGGCGGTGCGGCCGTCGTAGAGCGTGACACGGGACAGCGGGGTTCCGTCACGCAGCGGGTCGTAGCCGGTGGGCGGGTGGTAGGGGCACGTGCGGTCCTGTGGCCAGGCCACAGGGTCGGCCCGGTGGACCGGAGTAGTGGGTTCCGTCAGGTCCGTCAGTTCGTTCATGGAAGACCTCGCAGACGAATGTCGTACGTCGTGCCGATCTTCATTAGATGCCCGGGGCACCTATGGGACGACCGCAAGTTCAGCCAGATCGGTGAATCGGGTGATCTGGCCGAACCGCACGCGGTCGGGGGACGATTCCGCGCCGAAATTGGCTTGCCGGGACGACGAGGCGGACCCCAGGATCTGCGCATGAACACTCCTGACGCCGTGGTGCCGCTGACCTTCGCGACCGTCGGTCGGGGGCGGGTCCAGCAGCAGCCGAGGCGCCCCTGGAGGCCCGAGCCCGCACGCCCGTGACGGCCGCGCTCGTCGCCGGCCTGCTCGCCGGGTACGGGATCGCCGTCCCGGTCGGCGCGGTCGGCACGTATCTAGTGTCCCTCACGGCACGCACGTCACTGCGGACCGGCGCCTGTGCCGCGCTCGGCGTCGCGAGCGCGGACGGCCTCTACGCCCTGCTCGCCGCGGTCGGCGGCGCCGCGCTGGCGACGGCGCTACTGCCGGTGCTCGGGCCGCTGCGCCTGCTCTCGGCCCTGGTCCTGGTGGGCCTCGCGGTACGCGGAGCGACGGTGGCGCTGCGCCAGTACCGGGAGCGGCGTCTTTCGACCCGGGCCGAGCGGCCGGTACCCGGTCCCGGACGGGCGTATCTCGGCCTGCTCGGGATCACGCTGCTCAACCCCACGACGGTGATCTACTTCGCGGCCCTGGTGGTCGGCACGCGTTCCGCCGAGCCGGTACGGCCGCTGGAGCAGGGCGTCTTCGTCCTCGCCGCCTTCGCCGCCTCCGCGAGCTGGCAGCTGTTGCTGGCGGGCGGCGGCGCGCTGCTCGGCCGGGGCCTGACCGGCCACCGGGGACGCCTGGTCACGGCGCTGCTGTCGAGCTGCGTGATGCTGGGGCTGGCGGCCCGGATGGTGCTGTCGCCGGGCTGAGGCCCCCGGGCGCGCTCAGGGCGCGAAGGCACGGGCGACGGCGAGGCTGTCCTCGTAGACGTGGTGCCGTACGACCATTCCGTCCCGGACGGTGAGGTGCAGGGCGAACCTGGCGTGATACGAGCGTCCCGTGGGCTTCGCGGTCCCCCGGATCTCGCCGAGCACCACCGCGTCGTCGCCGTCGACCAGCACCCGTTCGATCCGGGTGTCCGCCCGTTCGGGGACGTGGTGCGCGGCGAGGTCCCGGTAGTGCGCGGCGGCTCCGGCGCGGCCGGTGCGGTGGGTGATCCACGGGGTGTCCGGGCGGTCGTGCTCGTCCTGCGGCCAGTTCAGCCGCCAGTCGGCGTCCTCGGCGTAGAGCTCGGCGATCCGCTCGGGGTCGCCGGCGCCGATCCGGCGGAGCAGTTCCTCGACGACGGCTTGGGTGGGGGACATGGTCATGACCTGCCTCGGGTGTCGGCCGGACGGGGTGTGTCCACGACTGTGCCCGTGGCGTGCGGCACGTGCGATTACCCGTGAGGTAAGGAGGGCCCGGTGTCGTGCGGATGATCCGGGGCACTCCCGGTGTTGAATCGTGGCGTCAGTCTTGGAAGCGATGAGGGGACGGACCTCACATGCCTCTTGAGGGCGAGTACGAGCCCAGCCCGACAGCCTGGGTGCGCGAGCAGGTCGAGCTGTACGAGAGCTCCGGCGGGACGAAGGGCACCACCCTGCTGGACACCGGGATGCCCGTCATCCTGCTGACCACCCTGGGGGTGAAGAGCGGGAAGATCCGCAAGACGCCGCTGATGCGGGTGGAGCACGACGGGAAGTACGCCGTGGTCGCCTCGCAGGGCGGCGCGCCCAAGCACCCGGTCTGGTACTTCAACATCAAGTCGCAGCCGCTTGTCGAGCTCCAGGACGGGTCGGTCAAGCAGGACATGACCGCCCGTGAGATCACCGGTGCGGAGAAGGCGGAGTGGTGGGAGCGGGCGGTCGCCGCGTACCCACCGTACGCCGACTACCAGAAGAAGACCGAGCGGGAGATCCCGGTGTTCGTGCTGGAGCCGCAACAGGGGAACTGACGGTTCCGGGAATCCTTTCCGGCCGGGGAACGTCGGAATTTAGAAAAATCTGTTTCCCGGAGGCATGAACCGGCATCCTGCCGGGCAGCCGAATGTCAGGCCCCGCCGCGTTCCCCCGTCGCGGCGGGGCTTTCCCGTGCCTCCTGCGCCGAGCGGTCGGTCACGTCCAGGAAGATCTGGTCGGTCTCGCCGAACTCCTGGTCCAAGGACCGCTTGATGCGCACCAGGACCTCCTCGACCTCTTCGCTGTCCAGGCCGGGCACCAGGTCGATCCGGGCCGCGACCAGGGTCGCGTCGAGGCCCAGCTTCATCGTGAACAGCGCTTCCACGCTGTCGATCTCGGGCTCCTCCGCCAGCCGCTGCCGGATCGTGCGGCTCAGCTCCGGGTCCGCCGCCTCCCCGATCAGCCGGGCGCGGGCGTCGGCGCCCAGCCGGTAGGCCACGAACACCAGCAGGACGCCGATGGCCAGCGAGGCGGAGGCCTCCCACGCGACCTGCCCGGTGACCATGTGCAGCACCATGCCGGCCATCGCGAGCAGCACCCCGAGCACCGCGGTGCCGTCCTCGGCGACGACCGTGCGCAGCGCCGGGTCCCGCAGCCCCCGGTCCTCCCGGCGGGCCTGGTGCAGCGCCCGGACCAGCGAGGCGCCCTCGGCGAGCAGGGCGACTCCCAGCACGATCAGGCCCGCCACGTAGCCGCTGAGCTTCTCGTCCGCGCCGTTGCGCAGCGCCTCGACGCCCTGGAAGACGGAGAAGCAGCCGCCCATGACAAAGATCCCGACGGCCGCTAGCAGCGACCAGAAGAAGCGCTCCTTGCCGTAGCCGAAGGGGTGCCGTTCGTCGGGCGGCCGGCGGCTGCGGCGCAGGGCGGCCAGCAGGAACACCTCATTGAGGCTGTCGGCGACGGAGTGCGCGGCCTCGGACAGCAGTGCGGGCGAGCCGGCGACGACTCCGCCGACGGCCTTGGCCGCGGCGATCACCAGATTGGCGGCGAGCGCCACGAACACGGTCAGCCGTGTCCTGCGATCGGCGTTCGACCGGCCCGAATGCTCTTCCGGCTGTTCCTGCGGTCGCCCGTGCGGCTGCTCTTTCGGCTGTTCCCTCGGCTGCTCTTTCGATGAAGTCCCACTCACGCCCGCCGACTGCCCCGGCCCGAGCTGATCACACGTACGGGAGGCGCGAATCGGGCAAGATCGGGGAACACGGCCCATCGGGCGCGTATCGGCAAGGAGGCACCATGAGCGGTGACAGCGGCAACACCTCGCTCGGGCACAAGGCGTTCTCACGGTCCCCCAGTCACTTCGCGGACCGGATCACGGCGGACGGGCGGGACGGCTGGCCGGTGGCGGCCGGGCGTTACCGTCTGGTGGTCAGCCGTGCCTGCCCGTGGGCAAGCCGGGCACTGGTGTCACGGCGGCTGCTCGGCCTGGAGGACGCCCTGTCGCTGGCCGTCACCGACCCGATCCAGGACGACCGCAGCTGGCGCTTCACCCTCGACCCCGGCGACCGTGACCCGGTGCTCGGCATCCAGTTCCTCAGCGAGGCCTACGACCGCCGGGAGACCGGCTACCCGGGCGGGGTGAGCGTGCCCGCGATCGTGGACGTACCGAGCGGGCGACTGGTCACCAACGACTACCAGCAGCTGACCCTGGACCTGGCCACCGAGTGGACGGCACTGCACCGGGACGGGGCGCCGGACCTGTACCCGGCCGAGCACCGGGACGAGATCGACACGGTGCTGGCCGAGGTCTACGAGGACGTCAACAACGGTGTCTACCGGGCCGGGTTCGCGCACGAGCAGAAGGTGTACGAGGAGGCGTGCGCGGCGGTGTTCCGGCGGCTCGGACTGCTCGCCGAGCGGCTGGCCGGGCAGCGCTACCTGGTCGGGGAGACGATCACGGAGGCCGACATCCGGCTGTTCACCACGCTGGTGCGGTTCGACGCCGTCTACCACGGCCACTTCAAGTGCAACCGCTGGAAGGTCGCGGAGAACCCGGTGCTGTGGGCGTACGTCAGGGACCTCTACCAGACGCCGGGATTCGGTGACACCGTCGACTTCGACCACATCAAGCGGCACTACTACCAGGTGCACACCGGCATCAACCCCACCCGTATCGTTCCCCTCGGCCCGGATCTCGCCGGGTGGCTGACGCCCCATCACCGGGAGCAGCTGGGCGGCCGGCCCTTCGGGGACGGGACGCCGCCCGGCCCGGTGCCGGCGGCCGAGGAGGTCCCGGTCGCCGGGCGGCCCTGACAACGCGGAGGCAGACATGGCCAAGCGCAGGAAGAAACAGAAGCTCCCTCTCGTCTACGCACCGCTCGGTTTTCTGCTGAGCTGGGCCGGCGGGGCGCTGGGCGCACTGGCCTTCCGCCGGACCTGGAGGGCCCTGCGCGGCGAGGAGGACGCGCCGGACGCCCTGGACCGGGACCGCGGCTGGGGCGAGGTGCTGCTGGCCGCGGCCCTCCAGGGCGCCGTCTTCGCGGTGGTGCGCAGTGCCGTGGACCGCACCGGCGCCACCGCCATCGAGCGCTCCACCGGGGCATGGCCGACGACCCGCAGGGGCGGCCGGGACCGGGTCAGCCCGCCGCCGGCAGGGCCGGACGCAGCGTGAAGGGGTGTCCGGCCGGGTCGGAGTAGCCGCGCTCCTCGTACGGTCCGGTCGGGTCCCGGGTCTCGGTGGGCAGTCCGCCGAGGCCGACCACCCGGCGCTCCGCCTCGTCCATGTCGTCGACGAGGAAGACGAGATGGGACTGGAGGGAGTTCTCGGGGCGCGGCCAGCTGGCCGGGGTCGAGACGCCGTCGCGTCGGAAGGCGATCCGGATGCCGTCGGCGCGGCGCACCTCCACGTGGCCGGTGGACGTGTCACCCGGCTCACCGTCCAGCAACTGCCGGTAGAAATAGGCGAGTTTCTCGGGCTCGGCGCAGTCGAGCACCACGACGGCCGCGGTCACCAGTGCCATGCTTCCTCCTCGGGGGGGTCCTCCCGGTGCGTCTGTCCCCGATCACCGGATTCAGTCGGCCGCCCTCCGGTCACCTCCGGTCGTACCCGGTCCGGCGCCCGGGCGCCGTGGTGGTTCGGGAAGGGCGGGTCCGCGCGACCGTCAGGCCCCCGCGGCCCCGTGGATCTGCGCGAGCCGGGCCTCGGCCGCCGTGAGCAGCAGGTCCAGGGCGGCCGGGTAGGAGCTGCCCCGCATGGAGGCCACGAGGTGGCGGGCGGTGGCCGCGATGTTCGGGTGGGTGGCGGCGGGCAGCCGGGCGTACGTCGCCTGCCACACGTCCGCCTCGGCCTCGCGGGCGGGCCTGGGCAGGGCGGTGTTGGCGGAGTCGAGGGCGCTGTAGGCGAGGGCCTGGTCGACGAAGGCGTGATAGACGCGGACCGCCTCCGGGTCCGGGAAACCGGCGCTCCGCAGCACCCCGAGGATGGTCTCGACGGCCTGGATCTCGTACGTCCGCCCGGTCACCCGGTGGGCGCTGAGCACCGCCGCCCGGGGGTGGGCGAGGGCGCCGGCATGCATGCGCAGGCCCAGGTCGCGCAGGTCGGCGCGCCAGTCGCCGGTGGGCCGCCAGACGCGCAGGGTACGGCCGATCAGCTCGTCGGCGACGGCCAGCATCAGGTCGTCGGTGTGCCGGAAGTAGCGGTAGAGGGAGCTGGGGTCGGCGCCCAATGCGCGGCCGAGGCGGCGCACCGACAGGGCCTCGGCGCCATGCTCCTCGATCAGCCGCAGCGCGGTCTCGACGATCAGCTCCTCGGAGAGGACCACGCCCTGTTTGGTGGGGCGCCTGCGCCGCCGGTCGGCGGCCGGGACGACTCGTTCGCTCATGGGGCCTCCCTTCCTGGTGGCGCACCTTATGACAACACCGTTGACCTGTGAAGTGCACCGGCAGTTTCATGTGCGGTCACCGGGGCCGACCAGGTCCGGCCCCCAGGTGCGAGCGGAGTGCTGGCCATGACCGACAAGCCCTACACAGTCGACCCCCCTGAGTTGCGCAGGTCCCTCGGCGTCCTCGACGGCGTCGCGGTCGCCGCCTCCAGTACGGCCGCGACCACCAGCATCGGCATCGGCCTGGGGGTGACAGCCGGGGTGGTCGGGCTGCACCTGCCGGCCATCATGCTGCTGGCGTTCCTGCCGGTGCTCGGCATCGCGGGCGCCTACTCCCGGCTGAACCGGGTGGAGCCGAACGCGGGCAACGGCTATGTCTGGGTGGGCCGTTCGCTCAGTCCCTGGCTCGGCTTCCTGGTCGGCTGGGTGAACATCGTGGCGACGGTCGCCTTTCTCGCGTACACCACGGCGGTCACCGGGTCGGCGATGCTGCAACTGGCCGGAGAGGCCGGGGTGCACCGCGTCGGCGGGCTCGCCCTGGACCCGGGTTCGACGGCGCAGACCACGGCCGTCGGCATCGTCGTCCTGGTCGCCGTCACCCTGACCGCGGTGACCGGCATCCGCACCGCCGCCCGGCTCCAGACCGGGCTGCTGGTCTTCGAGTACGTGGTGCTGCTCGGGTTCTGCGGCTACGGCATCGTCACCGGCCCGCATCCCTTCAGCCTGAGCTGGTTCGACCCGTTCGCGATCCCGTCGGCGACGGCGCTCGCGCAGGGCATGCTGCTCTCGGTGTTCTGCTACTGGGGTTTCGAGGCCGCGTTCAGCGTCAACGAGGAGGTCCGCGACCCCCGGGACGCCTCCCGGGCCGGGCTGATCACGCTGGTGACCATGCTGGGGCTGTTCCTGCTGGGCTCGGTGGCCTTCCAGCGCGTGCTGTCGGAGCCGGAGCTGGCCGGGCACGGAGCCGAGGGGCTGGCGTTCTTCGGCGACCGCCTCGCCTCCCAGCCGTGGGCCGCGCTGCCCCTGGTGGCGCTGATGTTCTCGGCGATGGCCTCGCTCCAGGCCGGGGTGATCCCGACGGCGCGGGGCATGTTCGCGATGAGCCGGGACCGTACCCTCGGGCCGGTGTGGGCCAGGGTCAGCCCCCGGTACGGCACCCCGGCGGCCGGGACGCTGCTGATCGGGGCGCTGGCCACGGCGGTCGCCGCGCTCGCCCTGGTGATCCCGCGACTGGCCGACATGATCATGGCGACGGTGAACGCGGTCGGCATCGTCGTCGCCCTGTCGTACGCGCTCACCGCGCTGGCCGCCGCCGTGCGTTTCCGGGCGCTGCTGCGGGAGGACCTGCGGCAGGGCGTCCGGGCGGTGGTGCTCCCGGCGCTGAGCGCCTGCGCGCTGCTCGGCCTGGGCGGCTACCTCGGCTGGTCCTTCTTCACCTCGACCGACCACTTCGAGGTCAGCGCGGACAACGGCTGGTTCCTGCTGACCACTCCGCTGGTGATGATCGCGTCCGGGTTCGTCGCGGCCGGATGGGCGAAGTATGTGCGCCGCTCGCCGCACTTCCGCACCGGCGAGGGCACGGACGCCGACGCACCTCAGCTGCTCACGACCCCCAACTAAGGAACAGGAACGATGCACGCAGATCTGCTCTTCACCGGTGGCCCCGTTCTCACCCCCGAGGGCCCGACGGCCACCGCCGTCGCGGTCACCGGTGAGCGCATCACCGCCGTCGGCTCCGCCGAGGAGCTGCGGGAGCTGGCCGGGCCGCGCACCGAGGTGGTCGACCTCGCCGGGCGGCTGCTGCTGCCCGGTTTCCAGGACGCGCACGTCCATCCGGTGCCGGCCGGCCTCGAGTTGAGCCAGTGCGACCTGACGGGGGTGCGGACCGCCGCGGAGTCCGTGGCCGCCGTACGCGCCTACGCCGAGGCGCATCCGGAGCGGGAGTGGATCCTGGGCGGTGGCTGGTCCATGGAGGCGTTCGCGGGCGGTACGCCGACGCGGGAGCTGCTGGACTCCGTCGTACCGGACCGGCCGGTGTATCTGCCGAACCGGGACCATCACGGGGCCTGGGTCAACAGTCGGGCTCTGGAGCTGGCCGGGATCGGCCGCGACACGCCCGACCCGGCCGACGGGCGGATCGAGCGGGACGCGTCCGGCGCGCCGAGCGGCACGCTCCAGGAGGGGGCGATGCGACTGGTCGGCCGGCTCGCGCCGCCCGCCACCCCGGCGGACCGGCTCGCGGCGCTGCTGCACGCCCAGCGGTATCTGCACGCGCTGGGTATCACGGCCTGGCAGGACGCGCTGGTCGGGGACTTCCTCGGCATGGACGACCCGTCGCAGGCGTATCTGGCGGCGGCCCGGGACGGTTCGCTGACCGCGCGGGTGGTCGGCGCGCTGTGGTGGGACCGGGAGCGCGGCACCGAGCAGATCCCCGAACTCGTCGAGAAGCGGGCCGCGTTGAGCCACGGCCGGTTCCGGGCGGGCACGGTCAAGCTGATGCTGGACGGGATCGCCGAGAACGGCACGGCCGCGCTCCTGGACCCGTATCTCGACAAGTGCGGCTGCGCCACGGCCAACCGGGGCAAGAGCTTCATCGACCCGGCGCACCTTCCCCAGTACGTGACCGAGTTGGACGCGCTCGGCTTCCAGTGCCACTTCCACGCGCTGGGCGACCGGGCCGTACGGGACGCGCTGGACGCCGTCGAGGCGGCGCGGGCCGCCAACGGTCCCAGCGACACGCGGCCCCAC
Organism: Streptomyces sp. NPDC058683; assembly: GCF_042716195.1. Classification (NCBI taxonomy): domain Bacteria; kingdom Bacillati; phylum Actinomycetota; class Actinomycetes; order Kitasatosporales; family Streptomycetaceae; genus Streptomyces; species Streptomyces sp. NPDC058683. The sequence continues at coordinate 159,237 of NZ_JBHXSK010000020.1, forward strand.
CTGGCGCATCTCCAGGTCGTGCACCCCGCCGACGTACCGCGTTTCGCCCGGCTCGACGCGACCGCGAACATCCAGGCGCTGTGGGCCGCGCACGAGCCGCAGATGGACGAGCTCACGATCCCCTTCCTGGGGTCCGAACGGGCCGGATGGCAGTACCCGTTCGGGGCGCTGCTGCGCTCCGGGGCGCGGCTGGCGGCCGGCAGCGACTGGCCGGTGAGCAGCCCCGACCCGGTCCAGGGCATCCATGTCGCGGTGAACCGGGTCGAACCGGGCGGCGACGCGCCGGTGTTCCTGCCCGGGGAGCGGCTCGGGCTCAGGGACGCGATCACGGCGTACACGGCCGGATCGGCCTATGTGAACCACCTCGACGACACCGGGCGGGTGGCGGTCGGGGCGCTCGCGGATCTGGTGGTCCTGGACCGCGATCCGTTCACCGGGGACCCCGGGCGCATCGCGGACACACGCGTCGCGCACACATACGTGGCGGGCGCGCGAGTGTACTCAGCTCAGGAGGCGTGAGCAGTAACACACGTCACGGTCAGGTCACGCGTAGATCATTTACGCTCTGGGCAGCCTCGTAGCGCCTCACGGCTCAACTTTCGAGCCACGAAGGCCAGTTCGAGTGCACGGGTGGCCGACAGGCCACCCGTTCGCAGGGACGGGGGGACTCTGCGCACTGTCGCCCGAAAGGAAACACATGCCTCAGGACGTCACCTTCGACCTGCCCTTCGAGACCCCCGTCAGTGAGCATCCGGAGTTCGCGCGCGCCCACCATCCGTGCCGGATCCGGGACATGGACCCGGTGAACGGCGAAGCCGGGTTCGAGGAGTACACGTCGTGGGACCTGCCGCAGGCCGTGGGTCGCCCTGCCCGTTCGAAGCGAGACGGGCGCTGATCGGGCATACGGGGCGGCCGTCGTCGGATCCTCTGGCCTTCCCGGAGTGGTCACGCACCTCGGATCCGGGGGTCGCGCCACGCCTGACGGGCCGCGAGTGCTTCCCGATCACCACAGCTGAAGCGGCGATGCAGGTGCTCGTCCTGTAGCAAGAGTGCTTCGACAGGGGCGGCCCGCTCATGGAAGGCCCGCGGTGTCGAGGGTGAATCCGCCATGGCCGAGCGGCTCGCCGCGTTGGAGAACCCGGGCGGGCACCGGCGGTTCGTCCTCGAAGGGCAGGTGGGCGACCGGCTCCACTTCCTGGGCCGTGAACGCAGCAGTCGTACCCTTCGCGGTCGTTCGCAGCAGGAGCCGGAGCCGGGCGTGCGAGTCCGGCTGTTCGGCGAGGCCGTCGCGGAAGAAACAGAAGATTCCCGGACACGACCGGCCCACGACCACGGTCGGTCGATTCCGTTGCCAGGACCACATTGAAGGAGACCGGTGTGACATCTCAAGGCGTAGGTGCTGTTCAGAAGGCGTCCGCCGACAGCCTGCTCCCGGCGCAGCCAAGCGCCCAGCTGCAGCCCGCGGAGGCGGGGAACGCCCTGGCCGGCCTCCTGGTGAAACGCATCCATGGGAGCACGGAGCAGTACCGAAGGGCCCAGAACGCCGCTCAGCAGCGGCTGGACGCACTCGGATCCCCCCACGCCGGCACCACGCTGCATGTGGAGGGAGCCCTCCAACTGGCGCCACGCGCGTTCCTCCCGCCCGATGAGGAGGGCTACGCCAGGTTGAAACGGCTCGACACCAGCCTGCGCATGATCGAAGCGGCCTTCCCCCAGGTCAGCACCGATGTCGAGCTCTGCCGGCTGACCTGCACGATGCTGGAAGGGGCCTGGCGGAGCCGGGCACTCGCCCCGCCGCGCGAGGAGGAGCCGACAACCGCCTGCGCCTGCCCGCTGTGCCGCCGGCTGCCCACGCCCCCCGCACGCACGCTGGGCGACTACAGCTGGCGGCAGAGCGCCGGTCGTCCCCTCACCGTCAAGACCTGGCCGAACCGCCGGGAACTGGACAGCGTCCTGACCGGTGGATGGTCCTGGACCCGGCAGATGAACGACCTTGAACGAGACCTCGGCCTCCGCCACCGCTTCGAGGACGACATCCTCGTCTTCCACGAATACAAGCGCGTGATCGACACCATCGACACCACGCGCCTGACTCAGCACGTCGAAGGCCGCTTGGCCGAGAGTTTCAGCACCAACAGCGCACGGGCCCTGGTCTCCGGACTCTTCGCGGCCCACAAGCGATCCGTCGACGAGTACTGGCTCCAGCAGCACCACGCGGGCAGCGTCACGCTCCCCCAGACCAACCCTCTCGGCCAGAGCACCTACTCACTCCTGCAGATGCTGGACTGCCTGTTCTGGCACGTCGCACCCGACACCGAGCTCTGGCAGGAGGAGAACCTCGCCTCCCTGCTGCTGTGCCGCGTCATCGACGACATGGCCGACGTACGAGCCGACGCCCTCACCGGCGAGATCAGCAACTTCTGGCTCGCCGAGATGCCCACCCACACCAAGGCCCTCTACGCGGCCTGCGCCATAGCCCTGGTCAAGTACGGCTGCATGCCCGAGGCACATCGCCCGATGTGGAACACCTGGCTGATGACCACCACCATCGTCTGGATGGGGCTCACGGGCCGCCACGCCCTGTGGTTCGACGGCATCACCCAGGGCCTCCCCCCGGCCGAGGGGTGCCCGCTGTGCGACCTGCAGCCCAACGCATGCACCGGCATCCTCACCCACGGCACCACCCTCACCATCGCCCCGCGGCCCACCGCACCGGCACTGAGCCCCCGGACCGCCGAGCTGTCCGCCCGCTGCCGAGCCCAGTACCCGGGGACATGGCCCCTCTTCGACGCCGAGCTCCATGCCTTCGAAGCACTGCACGGCCCTTGGCACGGCGACACCGACAGCACATGGGAGATCCTGCGCCGCACCTACATCGCCGCCGTGGAGGCGGCCGGCGCCACACCGTCCACGGCCCGCGCCCGTCAGGTACAACAAGACGCCGGCGCGGTCGGAGCCGAACGATTCCACGCCCTGCACGACCCTCGAACCGGGAGGGAGGACACCACCCTGCTCGCCTACATGTTCGGCTGCGCCCACCCGCATTTCCTCTGGAACGCCACGGGATACCGCCCCACGGACGTCGCGGGCGACTGGCTCGACGGCTGACGCCTCCGTACGGCTGCTGCCCGGTCGGGTGACCCGACCGGGCAGCGGCGTGTCCGGACCTATACCGCGAACTCGACCGGCAGGCTGTCCAGCAGGGACATCCATGTGGATGCGGTCGAGGTGAGCTCCTCCGCCGGCACGGCCAGGCGCAGGCCCGGCAGCCGGTGCAGCAGGATGTCGACCGCGATCTCGATGATGGACAGCCCGATGCTCTGCCCGGGGCACTCGTGCGGGCCGGAGCTGAACGCCAGGTGCGACCCGTTGCCCTGCACCGAGACGTCCGGGTCGGGCCGGACCTCTGGGTCGAGGTTGCCCGGTGCGAGGCCGAGGACGAGCAGGTCGCCCTCCTCGATGCGGTGCCCGCCCAGTTCGACGTCGCTGACGGCGAAGCGCCCCGGCAGGACGGCCAGCGGTGGCGAGTTCCACATGACCTCCTCCACCAGCGCGGAGATGGTCAGCTGCCCGCTGGTCAGGTCGGAGAGCCGCGAGGCGTCCGTGAGGATCAGCTGGAGCACCCGGGCCAGCAGATTGCTGGTCGTGTTGTGCCCGGCCATCAGCACCAGGCGCAGATGGCTCACGACCTCGTCGTGGTCGAGGGCCGCGTGATGCTCCAGCAGGCCGGTGGTGAAGTCGGAGCCGGGCTCGGCCCGCTTGCGCTCGACGAGTTCACCGAGGATCTCCCGGATGATGCCGTCGTGCAGGATCGCGTTCTCGCCGCCCTGGAACACCAGGGCGCTGGACTCGACCAGCCGGCGCCCCTCCGCCTCGGTGAGCCCCAGGATGCGGGTGAGGACCAGCATCGGCAGGTAGCCGGCGTAGTCCGCCACCAGATCGGCGCGGCCGTTGTCCGCGAACGCGTCGATCTGCTTGTTGGCGAAGTGCGTGGCGTGGCGCCGGATGCCGCGGCCCACGGCTGCCTGGAGCCCGTCGTTGACGGCACCGCGCAGCCGGCGGTGCGCCTCGCCGTCCTGGGACACACAGTCGGGCCGCCAGGCGACCATCGGAACCAGCGGATGGTTCTCCGCGACCCGGCCCTCCCGCCAGTCTCGCCAGATCCGCGCGTCCCGGGCGAACTGGCGGGGATTGTCGAGCACCCGCCGGCTGTCCCGGTAGCCCAGCACCAGCCAGGCGTTGATGTCGCCCTCCAGCAGCACCGGCGCGACGGAGCCGTGCTCCTTGCGCAGCCGCTCGTAGATGCCGAGCGGGTCGGTCGCCGCCTCGGGCCCGTACAGCCGGGCCAGGTCGGGCGAACCGTGCGCGACCGGGCAGCCGCGGGGGGCGCCGGGACTGTCGAGGCTCTGGTCGTTCATCGCGGCTCCAGTGCGACGGCGGAGCGTTCCTTCAAATGACGTATCAGGGCGATCAGTACGTCACGGCTGGAGGCCCGGTCACGGGCGTCACAGGCCACGATCGGGGTGTGCGGGGAGATGTCGAGGGCGTCCCGGATCTCCTCGATGGGGTGTTCCTTGCAGTCCGGGAAGACGTTCAGGGCGATGACGAAGGGCACGTTCTGCCGCTCCATCTCCTCGATCGCCCGGAAGCTTGAGGCCAGCCGGCGCGTGTCCACCAGGACGATCGCGCCGAGCGCGCCCTTGAACAGGCCGTTCCACAGGAACCAGAACCGTTCCTGCCCGGGGGTCCCGAACAGGTACAGCATCAGGCCCTCGTTGAGGCTGATCTTGCCGAAGTCGAGGCTGACCGTGGTCTCGGCCTTGTCCGCGACGCCGATGAGGTTGTCGACGCCGACGGTCGCCTGGGTCAGGGTCTCCTCAGTGGTGAGCGGCTTGATGTCACTGACGGAGCGGACCATGGTGGTCTTACCGGTGCCGAATCCCCCGGCGATCATCACCTTGACCGAGCGGGTCCCCCCGGCACCGGGGTCGCCGGGATGGTCAAAGCCTTTCAAGTCCACTGAGTACCTCCTGGAGGAGCGCGAGGTCGGGCCCGCGGCCGGCGTGGTGGGCCGGAATCGGATCACGGGCTTCAATACGGCCTGCGTCCAGCAGATCCGCCAACAGCACCGCGAGAATGTTGAAGGGCAATCCGAGATGGGCGGTGAGTTCGGCCACCGACAGCGGATCGCGGCAACGCCGGACTATCTCCTCGTACTCGTGCTGCATCCCCGGGACCGGGGCGGTGCGGGAGACGACGAGGGTCGCCACGTCGAGGCTCGACGCCGACCCGCCCGGTCCACTGCGTCCCCCGGTGAGGACGTAATAACGCTCTAGACCGGACGGGTCCGTTGGCCGACGGGGAGCACTCATCCAGAGTGCTCCTCCAGACGCGGAGAGGTGCCGAGCAGCTCGCCCATCCGCCGCGACAGGTCCCTCATCTGGTGCCCGAGCAGCCCCTGGTCGAGTCCTTCGCGGGCCAGGACCCCGAGATACGTCTCCACACCGGCCCGTACGACGAAGAGGTGGCCGCCGTCGACCTCGATCATCGCCAGCCGCAGTTGCCCCGCGTACTTGGGGAACTGCTCGGCGACCGGCTGGGCGAGCGCCTGCAGTCCCGCCACCACGGCCGCGAAGCGGTCCACGTCGTCCGGGTCTTCGGCCCCGAAGGAGGTGATGGCCTTGCCGTCGCTGGAGGCCACGAGGGCGAAGCGGATCTCCGGGATGCTCTCCACCAGATCGCGGAGCGCCCAGCTCACGTCGGTTCCCTGTTGCGTCATGTGGACTAGTCGCTCTCTTCAGTGCGGTGCTCGGCGGACTCGCGTCCGGCGGCGGCGTCATCGGCGCCGGCCGGGGTCGCGGGTGCCGCGTCGTCTACGTCTCCGGTCAACTCGGCCTCGCTGTCCGCGGCTTCGTCCGCCACGGGCGCGCGGCCCGCGGTGGCGAAGGCGGCCAGGCCCGCGAAGGACTCCTCGGGCGGGACCGCGGGGAACGCGGCGCCCTCCGTGCGGGCGGTGCGCTCCTCGGGCTGCTCCTCCTCGCGGCGCCGGCTGCGCCGCCGGGGCAGTCCGCCCGGGGTGGTGTCCGGGGCCTCGCCGGACTCCGGCTGAGTGACGGTTTCGACGGTGACCGGGCCGTGCGCCTGCACCGGGGACGCGGCGGCCGGAGCGGCCGACGCGGACACCGGGGCCGGGCCGGCCGCGGGCAGCGGGCTGAAGAACTTGTGCGGGACCACGACGACCACCGAGGTACCGAGCCAGGGCGAGTCCGCGAAGGTGACCCGGATGCCGTAGCGGCGGGCCAGGATGCCGACGACCCGCAGGCCGATGTTGGCGTCCTCGGAGATGCCGCCGATGCCGGGGCCGTGCTCGGTGCCCGCCAGGGAGTGCTCGGCCTCGCGCTTCTTCTCCTCGCTCAGGCCCTTGCCGGAGTCCTGGATCTCGATGCCGACGCCGTTGGGTACCTCCTTGCCGGAGACGACGACCGGCTCGGTGGGCGGCGAGTAGCGGGCCGCGTTGTCCAGCAGGTGGGCGAAGATCAGCGTGAGGTGGTCCACCAGACCGCCGTCGACGCCGAGTTCGGGCAGATGCCGGACTTCGACGCGGTGGAAGTCCTTGATCCGGCCGATGCCGCCGCGTACCACGCTGAGCAGGCGCTGCGGCTCCTGCCACTGGCGGCCCGGGCGGTCCGAGCCGCCCAGCACGCCGATGCTGCCGGCGAGCGAGTCGGCGGGGCCGAGCTCCTGGTCGAGCTCCATGAGACCGCGGGCCACGGCGGGCAGCCGGCCGTGCTCGCCCTGCATCTCGTGCAGCCGGCCGCGCAGCTTGCTGGTCAGGACGTGGATGCGGTTGCCGATGCTGATCACGGCCTGCTCGGCGGAGGTGGAGCGGTTGAACTCCTCCTCCACACCGATCAGCGAAGTGCGCAGGATGCGGCGGAGGTCGGCACGGACGTCCTTGTCGACCTTGGCGCACTGCTCGGTGACCGGCAGCAGATCGTCGATGGCGTCGCCGTCGCGCAGCCGCTTCAGCGCGTCGGGCAGCTGCTCGTCGGCGAGCCGGGAGATCGCGGCCCGCTGATGCGTGAGCTGCTCCTGCCAGACCTCTGCCTGGTCGGCGAGCTGTGCCTCGGAGGACTTCAGCTGGTCGGCGAGCCGCTCCTCGTACGCCCGTGCCTGCTCGGCCAGTTGGGCGTCGTAGTGAGCGGTCCGGTCGGCGAGCCCGGCCTCGAACGCGGACGTCCGCTCACCGAGCTGGGCGTCGAACCCGGCCGACTGCTCGTTGAGCTGGCTCTCCAGCGTGGCGCGCTCGGCGGAGAACTTCCGCTCCAGGCCCGAGACATGCTGCTGCCACTGCTGGGAGTGCTCGGTCTGTGAGTTGCGGAACGCCCCTTCGGCGCTGCGTAGTTGACGCTGCGAGCGGATCAGCAGCCGCACGCACACGGTGCTCGCCACGGTGGCCGCGGCGCCGGCGACGGCCGCGGTTATTCGCTCGGAGCTCATGAACGTGGCGGCGACAGTCCCTCCCCCTAAGGCCAGTGGCATCAGCCACCAGCTGTACCAGGCGACAGGGGCCCGCGCCGCCGGCGGCGGAGTGGCGAGTTCCATCTGCATCCTTCGAAGCAACACAATCGAACAACAGCGAACAAGGGCAGTGTGCGAGGTCGCACCCATGACTGCGCACGGCGGGACGGACCCACCGTGGGGTGCGTCAACTCGCTGTGACGGACTGGAGCTTATCGGGTTTGAACCCGAAAGGATCAACCTCGGCGGCGAGAGGAAGTGAGGGTTCCGTCACGCTCCGCCAGTTGGTGGCAAATCAACAAATACCCATCTCTGCCTGCGACTTGCCGACATGTTCCCCTCGGCCGGACTCCGGGCGGCCGGGACGCCTTCTGGACACCTGTCCCGCTATAGTGGACACCTGTCCAAGTGAATGGGAGGGTCCGTCGATCATGGAAATCCTGGCGAACGTGCTGGTCGGCCTGATAGCCGCGCTGCACATGTACATCCTGGTGCTGGAGATGTTCCTGTGGCAGAAGGGGCCGGGCATGCGCTTCCACGGCTTCGACCCGGAACTGGCCCGGCGGACCGCGCCGTTGGCCGCCAACCAGGGCCTGTACAACGGCTTCCTGGCGGCCGGCCTGGTATGGGGGCTGGTGGCGGCCGACCCGACGGGCTTCCGGGCCCAGGTGTTCTTCCTGTCGTGCGTGGTGGTCGCGGGGGTGTACGGCGCGGTCACCGCCAACCGGCGGATCCTGTTCGCGCAGGCGCTGCCCGGCGCCCTCGCGCTGGCCGCCGTCCTCGCCGCCCGGTGACCGGCCCGGTGCCCCGCCCTGCGGTCGAGGACCCACGCGCCGCCCGGACCAGGGCGCGGCTGCGGGCGGCCCTGCTGGCGGAGTGCGCCGAGCGGCCGCTGGCGGAGGTGGGGGTGGCCGCGCTGGTGCGCCGCGCCGGGGTGGGCCGGGCCACGTTCTACGTCCACTACGACGGCCTGGAGGCGCTGGCGGTCGACACCTGCGCGGACGTCGTACGGGACGCCGTGGACGCGCTGCACGCCTGGCGGGGACGGCCCGATCCGGTGCACGCGCCGCCGGCGCTGCTGGAGTTCTTCGCGGGGCTGGTGCCGCACACGGCCCTGTACCGGGAGCTGCTCGCGCCGGGCGGGGGGGGCCCGCTGGGCCGAGTGCTGCACCGGGACCTGCGGGCCCGCAGCCTGGCCGAGCGCGAGCTGGCCGGCGCGGCGGACGCCCCGCTGGTGGCCTCGGCGGTGGCCGCCACCTTCGCCGGGGTACTGGCGGACTGGCTGCACGGCCTGCTGGACGCCGGCCCCGACGAAGTCGCCGACCAGGTCTGGCAACTGCTGGTCGCCCTGCACATGAGCCGCTGAGAGTGCCGGCGCAGGCGAGGGTGCGCCACCACCAGGGATGGCACGATTCCATCGAAGGTTGGCCATCGTGCCATTTCCCGGGCGGGCGCATCCCGGCAGGCTGGGTGACCATGAGCAATGTGAACACGATGCGTGTGGTCAGCCAGGACGTCCTCGGCGGCCCCGAGGTACTGAAAGTGATCGAGGCGGCCCGGCCCCAGCCGCGCGCCAACGAGGTGCTGGTCCGGGTGCGGGCCGCCGGACTCAACCCGACCGACTGGAAGCACCGGGAGACCGGTGGCTTCCTGGGCAAGCCGCCCTTCGTCCTCGGCTGGGACGTCTCCGGCACGGTCGAGGAGACCGGGGTCGGTGTCGCCGCCTTCAAGCCCGGTGACGAGGTCTTCGGCATGGTGTCCTACCCGTTCGGCCACGGCACGCACGCCGAGTACGCGATCGTCCCCGCCCGCGCCCTGGTACCGAAGCCGGCCGGGATCGACCACGTCCAGGCGGGCGCGCTGCCGCTGGTGTCGCTGACGGCCTGGCAGGCGCTGGTGGAGAACGCCGACGTACAGCCGGGGCAGCGGGTGCTGGTGCACGCGGCGGCCGGCGGGGTCGGGCATGTGGCGGTGCAGATCGCCAAGGCACGCGGCGCGTACGTGATCGGCACGGCGAGCGCCGCCAAGCACGACTTCCTGCGCGAGATCGGCGTGGACGAGCCGGTGGACTACCGGTCCGTGGACGTCACGGAGGCGGTGCGGGACGTCGACGTCGTGCTCGACACGATCGGCGGTGACACCTCGGTCGATTCGCTGCGGGTGCTGCGGGCGGGTGGGGTCCTGGTGTCGATCCTGCCGGTGGGCTCCGCGGAGCTGTACGAGGAGGCCGAGCGGCTCGGGGTGCGGGCGGTGCGGATGCTGGTGGACGCCGACCGGGCCGGGATGCGGGCGGTCGCCGACCTGGTGACGGAGGGGAAGCTGCGGGCCACCGTCGCCGGCACCTTCCCGCTGGCCGATGCCGCCAAGGCGCATGAGCTGGGCGGCACCGGCCGGACCACGGGGAAGCTGGTCCTGGTGGTGGACTGACCCCAGGAGCCGCAGAGGCCCCGGGGTCAGAAGGTGAGCACGGGCTTGATCGCCTTGCCCGTGCTCATGTCCCGCACCGCCCGGTCGATCTCGGCGAACGGGTAGGTGCTGATCAGCCGGTGCAGCGGGAGGCGCCCCTCCCTGACCAGCCGGACCAGGGCCGGGATGAAGGCCTGGGTCTCGCTGTCGCCGAGGGTCAGGCCGACGATCCGCTTGCCGGCCAGCAACCCGTTGACGTCCAGGGGGACTTCGGTGCCGAAGGGCGGGGCGCCGACGACGACCAGAGTGCCCCGCGCGGCCAGCGCGTCGACGCCCTGGCGGAGCACGGCGACGCTGCCGGTCGTCTCCACGATGCCGTCGGCGCCGTGGCCCCCGGAGAGGTGCTGGACGGCTTCCGGCACGCTCTCCCGGGTCGCGTCGACGGTGTGGGTGGCGCCCACCTCCCGCGCCAGTTCGAGGCGTTCGGCGATCCGGTCGACGGCGACGACCGTGGTGGCCGGGGTGAGCGCGGCCGCCATGACCGCCGACAGGCCCACCGCGCCGGCGCCGAGGACGACGATCGTGCTGCCGGTGGCCGGCTCCAGTACGTTCCACACGGCGCCGACCCCGGTCTGCACCCCGCAGCCGAGCGGGGCGATCGTCTCCAGCGGGACCTCGGGATCGACCTTGACCAGGCTGCGCTCGTCCACCAGCGCCCGTTCGGCGAAGGAGGACTGGCCGAAGAAGTGGCCGCCGAGCAGCTCGCCGTCGCGGACGACGGTGCCGGTGCCGTCGGCGCGGCGGCCGCCGATCAGGTTGAGCGGCAGCCAGGTGGCGCAGTAGGCGGGGTGGCCGCCGTGGCAGTTGCGGCAGTTGCCGCAGGAGGTGAAGGACAGCACGACATGGTCGCCGGGGGCCACGGCGGTGACGGCGGAGCCGACCGCCTCGACGACTCCGGCGCCCTCGTGGCCCAGGACCCCGGGCAGCGGGAAGGGAAGGGCGCCGCTCGCCACGCTGAGGTCGGTGTGGCACAGGCCGGTGGCCACCATGCGGACGACCGCCTCGTACGGCCCCGGCTCGTCGAGTTCGACGTCGCTGAGGGTGAAGGGCGCGCCGCCGGACTCGACCACGGCGGCTCGGGTGGTGATGGGCATCGTAGGGACTCCTGGTGGGCGGGGCTCAGCCGAGCGCGACGACGACGGACTTGACCTGGGTGTAGGCGGCGAGGGACTCGGGGCCGTACTCGCGGCCGAAGCCGGAGGCCTTGACGCCGCCGAAGGGCACGGCGGGGTCGAGCATCGCCCAGTCGTTGATCCAGACGATCCCGGCCCGGAGGCGGGCGGCGACCCGGTGGGCGCGGGTGAGGTTGCCGGTCTGGATGCCCGAAGCCAGGCCGTACGGCGTGGAGTTGGCTAGGGCCACGGCCTCGTCCTCGGAGTCGAAGGGCTGCACGGTGAGGACGGGGCCGAAGATCTCGTCCTGGATCACCCCGGAGTCGTTCGGCAGGTCGGCTATGACGGTCGGCTTGTAGTAGAAGCCGCCGTTCAGGTCGAGGCGTTCGCCGCCGCACACGATGCGGCCGCCCTCCTTGCGGGCTGTCTCGACGTACTCCTCGACCTTGCGCAGATGCTTCTCCCCCGCCATCGGGCCGACCACGGTGGCCGGGTCGCGCGGGTCGCCGACCGGGACGCCCGGAACGGCCTCGGTGAGGATGCCGAGCAGGGTGGCGTGGACGGGGCGGGCGACAAGGAGCCGGGGGCCGCCCATGCAGAACTGGCCGGTGTTGAAGACGAACGCCTTGATGACCGCGCCGACCGCCTTCTCCAGGTCGGCGTCCTCGAAGACGAGGTGGGCCGCGTTGCCGCCGAGTTCCACGGTGACCGGCTTGAGCGCCTCCCCGGCGGTGCTCGCCACATGCCGGCCGACGGCGGTGGAGCCGGTGAAGGCGACCTTGTCGACGCCCGGGTGGCGCAGCAGGGCCTCGCCGGCGACCGGTCCGGCGCCGGTGACGACGTTGACGACGCCGTCGGGGACGCCCGCCCGCTGGAACAGGCGCGCCATGTACAGGGCGCTGAGCGGGGTCTCGTCGGCGGGCTTGTGGACGATCGTGTTGCCGGCCGCGAGGGCCGGGCCGATCTTCGAACCGGCCAGGATGAGGGGGAAGTTGAACGGGGTGATGGCGGCGACGACGCCGATCGCCTCGCGCCGGGTGTAGGCGAGGGCGTGCAGCGGGGTGTCGCGGACGGCGCCGTCCAGGGAGTGGGCGAGGGCCGCGAAGTGCTCGTAGTCGTTGGCCGCGTTGGTGACGTCGACGGCCCCGGCCAGCGTGATCGGCTTGCCGACGTCCAGGCTCTCCAGGGCGGCGATGTCCTCGGCGTTCTCCCGGATCAGCTCGGCGATCCGGTGCAGCACCCGGCCGCGCTCCCGGCCGCTGAGCCCCGACCACTCCCCCGCGTCGAAGGCCTCCCGGGCGGCGCGCACGGCGGCGGCGACGTCCTCGGCGCCCGCCTCCGCGACGGTGGTGATCACCTGGCCGGTGGCCGGGTCGGTCACCTCCGTGCGGGCGCCGTCGGCGGCTTCCCGCCACTGTCCGCCGATGAACAGCTGCCCCGGTCCGGTCTCGAAGGTGGTCGTCATTGCCCACTCCCCAGCGTCGATGGCGCGGCCGGCGTCGGCCGTCTTGATCGCCAAGATTTCAACAAACAGGATTCCTGTTGGTTCAGCGTCTGGTCCGCAGTCTGATTACAGACAGGATTCCTGTCAATGCTCTAGGGTGCACGCATGGTCGGTACACAGACACGCCCCTCACTGCTGTACATGGTCAAGCAGCTGGAGCTCGTGGTGCGCTCACACCTCGACGAGCTGGTCAGGCCCGCCGGGATCACGGCGCTGCAGTACACGGCCCTGACCGTTCTGGAGCGCCATGACGGACTTTCGGCCGCCCAGTTGGCGCGCGACTCGTTCGTTACCGCCCAGTCGATGGCCGACCTCGTACGGTCACTGGAGGGCCGTGGGCTGATCCGGCGGGAGCGTAATCCGCGCAACCGGCGCGAGCTGCTGATCCTGCTCACGGACGCCGGGCGCGAGCTGCTCGCCGGGGTCGCCGGGCCGGTGCGGGAGCTGGAGGAGCGGATGGTCCGCGAACTCACCGGGCACCAGGAGGAGCAGTTCCGCCAGGCGCTGGGCAAGGCCTGGCACGCGCTTTCGTAGCGAAGCGGCAGCGCTCCGACGTGCCCGTTCGCCGACTGTCGCGCACGCCACAGAAAATGGCGCACCGAAGCAGCAGACATATGTCAATCGAACATGCTCAAATTCCCTCCATCGAGGGTAACTTGCAAGGCGGGGAACGGAATTGGACCGGCTGGGGTGGGAGGTGATGCCGTCGTGCGCCAGGAACCCCGACAGGACCCCGCGCCGCTCTCCCGGCACCTGCGCATTCACCAGGACCGCGGCTACACGGTGCTGGAGTTCCGGGGCGAGATCGACATCGCGGCGGCGACCGAGATCGCGCCCTATCTGGACCGGGTGACCGCGCGGGAAAGCATCCGGGTGGTGATCGACCTGCTGCACGTCGACTTCTTCGACTGCTCCGGGCTGCGGCTGCTGTACCGGGCGCGCGGCCGGGTGCTGGAGCGCGGCGGACAGCTCCAGCTGGTGTGCACACACCCGCTGACCGTGCGCGTGCTGAAGGTGACGGGACTGTCGCAGCTGCTGCCGCCGCTGGCGACACTGGACGCGGCCCTCGGCCAGCCGGAGGCCACGTCCGGGTCGTTATGACGTCATGTCAGAGGGGGTGCCGTGGCGGCTACTTGAGGATTCTGGTCACCTGACCGGCGCCGACCGTCCGGCCGCCCTCGCGGATCGCGAACTTCAGTCCTTCCTCCATCGCGATCGGCTGGATCAGCTGGACGTGCACGGTGGTGTTGTCGCCCGGCATCACCATCTCGGTGCCCGGCGGCAGGGTGACGACGCCGGTCACGTCGGTGGTGCGGAAGTAGAACTGGGGCCGGTAGTTCTCGAAGAACGGGGTGTGCCGGCCGCCCTCGTCCTTGGAGAGGATGTACGCCCGGGCCTCGAACTCCGTGTGCGGGGTGACCGATCCGGGCCTGATGACGACCTGGCCGCGCTCGACGTCGTCGCGTTTCACCCCGCGCAGCAGCAGGCCGACGTTCTCGCCGGCCCGGCCCTCGTCGAGCAGCTTGCGGAACATCTCGACGCCGGTGACGGTGGACCTGGTCTTCTGCGGGTGGATGCCGATGATCTCGACCTCGCTGTTGACCCGCAGGACACCGCGCTCGATCCGGCCGGTGACGACCGTGCCCCGGCCGGTGATGGTGAAGACGTCCTCGATCGGCATCAGGAACGGCCGGTCCACGTCCCGCACCGGCTCGGGCACGAACTCGTCGACAGCGTCGAGGAGTTCGAGCAGGGCCGCGGTCCACTCGGGGTCGCCCGCCAGGGCCCTGAGCGCGGAGACCCGGACGACCGGGACGTCGTCGCCGGGGAACTCGTACTCGGTGAGCAGCTCGCGCACCTCCAGCTCCACCAGTTCCAGGATCTCCTCGTCGTCGACCATGTCGGTCTTGTTGAGCGCGACGACGATGTAGGGCACGCCCACCTGCCGGGCCAGCAGGACGTGTTCCTTGGTCTGCGGCATCGGCCCGTCGGTGGCCGCGACCACCAGGATCGCCCCGTCCATCTGGGCGGCCCCGGTGATCATGTTCTTGATGTAGTCGGCGTGGCCCGGGCAGTCGACGTGCGCGTAGTGCCGGCGCTCGGTCTGGTACTCGACATGCGCGATGGAGATGGTGATGCCGCGCTGCCGTTCCTCGGGCGCCTTGTCGATCTGGTCGAAGGGAGTGAACGGGTTGAGCTGGGGGAACTTGTCGTGCAGCACCTTGGTGATGGCCGCGGTGAGTGTCGTCTTGCCGTGGTCGATGTGCCCGATGGTGCCGATGTTCACATGCGGTTTCGTCCGCTCGAACCTGGCCTTCGCCACTGGGGGCCTCCCGTCCGCCTCGGTGCCGCCGAGCGCGGGTCAGCGCTACAACTCCTCCTTCCTGTCTAGACGTTGCGCGGCTCGTCGAACAGGGCGCTCACGGACTCACCGTTGTGAATACGGCGTACGGCCTCGGCCAGTGCCGGGGCGATGGACAGGATCCGCAACTTGTCCGTGTA
Organism: Streptomyces sp. NPDC058683; assembly: GCF_042716195.1. NCBI lineage: Bacteria > Bacillati > Actinomycetota > Actinomycetes > Kitasatosporales > Streptomycetaceae > Streptomyces > Streptomyces sp. NPDC058683. Next base: position 174,342 of record NZ_JBHXSK010000020.1, read on the forward strand.
CTCCTCGACGGGTACCGGCACGGTGTTGGTGCACACGATCTCCAGCACGTCGGGCTGCTCGCTCAGCCGCTTGAGCGCCCCGGCCGCGAACAGCCCGTGCGTGCACGCGATCCGGATCGAGCGGGGCGGCCCCAGCTCCCGCAGCCGTTCGAGCAGTTCGATCACCGTGCTGCCCTTGGCGATCTCGTCGTCGAGCACGATGACGTCCCGGTCGGCCACGTCGCCGATGACGGAGCTGATGACGACCCGGTCGTCGGCGAACCGCTGCTTGGCGCCGGCCGCCACCTGGGCGCCGATCAGCCGGGCGAAGGCGGCGGCCTCCTTGGCGTTGCCGAGGTCGGGCGAGACGACGGTGGTGCGCGTCAGGTCGTAGCGCCGGAAGTGCGCGGCCAGCTCCCGCAGCGCGTGCAGATGGTCGACCGGCACCGAGAAGAAGCCGTGCACCTGCGGGGCGTGCAGGGTCATGGCGAGTACCCGGCTCGCGCCGGCGGCCACCAGCAGGTCGGCGACGAGGCGGCCGCCCAGCGAGATGCGCGGGGCGTCCTTCTTGTCGGAGCGGGCGTAGGAGTAGTGCGGCATGACGACGGTGATCCGGCCCGCGGAGGCACCGCGGGCCGCGTCGCACATCAGCAGCAGCTCCACCAGGTGCTCCTGCACCGGCCGGACCAGGGGCTGGATCAGGAAGACGTCCCGCTCCCGGCAGTTCGCCTGGAGCTGTACCTCCAGACAGTCATTGGCGAACCGGCTGACCCGCGTCGGGCTGAGCGGCACCCCGAGGTGCGCGCAGACCTCCTCGGCCAGCTCGGAATGGGCGCTGCCGCTGAAGACCGCGATGTCTCGCACGATCCGCTCCTCGCATGATCAATACGGGCTACGCGCTCATGCTACGGACCGCTGCGCTCTCACCACGGCACGGGTGTGCCGTCCCAGGAGAAGAACCCGCCGGTCGGCCCGTCGTCGGGCAGCAGCGCCAGCCGTACGGCCCCTCGTGCCCCCTCGACCGGATCGCCGCCCCCCTCGGCCGCCCCGGGGACCAGGTCGGTGGCCCGCCGCCCCGGGGCGAGGGCGTTCACCTTGATGCCGTCCTCGGCCAGCTCCTGGGCGTAGAACACGGTCAGCGCGTTGAGCGCGGCCTTCGAGGAGCGGTAGGCCGCGGACCGGGGGCTGCCGTGGGCGAACTGCGGATTGGGGTGGGTGCTCCAGGTGAGGGACGCGGTGCCGCTGGAGACGTTCACGACGCGCGGGTGGGCGGAGCGGCGCAGGACGGGCAGGAAGGCGTTCGTGACCGCGACGACACCGAAGACGTTCGTCTCGTAGGTCCGCCGGAGGTCGTCGACGCCGGTCTCGGCGGGCGGGCCGGTGACCGGCTGGACGCCTGCGTTGTTGACCAGGACGTCCAGGCGGTCGACGCGGGCGGCGGCGCGCTCGATGCTGCCGGGATCGGTGACGTCGAGGACCAGGAGCCGCGCGTCGCCGCCGATCTCCGCCACGGCCCGCTCGCCGTGCTCGATGTCCCGGGAACCCACGTGGACACTGAAGCCCGCCTCGACGAGGAGCCGGGCGACATGGAAGCCGATGCCCTTGTTGGCACCGGTGACGAGTGCTGTGCGATCGTTCATGACAGCCACGGTTCCCCGGCCGCGTCCGTCCTGCCAGGGACCACCTGTACCAGGCGGACCGGGGAGGCGGCGGTATGGCGAGGCAGGAACTGGCCCGCTTCCTGCGGGAGCGCCGGGCGGGACTGCGTCCGCGGACGGTGGGACTCGCGCCGGGCACCGTCCCGCGCCGTACGCCCGGCCTGCGCCGCGAGGAGGTCGCGGAGCTGGCTCACATGTCCGTCGACTACTACACCCGGCTGGAGCAGGCCCGCGGCCCCCGGCCCTCCCCGCGCGTCCTGGACGCCCTGGCCGGGGCGCTGCGGCTGGCCCCCGCCGAGCGCAGCCATCTCTTCCGGCTGGCCGGCTCGGCCGCGGCGCCGCCCGCCCCCACGGCGGTCCGGCGGGTGCGCCCGCACGTGGCCGGGATGCTGGAGCGGCTGCCCGACACCGCGGCGATCGTCACCGACGCCTCCTACGGCCTGGTGGCCTGGAACCCCCTGGCCCAGCTGCTGTTCGGCGGGGACCTGGGACGCGGCACGACCAACCTGGCGCGACGGCGCTTCCTGGGCCAGGGCCGGATGTACCCGAGCTCCAGCGCCGGGGAATTCGGTCACATCGTGGTGGCCCGGCTGCGGAGGGCGGCCGAGCGGTATCCGCACGACGTGCAACTCACCTCGCTGCTGGGCGAGTTGCACGCGGGAAGCACGGAGTTCCGGCGCATCTGGGCGACCCATCCGGTGCACGCCCCGGGGCATCGCACGAAGGTCCTCGACCACCCGGAGCTGGGGCGGCTGCGGCTGAACTGCGATGTCCTGCTGGTACCGGAGGACGACCAGGAGGTCGTCCTCGTGACAGCGGATCCGGGCTCGGTGTCGGCATGCCGGATCGCGGAGCTGGCGGCGCGGGTCTAGTCGGCCAGGAAGCCGGTGACCGTACGCCGGTACACGGTGGGCCGCTCGACGTCGATCAGGTGGCCGGCGCCGGGGACGGTGACCAGGCGCGCCCCGGGCAGGACGTCGGCGTACTCGCGGGCGATACCGGGGTTCTTGTAGTCGCAGCCGCCGCGCAGCACCAGGACGGGGACATGGACGCGGCGCAGTGCGGGACGCGGGTCGGAGACCTTCGACTGGTCGGCGGTGATGAGCTGGTTGGAGTAGAAGCCGGGGAGCGAGCCCGGGAGGTCGCGCAGCGGGCGGTCGGGGTGGCAGGTGGCCGCCGGGGCGGCGATGTCGAGCAACTTGGCGAAGACCGGGTCGAGTTCGGCGTCCGGGACCAGGGCGTGGGCGGCCCGCGGGTTGGCCTCCATCAACAGCGACCAGGCCAGCAGCCGGGGGCTGGCCTCCAGTTCGTCGAGCCGCCGTTGCTGCTCGTCGGTGAGCCGGTCCCAGATGTCGCCCTCCTGGCGGTCCTGCCAGGCCGGCGCCCACAGCACGCCCGGCGAGGTGAGCACCATCCGGGACACGTGCTCCGGATGCTCCGCGAGGTACTCGGCGGCGAGCGTCGCGCCCCAGGAAGCGCCCAGCAGCACCACCCGGTCGGCGCCGATCCGCTCCCGGACGGCTTCGAGGTCGGCGACCTGGCGGGCGACGGTGTAGCCGGTGGGGTCGGCGAGCCGCCCGGAGCGGCCCGAGCCGAGCTGGTCGTACGACCAGACGTCGTACCCCTGCCGGGTGAGGCGCTGTTCCAGCGGGTCGGGGCCGTCGCCGGGGGTGCCCGGGCCGCCGTGCAGGACGATCACCGGGGTGGGGCGGGCCCGGCCCCGGGCGGGCTGGTGGGTGTAGGCGAGGCGGGAGCCGGTGGCCAGGTCCCAGTAGCCGGTGGGACGCGAGTGCGGGGTCGGAGGTGTCTCGTGCAGGGGCCGGAGCACGGTGGCCCAGGCGGCCAGCGAGGTGAGGAGGAGCACGGCGCCGGTGACCAGGGCGGTGACGCCGCGTCGCCGGACGCCTCCGTACACCCCCGCCCCGCACACCAGGACCAGTGCGGCGGCCGCGGCGGCGAGGAGCAGCGCGAGGTGGCCCGTGACGGTCGCGGTCGCCCAGAGCGCGGCGACGGCGGCGAGGGGCGCGAGCAGCACGCCGAGGGCGACCAGCAGGGAACGGCCGATGAACCGGGCGGCACGCCGGGCGGTGCCGGCCGTATGCGGTGTCCGCGGCGGGAGTTGAGTCGTCGTCATACGGCGATGCTGCGGGCGGGGGCCGGGAGGCCGCGTCCGCCGTCGCGCAGGCGGTCGGTCCCCGCCGGGGCGGACACCGGGTCCGCCCCCGGGTGGACGCCCCGCCCCGCGCTCCGCCCCTAGCCTGATCGCGTGGGGGAGCTGAGAGAGCGCTGGGGGCCCGACCACCTCGTCGACCGGGGGGTGTGGTGGGTGCTGCTCGATGTGGTCGTCGCCTATCTGTCGGCCGTCATCGCGATCGGCCCCTCGGACCACACCGCGTCCGCCTTCGCGGGGCCGGTCGTCGAACGGGCCTGTGCGGTGGTGTGGTTCGCCGCGATCGCGGGGCGGCGGTTCGCCCCCGCGTGCGCGCTGTGGACGGCCGCCGGGGCGAGTGTGGCGGCGGTCGCGTCCGGGGCCGAGGTGACCAATGTGTCCCTGGCCACTGCGCTGGCGCTCGCCCTCGTCGTGCAGTCCCGGCCCGCACGCACCGCCGTGGAGGTCGCCGGGGTGCCGGTCCTCGCGGTCGGCCTCGCCCTGGCGGGCGACTCGAACGCCTTCGTCCCGGCCGTCGCCGCCCATGGTGTGGCCTGGCTCGCCGGTCGCGCCCAGCGGGCCGGGCACGAGGCCCGTCAGGCGCTGCGGGCCCGTGCGGGCGAGCAGGCCGTCGCCGCCGAACGCGCGCGCATGGCACGGGAGTTGCACGACGCCGTGGGCCACGCGGTGACCGTGATGGTGACCCATGCCGGCGCGGCCCGGCTGGCCCTCGGCGGCGCGGCTCCCCCGGTCCGGGAGGCACTGTCACGGATCGAGGAGGTCGGCCGGAGCGCCATGACCGACCTGGACCGGGTGCTGGGGCTGCTGACGGACTCGTACGACCTGGAGGCCACGCTCCGTACGCTGGTGGCCCGGCTGCCCGCCGATGTCCCGGCCGAACTCGGCCTCCCGGCGCACGAGTCGCTGAGCCGCCTCTCCCCCGCCGTCGCCGAGACGGTCGGCCGGGTGGTGCAGGAGTCGCTGACGAACGTCGTCCGGCACGCGCGGCCCGCGCACGCGGTCGTCGGCGTCGAGATCGCGGGTGATCGTGTGGTGGCCGTCGTCACGGACGACGGCAAGGGCGCCGCCGCCGGTCCGCCGGGCGGACGGCGCGGGCTCACCGCCATGCGCGAGCGGGTGGCCGCACGGGGTGGTGTCGTGGAGGCCGGGCCGGTGGCCGACGGCGGCTGGCGGGTACGGGCGACGATTCCCTTGGAGGAGACGTCATGATCCGGGTACTGCTGGCCGACGACGAGGAACTGATGCGGGCGGGGCTGCGCATGATGCTGGGGACCCAGCCCGACCTGAGTGTCGTCGGGGAGGCGTCCGACGGGCGCGAGGCGGTGCGGCTGGCGGCGGCCGTGGCTCCCGACGTGGTGCTGATGGACGTACGGATGCCGGTGCTGGACGGGGTCGCGGCGACCCGGGAGCTGACCGCCGGCCCGCAGCCGCCGAAGGTGCTGATCCTGACCACGTTCGAGCTGGACGAGTACGTCTTCGCCGCTGTCCGGGCGGGCGCCGGCGGGTTTCTGCTCAAGCGCAGCCCGCCCGAGGTGCTGATCGAGGGCATCCGCACCCTGGCCGCCGGGGAGGCGCTGCTCGGCCCGTCGGTCACCCGGCGGCTGCTCGCCGAGTTCGCCCGCGCCACCCCGGTGGAGCCGGACCCGGAGACCGCGCGGCGGCTGGCCCGGCTGACCGGCCGGGAGCGCGAGGTGCTGCTTCTGCTGGGGCGCGGGCTGTCCAACGCGGAGATCGCCGGCTGGCTGCATGTCGGCGAGGCCACGGTGAAGACGCACGTCGGCCGGGTCCTCGACAAACTCGCGCTGCGGGACCGTGTGCACGCGGTGGTGTTCGCCTTCGACCACGGCCTGGTCCGGCCCGGCGGACGGTGAGCCGTTGACGGCCCTGAGGACGGTGAGCCGTTGACGTCCGAGTCGCCTGCTTCCGGGACTCACCAGGAGACGGGCAGGTGCCTCGGGCTGCGGGTCATCTGGCCCTCGCGCCAGTCGATCGCCGTGGGAGTGAACTCGGCGCGCAGGCCCGGGAAGCGGACGGCGAGCCGGTGCAGCGCGAGGGTGATCTCCAGGCGGGCCAGCCAGGCGCCCAGGCAGTGGTGGGGACCGGCGCCGAAGACGACGCTCGGCACGGGCAGGGGTGCGGTGAGGTCGGGCGGGCCGGGCGGATGGACGTCAGGATCGCGGCCCGCCGCGTTGGTCTGGACGGCGACGACACTGCCCGCCGGGATGGGGACGCCGCCGACCACGGCGTCCTCGACGGCCCTGCGCAGCAGCCCGGGCAGCACCCGGCCCTCACTGAGCGGCACGGTCCGCAGCAGCTGCTCGGCCGCCGTCGCCGCGGCCTCCTCGTCCACCGCGAGAGACGGCCAGTCGGCATGCCCGTCGGTGAGGAGGTAGACGACGATGTTGCCGAGCGCGGACATCGTGGTCTCGTGTCCGGCGACCACCAGACCGCAGACCAGCCGGACGAGTTGGCGTTCCCCGATGCCGAGCGCGTCACCTGCCGTGACCAGCCCGCTGACCAGGTCGTCACCGGGCCGGGCCCGCCGCTGCGCCACCAGTTCGGCCCCGAAGACCCCGAACTCCCCCATGGCGCACCTGACTTCCTCGGCGCTGTGCGCACCTCCGGACAGGGCGTGGTCGGCCCAGTGCCGGATGCGCTCGCGGTCGATGTGGTCGAGCCCCATCAGCCGGCAGATCACCGACACGGGAAGCCGCCGGGTGAACCCCTCGACGATGTCGGCAGGGCGCGGGGTGGCGGCGAGCTCGTCGAGGAGGGACTCGACCACCGACGCCACCCAGGGCCGCCAGCGGGCGACGGATCGCGGGGTGAACGCCCGCTGCACCGTGCCGCGCAGCCGCTGATGGCCCGGACCGTCCTGGTTCACCAGCCCGTCGGGGTCGCTCAGCAGGTTCGGTACGACGAGCAGCGGCGGGGCGTCCTCGGCGTGCAGGGAACTGCGGTCGAAGCGCTGGTCCATGAGCACCTGACGGACGTCGTGGTACCGGGTCACGAGCCATACCGGGGTGCCGGTCGCCAGTGTGGTGAGCCGGGGCGGTCCGGACTCGGGAAACGTCATGCGGTGCATCGGACAAAGGGGCCGGGAAGTGCTTTCTGCGGTCATCCGGGGCTCCTGGCACGCCGACGGGAGGTCACTCCACGCTAAAGCGTGTACCAGTCCTGCGTCAGCTGTCTCAATCGGCCAACAACACGGTCTGGCAAGGCGTTCGGCGGGCATTCGTCTCGTTGGAAAGGAGGACCGTCACATGGCGAGTTCCACCAAGGAGAGCAAGGAGACCTCCGCGAAGGAGGCCCCTGTCAAGGCCCGGCCCCGGCGCATGCCCGGCTGGGCGAAGCTTCTCACCGCGTTCGTGCTGGTGCTCGTGGTGCTGTTCGCCGGGATCAAGCTGGCGGTACTGCCGGGCATCAAGGACCTGTTCGGCACGGAGACCCGTGACAACACGGGCCCCGCGCTGCTCAAGTCCATCCAGGACATGAGCCGTTACGACGCCGCGTCCGGCAACTTCCAGGTCGTCGTGGACCTGGAGAAGGACGCCAAGTACCTGCCGAGCGCGATCCGCGGCACCCGCACCCTGTACGTCGGAGCGGGCAACGTCGATTCCTATGTCGACCTCGGGAAGATCGGCCAGAAGGACGTGACGGTCAACGACGACCGCACCGAGGCCACCATTCGGCTGCCGCACGCGCAGCTGGGCAAGGCCACTCTGGACGCCGACCACTCCTACGCCGTCTCCAAGGAGCGCGGTCTGCTGGACCGGCTGGGCGACCTGTTCTCGGACAACCCCAACAGTGAGCAGGCGGTGCAGAAGCTGGCCGTGAAGCACATCTCGGACGCGGCCAAGACCAGCGGTCTGACCACCCGGGCCGAGACCAACACCACCGACATGCTGGAGGGCCTGCTGCACTCCCTCGGCTTCACGGAGGTGCACGTGTCCTACGGCACGGTCTGATCAGGACCGTCTGATCATCGCCGTCTGATCAAGACCGTGTGATCAAGACGGTGTGATCAAGACCGTCGGCTCAGCCCCCCAGCACACCGGGCAGGGCCAGCGCCCCGAGCGTCGCGGCGCCGACCAGCAGCCAGGCCACGTAGTCCCCGACGTGCCCGGACTGCAGGCGGCGCAGCGGCAGCGCCCGGCCCCGGGCCACCAGCAGGCCGGGGCGGGTGACCGCGAGGGCGGCCAGGCCGACGGCCAGGAGGGTGGAGAGGCAGCCCAGCAGGACCCCGGTCGCCGTCCAGTGGACGGCGGCCGGGGTCCTGCCCTTGTCGACGGCCCGGGCCAGTGCCTCCGGGAAGTGGGGGGCGAGGCCCAAGGCGAGGGCGCCGGCCAGCAGGACGGCGGGGACGGCGGTCATCGTGCGCGGGATCCGCCCGAGCCGGCCCTCGGTCTCGGGCTCCTCACCGTCCCCGGTGGTCTCGTACGCGTCGCCCCTGGGCGGCCGGTCCCCGAGGCCGAGGAAGACCCGGGCGGCGACCCGCAGCACCGCCCCCGCCGTCACCGCCGACACGACGACGTACAGCACGGTCAGCGGAGCGCCCACCGCCTCCTCGGCGACCGACTTGCCGAGCGCGGTGCCGAACGGCGGCAGCCCCGCGAGGGCCAGTGCGCCGATGATGAACAGGACGCCCACCGTGCGCAGTTCCGTGGCCCGGCCGTGCAGCGCGCGTTCGTCGACGTTGCCGTAACGGTCCAGGAGGATCCCCGCGCAGGCGAACAGGGCGGCCTTCACTCCGGCGTGCCCGAGCAGGTACAGGGCGATCCCGGAGTCGCCCGCCGGGGTCAGGACGCCGAGGCCGACGAGGAACAGCCCGGTGTGGGCGATGGTGGAGTTGGCCAGCAGCCGCTTGATGTGCCGCTGGTGCCAGCACATGAACGCGCCCAGCACGGCCGTGAGCGTCCCGAGGACGACCAGCGCCCGTTCCAGGTCGGCGGCCGGGATGCCGCCGGGGCCGGCGAAGACCGTGCCGTACACCCGCCACACACCGTAGGCGCCGAGCTCGACCATGACTCCGGAGAGCAGCATGCAGACCGGGGTGGGGGCGACGGCGTGGGCGTCCGGGAGCCAGAAGTGGAAGGGCACCGCGGCGGCCTTGACCAGCAGTGCGGTGAGCACCAGGACGAAGGCGGCGAGAACCAGCGCGTCCGGACGGCCGTGCGCGTCCAGGCCGTGGCCGATCTTCGCCATGCCCAGCTCGCCGGTACGGGCGTACAGCAGGGCGATGCCCGTCAGCATGGCGTACGCGCCGAGGGAGTTGACCACGCCGAAGGTCAGCGCCCCCTGCACCGCCTTCGCCTCGTCGATGCGGAAGCCGGTCAGCGCGTAGGCGACGACGCTCATCAGCTCGAAGAAGACGAACGCGTTGAACAGGTCGCCCGCGAGGGCGAAGCCGCACATCCCGGCCTGGAAGACCAGCATCAGCGCCGGGAAGGAGCCCGCGTGCCGGCGTGGCGGCTCCGCGAAGTAACGCCAGGAATAGACCAGTGCGGCCAGGGTCAGCAGCGAGGCGAGGGCGGCCATGCCGAGCGCGGGGCCGTCCCCGACCAGGACGATCCCGACGCTCTCCCCGCCGACCGGCCGCCATCCTCCCGCCCACTCGACCAGCGGGGGCGCGGAGTCGAGCAGCAGGATCAGCGCGAGGGCGCAGGTGCCCGCGCACACCGCGCAGGCGAGGCTCTCGGCGAGGACCCGGTGCAGGCGGCGGCCGCCGGCCACCAGCAGGGTGGCGCCGAGCAGCGGGACGGCCACGAGCAGCGGCAGCAGGTGGTGCATCAGCCGCGCAGCTCCGTCAGTTCGTCCGGGTCGACCGTGCCGTGCCGCTTGGCGATCTGCAGGACCAGCGCGAGCAGCAGCGCGGTGACGGTCGCGCCGACGACCACGTCGGTCAGGGCGAGGGCCTGCACCACCGGGTCGACCAGCGGGCGGGTGTCGGGCCTGAGATCGGAGAAGACGGGTGCCGTGCCGCCGTCGCGGTAGCCGACCGCGAGCAGCAGGACGTACGTCGACGACTGGACGACGGCCAGACAGCCGACCGCGTGGATCAGGTTCCGGCTGGTGGCCAGGCCGTAACAGCCCGCCAGGAAGATCCAGACGGCGACCAGATAGGGGAAGACGTGCATCATCGGCGGCTCAACTCCCGTTCTCCTCCTCGATCTCCACGGCCTGGTCGAGGAAACGGGCGAGCAGGACGACGACCGCGCTCGCCACCTCCATGCCGATGGCCGCGTTCAGCAGCGGGACCAGGCCGCCGGAGGACAGCGTGTTGAACGTGCCGTACGGCAGCAGTGTGTTGGCGAGGAACGCGGTGCCGGCCAGCAGCCCGAAGAGGCCCAGCACCAGGTAGGCGCAGGCGGCCAGGGAGTCGGCGACCTCGAAGACGCCGATCGGGCGCACCCGTTCCAGGGCGTGGTAGTCGGCACCGAGGTACAGCAGGTGCAGGGCCGTCGCGGCGACGACCCCGCCCTGGAAGCCGCCGCCGGGGCTGAGCTGACCGTGCGCGACGATGTACAGGCCGGTGACCAGGGCGACGGTGAACAGGGCACCGAGGACCAGACCCAGCAGGGACAGGACCAGGGCCTGGCGGGCCGGGTCACGGGTGGCCACGGCCGCGGTCGCCGAGGCGGCCGTCAGCAGCAGCGCGACGACGATCACCGCGTCAGCCACCGCGCACCCCCCGGAACCCGCCGGACAGCGCGCGTGCGGCGACCACGTTCCCGCCGATCAGCAACGCCCCGATCACCAGCAGTTTCACCGTCGCCCGCCCCGGTCCGGTCACCGCGCACAGCACCAGCACGACCACCGCGCCGACCCCGGCCGCCGTCCAGGTCAGGCCCCGGGCGCCGGGCCGCTCGCCCGCCAGGTCGTCCGCGAGCAGCCGGGCGAAGACCAGGGTGCCGACCGGGCCCAGCAGCGCGAGGAGCAGTGCGAGATCGAGGTAGGACGGACGGCCGTAGCCCTGGGAGAGCAGCAGCAGGCTGGGGCAGACCGCCGAGGTGGCGAGGTTCTGGGCGACCATCCGGCGGCCCAGCGGGCCGTTGGCGACCGCCCACAGGGCGGTGCCCGCTCCCCCGGCCAGCAGCACGGTCGCGGCCAGGATCCAGCCGTTCACCGCCAGGTCACCGCCCGTCGGCCGGCCCGGGCCGCGAGGGCGCCGACGGCCGCCGCGCTCGCGCCGACGATCCGCTCCAGGGTGTCGACGGTGCCGATGAACACCAGTTAGAGCAGGGCCAGTCCGGCCCACCAGGCCAGGAAGTCTGCTGTGGCGACGAGCGCCGTACGTCCGGTCATACGCCGCCTCCCTGGGTCGCCTTGTGGCGCTATGTCCGTTTCGCCGCCTCCGGCATCCAAGCACCGCGTCCGTCGCGGGGCGCGACGGCACGCGGGAACGGATCCGGAGTGCCCGGGGAGCGTGGACGGAAACCTCGGGTCCGCTCCGGCCGCCGCCGTGGGCGAGGGCATCTCCGGGCGCTTCCTGGGTAACTGGGCTAGCACGCGGGACCGTTCACCAGTGGAGGACCAAATGGCCAGTGCCGCCTCGCGCCTGCGCACGACCAGGGCCGAGAAGAACGAGGGGACGAACACGGACAAGGACACCGGCAAACAGACCGGGGTACTGACCAAGGCCGCCCGCGCCGTCGGCGTTCGCCGCGCCGCACCGGAGACCACCACGAAGGCCGGCACCGGGAAGAAGGGCCGCGTCGGCAAGGCGGCCCGTACCGAGAAAGCAGGCGGCGGGGGGAAGAGCGGCGGCACCGGCAGGCCGAACCGCACCGCCAAGGCCAGCGGCACCGAACGCCGTCCGCTCCCGCTGCCGTTGCGGGTGCTGGCCATGCTGTGCGCGTTCGCGGCGATGGTGGCGTTCGCCGTCGCGCTGGCCCGGCTGACGCTGGATCCGTCCCCGGCGTCCGTGTCGATCGCGCACACCAATCTGCATCCCGGCCGCTCCCTCAAGATCTATCTGGACCAGCCCGCCTTGCGGGACGCGGTCAAGCAGATCGGCGGGAACATCGTGCTCGGCATCCCGTTCGGGATCATCGTGCCGGTCCTCGTGCCGCGCGCCCGGGGCATCTTCCGGGTACTGCTGCTCACCGCGTTCGTGATGCTGATGGTCGAGACGGCCCAGGGCGCGCTGGTCGAAGGACGCGCCTTCGACGTGGACGACGTCATCCTCAACACCTCGGGGGCGCTGATCGGCTGGCTGCTGCTGGGCCGCCGGCTCGGCCGGGCGGTCCACGCGCGCAAGCCGAAGAAGGCGAAGGCATGACCCGCCCGGGAACGCACCGCGACGGAGCCCGGGAGGATCGTCATCTGATCGTCCGACACTGGTCCGTACCAAGGTATTGACGCGCCACTTATCTCATCTCTTAAATCAAGAGGCGACGCCTTCACCCCCCACCCCGGCCGGCTGCCTCCCCGCACCCGGCCGCCGTACGGAAGGACGAGCCGTGGCCTCCCCACGCCTTATCCGCAGATGCCTGTTCGCCGCCCTGTCCGCCGCGCTGGTCGGATCCGTCGCGGTCGGTCCCGCGCACCGGGCCGAGGCCGCCGACGCCGGCGCGGCCGCCGTGACCTTCTCCGACACCTTCGACGGCGCCGCCGGTTCGGCGGTCAACTCCTCGAAGTGGAACCTGGAGACCGGCGACAACGTCAACAACCACGAACGGCAGTACTACACCTCCGGCACCAACAACGCGGCCCTCGACGGCCAGGGCCACCTGGTCATAACGGCCAAGAAGGAGAACCCCGCCAACTACCAGTGCTGGTACGGCACCTGTCAGTACACCTCGGCCCGGCTGAACACCTCCGGCAAGTTCAGCGCCCAGTACGGGCACGTCGAGGCCCGGATGAAGATCCCGCGCGGGCAGGGCATGTGGCCGGCGTTCTGGATGCTCGGCACCGACATCGGGTCGGTCGGCTGGCCGAACTCCGGTGAGATCGACGTGATGGAGAACGTCGGTTTCGAGCCCTCGACCATCCACGGCACCATCCACGGCCCCGGCTACTCGGGCTCGGCCGGGATAGGCGCCGGCTACACGCTGGCGAACGGCCAGGCCTTCGCGGACGCCTTCCACACCTTCGCGGTCGACTGGGCGCCCAACTCGATCACCTGGTCGGTCGACGGGATCACCTACCAGACCCGCACCCCCGCCGACGTGGGCGGCAACACCTGGGCGTTCAACAAGCCGTTCTTCCTGATCCTGAACCTGGCCGTCGGCGGCTACTGGCCGGGCGACCCCAACAGCTCCACGGCGTTCCCGGCGCAGCTGGTCGTGGACTCGGTGTCGGTCACAACGAGTGACACCGCGGCCGGCGTCGCGATCAAGGGCCTGGCCGGCAAGTGCGTGGACGTGGCCGGGGCGAGCTCGGCCAACGGCACCGCCGTCCAGCTCTACGACTGCAACGGCAGCGCCGCCCAGCAGTGGACGGTCGGCAGCGACGGCACCATCCGCGCGCTCGGCAAGTGCCTGGACGTCACCAGCGGTGGCACGGCGGACGGCACGACGGTCCAGCTCTACGACTGCAACGGCAGCGCCGCCCAGAAGTGGGCCGTCTCCGCGGCGAACGACATCGTGAACCCGCAGGCGAACAAGTGCCTGGACGTCACCGGCAACACCTCGGCCAACGGCACCCGGCTGCAGATCTGGACCTGCTCGGGCGGCGCCAACCAGAAGTGGACCGTCGGCTGATTGCAGGGCTCGCTGTCCGGGGACTGTCGCTCTGATCAGGCCGCAGGACAGCGGCGGGGCTGATCAGCCCCGGTGAGCGGGGACTGGTGCGTGCAGCTGCACGGCGGAGGCGGCGTGGACCATCAGCCGCCTCCGCGGCGGACCAAGAGGTGGGGGCACCCCCGGCCGAAGGCCGGGGG
>NZ_JBHXSK010000021.1:0-112590 GCF_042716195.1 Streptomyces sp. NPDC058683
CCGCTCATTTTCAGTTTGTACTAACTGACCAACAGGCCACCACACAGCTGCCTTGGCCCTCAACGGCTCACAAAACAGCAGGCGTTCCCGACCGGGAAACCCCGGCCGGGAACACCTGACGTATTTTCAGTAGCCGCCCCCACCCCAACCGTCGCCACCACCGCCGTGACCGCCGCCATGAGCCGAGTAGCCGACGTCGTGACTCTGCTCAGCCGCCGACGCCGCGCCGACCCCAATACCGGTGCAGACCAGGACGAATACAGCAGAGGCGACAGCAGCCAGGCGACCAATGCGGGAAATATGTGCGCTCATAACGTCTTCCTCTCAGAACTGAGTAACCAGCGGATACGGAGGCGACGTACCTTTGTCGACTACGCGTTCAGCCACGCGTCCATTACTTTCGCGAGGGTGGGTGTTCACGTAGCCGATGCCACAGAATCGTGGGTACATCCTCCGTGCTGTCCACCACGCTACGAACGGACGCGAGGCAATCCATCGGACGCAGAGCACGAGAAAGTCAAAACCGTTCGTATCCGGGACCCAGTACTTCTCCGGCAGGTGAACCCACTGGATTCCGGTCTGGAACTTGAACGCGATCGCGTCGATCATCTCCCGGTGATCACGCCACCGGACTTCGGAGTCCGATCCGCGAGCAATGGCTCGATTCGCGTCCACTGCACATCAGTTAACGGCACGTCCGAACCAACGACCGACTGATCCAAACGAAACTGCCAAGATGGAACCCAAGCCCACCGAGGCGGGACCTTCGGTCGTCGTACGTCACACTCCGCTAGGCCGCGGGCGGATCGGTGCACAGCGCGTGCATCAGCCCTTTTGGGGCCTCATCATTCGCTCTCCCATCCGGGCCATCACCGAGCGCGGCAGGACACGAGGCACCTCGCTGGTGATCTTCCAGGTGATGCCGACGACGACGTATGGCCGGTTCCGCTCGATGGCGCGCAGCGCGGCCCGCGCCACGCCCACCGGCCAACCCACGCGGCGGTCGTCAGGATCTCTGGCGGGCTGGCGGTGGGGGTGTCAGGCGATCCAGGGTGCCTTGTAGGCGCCGGTGTCGTTGAGGAACGCGACGTAGTCCTCGCCGGCCCATTCCTCGCTGATCTTGCCGTTGTGCAGGTGGTACAGGTCGATCGCGTCCCACTGCACGTGCCGTCCGCTGGCGGGGACGCCCAGCAGTGGGCCTGTCTGGGTGCCGGAAACGACCAGGCGGACGACGACCTTGTCGCCCTGAGCGAAGATGTCCTTGACCTCGGTGTGCAGGTCCGGGATCGATGTGACCACGCTGGTCATCAGGCCGGCGACGTTGTCGCGGCCGGTGACGGTGCCGACCGTGCCGGAGTGCCAAGTCATGCCCGGGGTCAGGTAGCGCACGGCCCGATCGCCGTGGTGACCGTTGAGGACATCCTGCATGAACGCCAGAACGACCCGCTTGTTCGCCGCCACATTGGCGGGCCTGCCGTGCGACGGGTGGTTCTCCTGCGCGTTCGCGGCGCCGTTGGCCATCGTCACGCCACCCGCGGTAGCGAGGGCCAGCGTCGTGACAAGAGCGGCGCGCTGCCACTGCTTCATGATTTTCTCCTTCATGTTCGGTCCCCGAGGCCACAGGCCTCGATCGCTGCTGTGCGTACGTATTCGATACGGCGTGTGCTGCCGCGGACTGCGTCGATCCCTGTCGGTCGGGCCAGGTACTTCCCCGAGGGGTGCCTGGCCGGCCTGCGGCTGCCTCAGGAGGCGCTGACCACCACTTCGAGGGTGAATCGGACCTTCCGGGCGACCATTCCGCGACCGGCTTTGACTCCGGCGGTGATCCGGTCGATTTCGGTCGTTGCCAACGCGTGGTAGCCGTTCTCAGTGGGCGCCCAGCTGGTGATATTCAGGGTGACCGGCGAGTCGGTGCCGCGTACGCTCAACACACCGGTGATACGGCGGTCGTTGATCCCGGTGCTGCGGAACGCGATCTGCGGGTAGCGTGCGGCGTTCAAAAATCGCTTGGTGACATCGCGGTCCCGTTGCCGGCTGCCGCTGTTGAACGAGGCCGCCGCGAGCGTCGCCGAGGCCGTGTAACGGGCCGGGTCGGTGGTGAGGGTGACGGTGCCGCCGCTGATTGCGACGGTCGCATTGACCGGCATGAGGCCGAAGGCGTGGGTGACGACCAGGCTGCAGGTCGACCTCGACGAGTCGATGGTGTAGGTACCGGGGCGGATCTCGGTGCTCAGTTCGGTGTTCATGCCCCCAAGATTCGGCCGTCCGGGGCGCCGGCGCCTCAGTACCGGTACTGAGGATCAGCACGTAGCTCGGCGCGGCTCGCCAGCCCGAGCTTGCCGAGCAGGTTACGCACGTGCGTCTCGACGGTGCGCTCGGACAGCACCAGCCGCTCGGCGATCACCCGGTTGGCCAACCCGTCGGCGACCAGCCCGGCGATCTCCCGCTCCCGCGCGGTCAGCGGGTCGCGGCCCAGCGCCGTCGCCTCCGCGGCGACCGTCGGCATACCGAGCCGCCGGGCGGTGGCAAGTGCCTGTTCGGCAAGTCGCCGGGCCGCGCGGTGGTCCCGCTTGCCGACCACCCTTGCGTACGCGACCCGTGCCTGAGCCAGGAAGGGCGGTGAGCCGAGGCGCTCCTCCAGCCGGACCGCGGCGGCCAGATGCTCCTCGGCCGCATGCATCTCGCCCAGCCCGGCCGCGAACTCGCCGAGGATCCGGTCGATAGCGCCGTGACAGACCGTGGCCGAGTTCGCGAACCGCCCGGAGTAGCCGGCCGTGCGCCGGTAACAGTCCCGGACCGTGTCGAGGTCGCCCAGCCAGAGCGCGATCTCGCCGGTGACGAGCTGGATATAGCCGCGCCGGGAGTCTGCCGGCAGGCTGGGCAGGACCACCCTCAACCGAGCCAGGCAGGACTCGCCGACCGAACGGTCGCCGGACTCCCTGGCCAGCCGACCGATCTGGACCATGGCGATCGGGCTCCCCGCGGACCGCGCCTGCATCCCAGCCAGGTCAGCCGGCCGGTGCGCGGCGTCCCCGGTGTGCCAGGCCAACGCGCCGGCGAAGACCAGCCAGAGGAACGGCGCCGACGCGTCCTGCGAGCGGGCAGCGAGGTCACGGGCTTCGGCGGCAGCGCCGGCCGCGTCGGCGAAACGGCCGTCGAGCAGGGCAGCGGTCGCATCGGCCCGCAGCCGGTGCCAGTGCGCGACCGGTCGGCCGAGCCGTTCGGCCAGGTCGGCGAGCTGGGCCCGGCCGACCTCGAACGCGGTCCGGTCGCCGGTGACCAGGGCACAGTCGATCTGCCAGTTGCGGCCCCACAACTCTGCGTCCGGCCGACGGCTGGCCTGCGACAGATCGCAGATACGGCCGGCCAGCCGTTCGGTCTCGGCCACGTCGACGATCGGGTCGAGCACGGCGTGCCGGGCGTTGATCGCGGCGACCAGCGCGGCGGGGTCACCGGACGCCTCGGCCAGCACCATCGCCTCCCGGCTGACCGGGCCCGCTCGCTCCGCTGACGAGTTCTCAGTCAGCAGGTACGCGTACTGGGCCAGCACCTGTGCCCGGGCGGCGGGCCCGGGGTCGAGGTCGAGCGCGTCCTCGCAGAGCCGCTGCAGCGGCCGCGCGATCGGCCCGCCCAGGCCGCGGATCACGTAGGCACCGCGCGGATCCCCGGCATCGACCGCGGCCCGGCCGTCCGCGAGCGCCACATCCAGCCGCCCGTCCCGGTAGGCCGCCTCGGCCCGGCCGAGCAGCAGCTCAACGTCTCCCGGCGCGAGTTCGAGCGCCCGCCCGTACCAGTGCACGGCCTCCTCGTGATCGAGTCCCCGCCCGGCCGCCTCGGCCGCCGCGACGCAGGCCCCGACCGCGACCCGCCGCGACGCGTCGTCGGCAGCCGCCCGTATCCGGTGCCGAGCGATTTCAGCCGCCCCCGCCCCACCCGCAACCACCCCCGCGGCGACGATCTCCCCGCGCGATCCGGTCCCAGGAGCCGCTGCCCCGCTGAGTACGTCGGCGATCCGGGCATGCGCACCGATCCGCTCGTCCCGGGGCAGGTCCTGGTAGAGAGCCTGCCGGACCAGGTCGTGGGCGAAGCGCAGGGCCTGCGGAGTCCACGGGTCGTCGATGAGAATGCCCGCCTCCACCGCGTCTGCCAAGGCCGACGGAGGCAGCGGACCGGTCGCCCGGGCCAGCACGGTCACGTCGATCTCCGACCCCAGCGCCGACGCCACCGCGAGCAGCTGCCGGGTCACCGCAGACAGGCCTGCGGTCCGCCGGCCAACCAGCCGCCGCAGGCCGTCGGGGAGATCGATGTCGCCGGCCGGGTACGCCAGGCGGTCCTGGGCAGCCAGCAGGCGGACCAACTCGCGGGTGTAGAGCGGGCTTCCGCCCCCCAGCCGGTGGACGACCTCGGACCAGGTGCCGTGGACCGGGCCACCCGCGTACACCCGCAGATAGGCGCCGACAGCGCCGACGTCCCAGGCACCCAGGGTGAGCACCTCAGCCTCGGGAAGGTCCGGGCCGGGCGGCCGGCTGGTCGCCAACACGAAGATGCCACTGCCCGCGATCTCCCGGCACAGCGCGCCGAGCAGCGCCAACGAAGCCTGGTCGGCCCAATGCAGATCCTCCAGCACCAGCATCAACGGCCCGGCGGCAGCCGCATTCCGGAGCGCGCCGACCGTCGCGTGGATCGCCCGGAACCGCGCCACCGTCGCCGACTCGCCCTCATCCACCAGGCTCAGCAGAGCGGGGGACAGACCGCCGACCGCGGACTCGAGCAAGCGCAGCCACGGCCAGAACGCGGGCGCGCCCTCATCAGGGTCCGCCCGGCCGAACAGGACCCGGCAGTCGCCGGCCCGGGACACCGCCTCCTCAACCAGCGCGGTCTTGCCGATGCCCGCCTCGCCGACCAGCAGCACCGCTGCCCCGCCCGCCGCCCGCAGCCGATCGAGAGTGACCACTTCGGACACCCGCCCGATCAAACCCAATCGCACACTGGCCTCCATGCCCCAGAGCCTGCCACATCGTCAAGAACGCCCTGGCCTCGATCGTTCATGAGTCTCCGGCAGCTTGCTGACGGGGACTCTGAGTTGGTGTGGTGCGGTCTTTTCGGGGCCGGCGCAGGCTGGGAGCCCGGCTTTCGGGTCGGGTGAGCGCCGGGTTCCACTTCACCGGTGCGGTAATGCAGGTTGCCGGGACGGTGAGGTGGCTGTTCAGCCGGGGTTCGGCAAGGGTGTGGAGCCTTTCGATCGCGTGGCTGTCTGCGAGGGGGCCGTACGGCAGGTGACCGGTCCACCGGTACTGACAATCCGAGCACCGGCTCGTGGCCGTCCTGGTCCCAGGAGGGCTCTACCGCATGGTCCAAGTGCACACGGAGCCCGCCGCGGGGGAACCGGATGTCCACCACCGAGCCGATCGGCACCCCGTCCGGCTGGACGAACTCGAAGCCGGCCTGCTGGTCCCGGCTTCGGAACCAGGCGACGGCCGCCGACTTCACATACAGGTGGTCGGCGCTGCTGACGCCGCGGGCGCGACGGCCGCACAGGTGCGGGTGCCCGTCGGGGCCCGGGCGGTGGGAGAAGTGGCGGACCTGGTCAGACGACACGACCCACGCCATCCACGAGTCCCGGACCCTGCGCATCGAGCGCGTCCACGAAACGCCCGCTCACGAAACAGCGTGGACCGTCGCCGCCTACGAAACACCCGTCTCCGACCGCATGTGGGTCATCACCGCGACCGGCGCCACCCCCGCCCCAGTGCTGGAGGAACTGCTGAACCACCTCGCCGACGCTGACAGTTGGGACACGGCCATCGGCACCCCGGTGGACGAGAATGTGGTCACCGCGGCCACCCAGCCCCTCTCCGATGCCGGATGGAAGCACCCCGTAGACGGTCGATGGATTCGCTGGACATCCCCCGCCGGGGACGCGGGCGTCCAGTTCGACGCCTTCACCGCCTAGCACCCGAGCCAGGACCTGGCCACCTGGACCGTCTGGGCCGGCCCCGGCCCTGACCGGCCCACCTGGACCGTCACCGCCTCCCGGCACACCCCGAGTTCACTGCTGGCCGATCTCTCCGAGACCCTCGCCCACGAAACCAGCATCCGCCGCCCACAGACCGCAACCTCCGAACGCAGGACGAGCCTCGTCACCCGCCCGCCGGCCACCCCCGCGGTCGCGGCCACCCCCGCCGCCAGCCGTACACGCTGATCATCAGCACGCAAGAGCGGGGCGATACAGCGCGGGATCGCCGGTTAGCCAAACCGGCGATCCCGCGCATCATTGGTAGTCCACCGCCACGCCCTACTCGCACGTCGAAAGGCACCACCCCACGACCACAGAGCAGCCAGAAGGCGGCGGACGATCACGCCGCCGCGTAGCCGGCCCGGAACAGATCCTGCTCCCGCTCCACGTCTCGCGGCGTACGCAGCTGCACCTCCAGATCACCCGTCCCGTGGTGACCAGGACCGGACACGTCCCGGGTCAAACCCGGAACGAGGTCAACGACCTGCGGGTCTACCTTCAGGTAGACAAGCAGCTTGCTCCGCTGCGGCGGGCACAGGCACGCGAAGTTCCGCAGCCGCTGATACGCCCGGTACTGCTTGCGCTCAACGCGGTTCACACCGTCCCCAAGCTCGAGCAGTGCCTCATCGACAGCGTTCGCCGGCTCCACCATCGACGCGCCCTGGACACCGGCCGCCACCCGTGCAACCGCCTGACGGCGTGCCCGGCGTGGTACCTGCATGCCGCCGCTCACGGACGCCACGGTTTCAAGGCCGAGCAGGTCGCTGCCGAAGAGTCGGTAGCGGACCAGGCCGATCGACCGCCGGTGCTCCCGCACGGCATGCACGTCGTAGATGGGGATGAGGTGGGGACGCTTACGAGCCAGCAATTTGCCCGCGACAACCGGGCCGCTGCCGTCGGGCTTGCCGGGGTGCTGCTTGCTGCCGGCCAGGCGTTCCCACAACTCCTAGGCGGGTCCGCCCTCCTCCATGAGCGCATCGCTTCCAGGATTCTCCAAGCGCGCGTCACGAGGGACAAGCGACAGCAGGCGCGCCCAGTGCCCGTCTGGGTCGAGGTCTCGGAGTAGGTGGAGTGCGAAGCCGGCGAGGCCGGGCAGTTGGCCGGCGTCGACGGCGTCGATCCAGGCGGGGAGCCTGCCGCCGAGGCGGCTGGTGAGTATCTCGCCGAAGTCGCGGACATGCCCGGCTGCCGTGTCCAGTTCGGGACAGCGGGCCAGGACGTCCTGACGTCCTGCAAATCGGCGCGGTCCTCTTCGTTCAGGGCCGCGGGGTGGCGGGTGAGCCGGCCGGTCACCTGCCGCACCTTCGGCGGTGGGGGTGGCGTGCCTGGCGGTGTGGTGCGCAGGTTGGCGATGTGGGGGGCGGACCATGGCGTAGGTGACGGGGGCGTGCTCGGCAAGCAGTTCGCTGTGCAGCTGGGTGACGCTGGTGCATCCCGCGGCGAACCGTCGCTCCCAGTAGGGCTTGTAGGGATCCAGCCTGCCGGGCCGGGGACGGTTCTCGCGAAAGGTGTCCTGCCGGCGTGCGGCGGTCGCCTACCGGAGCACGGTGTTGAGGCCCCAGCCCAGGTGTCGGGCGATCGCCCGGCGGGAGTGGCCTTGGGCGAGTAACTCGTGGACCAGGGCGTGTGCGGCCTCTTTGCGCTCGGCTCGCCGGCCGACAGGATCCCCGGCCGGGAAGCTCCGCGTCATCTTGCGGCGTGTCAACGTTTGACAGCTCGGGCGGCGTCGGAGCGCGCAGACACTCACGCTGGGCAGCGACACAGGCCTCCAGTGCACGGCCGAGGCCCTGCCACAGGCGGAACCGATCAGCAACCTGGTGAGCATCGGGGGCGCCGCGTCGGGCACCCTCGGCGTAGGCACCTGCCCGGTCCCGACAGATGATCTCCACGCCCGGGTGGCTGGTTAGCCACGCGGCCAGCGGCCCCGCTTCGCGTGTGGGGAGCACGTCGACCACGCGATGGGATTCTCCGCAGGTCAAGACGGTGGAGTACGTCTGCCCCCGGCGGATCGCGAAATCGTCCACGCCCAGCACGCGCGGCGTGCTGAACTGCGGATCGGGCAGCGTCATGACCCTGCGCACCAAGGTCATCCGCCCTGCGCCGAAGCCCAGTTGGGCGGTCAGCCGGGCGCCGGCCCGTCCGGCCAGTGCGAGCCCGACTCGCTCCAGGACGTGGTTGAGCCGAGTAGTGAACCGTGCGTACGGGGCGGTCAACTGGGTGAACGGCTCCGCGAACGTGCGGCGCCGGCAGTCATCCGCTCCACAGATGAAACGCCGGACCGTCAACAGGATCACGACGCTCTGTTCACCGAGCGGGAGATCCTTCAATCTGCGCTGCTAGCAGTCGTGCACCCGGCCCGAAGTTCGACCGCAGTCCGAACATGCTGCCTCGGCCGCCCGGCCTCTCGCCACCACATCGACGGTGCCGAGGGCAGCGGTCACCCCCTCGACGTCCACGTCGTCGATCCTGGCGAACACGAGGGAATCCCAGAACGATGCGTCGACCTTCATAACGGCACCGTCACCGATCACAGCCAAGAACGGCGTGGGAAAGCCCAAGACCTGATGGAGCGTCACACTCACCTGCGTGGCGGCGGGGCGTGCGCGGCCTCTCGCGCGAGTGTGCCGTCGCCTGCCACCTGCTTTGATGTCGCTAAAGCTCCATGCCCCCTGAGCCGCTGTCTAACTGATTCCGCCCGGTGGCCTGCTCGGCTTCCCGGTCGGCGCGTCCTTGTCTCAGCGAACATGCCTCATTCAGAAAGTCACTGGCTTCCCGTTCCCTCGTGCGGTCAGATTTTCGACGTGACACTTCACGAGAATGAGATCCCAGTCGACGAGACGCTAGTCCGGTCGCTGCTGAAGGCACAGCGCCCAGAGTGGGCCGAGCTGCCGTTGTCGCCCGCAGGTGCGGGCACGGACAACACCATGTACCGGCTGGGCGATGACCTGCTTGTACGAATTCCACGAACCGCCGACAAGGGACAGTCCGTGCGAAAGGAGCAGGAATGGCTTCCTCGCCTGGCGCCCTTCCTTGCATGTCCGATTCCCGATCCCGTCCACGCCGGGACGCCCACCGACGTCTTCCCTCTAGTCTGGTCGGTCTACCGCTGGATTGACGGTGACGAGGCCGGCCCTGCCAGCGTCCAGGACTGGGCCGCCTTCGGAGCCGACCTGGCGGCGGTCGTGAGGGAACTCCACGGCATTGACCTCATGGGAGCGACTCGCGCAGATGACCTCAGTTGGTACCGCGGAGGCAGCTTGAGGCCATGTGACCAGTGGATCGCCAGGTGTCTCGACGATTGCCGGACCACTGTGGGTTCCGAGCTCGACGTTGACTCTCTGGAACAGATGTGGCGAGCCGCGCTCGCACTGCCCGAGCCCTCCGAACCCCACGTGTGGCTCCACGGCGACCTCAAGCCGACCAACCTCTTGGTCCGGGAAGGCAAGCTCCACGCAGTCATCGACTTCGGAGGACTCTCGGTCGGCTTTCCCGACGCCGAGCACTCCACACTCTGGGACCTGCCGCCACAAGCACGACAGGCCTACTGGGACACCTTGAACCTCGACGATGTGACCTGGGCTCGCGCCCGCGCCTGGGCGATCGCGGTGGGCGTCAGCGGCATCTCCTATTACTGGCACACCTTCCCCGCGTTCGTCGCCGAGTGCCGAGCACGACTTCGGGCAATCCTCATTGACGCCGCTACGCGTTGAGTGGCCCTCCCCAAGTCACCTCGAAATGACTCCCGCGAAGGGCTCTGGTCCACTTCGCGTGGTCGCGTACGCAACGTGACCGTCAAGGAGCTGGTAGTCGCTTCGGCACATGCCGGTCGCGGAAACCTTCAGGAGAATCTCGTCAAGCCCGGGCTCGGGCACCGGAACCTCTTCGGCCGAAGGGGTTCCAGCACGTTGCTGGAATCCTGCCGCTACCTGCGCTCGCTGCACCCGGCGGACGTACGCATCGCGATCGTCTGCGACAACTACTCGCCGCACGTGACGACCAAGCGCTGCCAGCGGGTCGGCGCGTGGGCGGCTGCCCATATCGCCGAGATCGTCTGCACCCCGACCAACAGCTCCTGGCTGAACAGGATCGAGGCCCAGTTCACCGCCCTTCGCTACTTCGCCCTCGACGGCACCGACCACCCGACCCACAAGGCCCAGGGCAGTACGATCCGCCGCTACATCATCTGGCGGAACAAGAACGCCGCCGACAAGCGCCTCACTGCCCTCGTCCACAGGGCGAACACCGCCTGACCCGCGCCGCCGGCGTCTGTCCTGGGTCGTCAGGGCCGGATCGGCGGCGCACTCATCGCTGCCGTCAGGAACGTGATCGCCCATCGCCGGGCCGCCTCGCCCACGACCGGGGACACGCAGCCAGGAGAGGGCTGCTGGTGGACCTGGAGGCGGTCGACGGCCGTCACGGCAAAGATCCCCCGCATCCGGAACCACAGCTCCTCCGGGGAAAGTCCGGGCAGTACGCGCGCGAAGGCTGCGAAGTATCGCTCACGGACCGAGTCCTCGGCCGGCCCGGTCCAGCTGCGTGCCTCCTCGGCCGGGTCGCTGAGGATCGTCACCATCAGCCGGGACGTCCGGGCGCCGCCCTCGTCGCCGGCCGGCATCTCGTCGAACAGCGGCCCCGCGAATGCCTCCACCAGTTCGCCGACCGATGGGTCGGGGGTCCGGGCGAGCAATGTGTCGAGCCCGGTGCACTGGGCAGCGGTGATGGGCTCGACCACGCGGCGGACGACCGCGGCCATCAGCTCCGCCTTCGAGCCGAAGTGGTAGCCGACGGCGGCCAGGTTCGCTCCGGCGAGTTTGGTGATCGCGCGGACCGAGGTGCCGCGGTATCCGTGCTCGGCGAAGAGGTGCTCGGCCGCGTCGAGGATCTGGGTGCGGGTGTCTGGGGTCGCCACACGAGGGACTATACATATGCTTGAATGAAACGAACGTATGAATCAAACAGACGTATGAAAGAGGACTGTCATGAAGCTGCTCGTGTACGGCGCCGGGGTCTGTGGCAGCCTGTTCGCCGCCCGCATGCACGAGGCCGGCCACGACGTCTCGCTCCTCGCCCGCGGCGAGCGCCTGACCGCCCTGCGCCGGCAGGGAGTGCAGCTCGCCGAGGAAAACGGCCCTGTCAGGCGGGTACCGGTACCGGTGACAGAGCACCCGGACGGCGGGTACGACCTGATCACCGTCTTCGTCCGCACCCACCAGGTGGAGGCAGTGCTGGAATCACTCGCCGCTGTCCAAGGTGACGTGCTGTTCCTGCTCAACTGGGCAGCCGGCCCGGAGACGCTGGGTGCGGTGATCGGCGACGAGCGGGTGCTGCTCGGATTCCCCACGACCGGCGGCACGATGGACGGCGACGTGGTCCGCTACCGCAAGACCAATTTCATCACCCGCCGGGTCGCGATGCCGATCGGCGAGCCCGACGGCCGTACCACCCCGCGACTGGAACGGATCGTGGAGACATTCCGTACCGCCGGGATCAACGCCAAGGCCGAGCCGCAGATGGATGCCTGGCTCAGGACGCACGCCGCTTTCGAGGTCCCGCTCGGTCAGGCGGTACACGCGGCGGGCGGCCCGGTAGCGCTGGCCGACCACCCGGACGCGGTCCGCGGCATGCTCCACCTCATACGGCAGAACCTCGCCGCGATGGAGACGCCGCCGGTACCTCGCGCGTTCGCCGCGTTGCGGGCTCTGCCGCAAGGGCTCCTCGTGGCCGTGCTCCGGCGCTTCCTGAAGAGCCCGACGGCCGTGCACAGCGGACTCAACGACCCCTCGGCTGCCACGGCGGCCGAACTCGAGCGGCTGGCCGAACAGCTCCGCGCCCCTGCGGGAACCCGCTGAGCGACCCAGGACGGCGAAAACCTCACCACGCACACCACCGCCAGTCCCACAGTCCTCGAACCCAGCTCCGCCGGCTCCACGACCGGCAACCGCTGACCTCATGACCGTTTCGGTAGCAATGGAGCGGGCAGCCTTCGGAGTTGGCCTGGCTTGCTCCCCCCCTTGGGGCCACGCCCTTCAAAGAGCGCGGCACTGAAGGGCGAACGTTGGTTGATGCGGCACTAGAAGGCGTTTTCGTGAGCACTGGCGCCTGCAGCGATGGCATTTCCCGCGCGTCATGAGCACTGCTCGCGCGCGTGGATCACGAGCAGAAGGCGTCAGTGACGATCCACGATGACAAAGGAAGTCCCGCGCTGACAGACGATCTTGGCCTACAGCTCCACACGTACGTCTTCGGTGCCTCCGTCAGCACGTTCCCAGTACGTTCTCCAGTGCGCTGATGACGTAGGAACGCCAGCCTCCGCCCATGATCCGGTGCGCCATCCGCTGGGCCGGGTCGTCCGGGTCGAAGCCTGCGTGCACAAGGAAGAGACGTGTGCCGCGGCCCTCTGGCTCCAGGGTCCAGGTGATGGTCCAGTCGGCGGCGTTCCCCTGACTCTCGACGGCGTCCTGCCAACGGACGCTCAGCATCCGCTCCTCGTCAAAGGCGAGGACCTCGGCCCGGATGGTGCCGGAGAAGTTGGTGTTGGGACGGGGGACCGCGGTCATCGTGTAGCGGTGGCCGACCTCCAGGCGGAAGGTGTCATCAGCCGCTCCGCGGCGGGCGCCGGGCATCATCCACTGGGCGATCAGCTCGGGCTCGGTCAGGGCCCGCCAGACCTTGGCGGGCGGGTGGGCCAGAAAGTGATCGACCCTGATCGTGGTGAGGTCGTCCTCATCCGGTCCGTCGGGCGCCTGGGGCATCGTCATGCCTCATCGTCCGGCATGCGGTCGAGCAGATCGCCAAGGCCCTTCAGCTTCTCGCGCCAGAACCGCTCGTACGGATGGAGCCAGTCCTGCACCTCCGCGAGCGGGGCCGCCTCCAGGCGGTAGATGCGCTGTCTGCCCTGGCGCTCCTCGGAGACGAGGCCGGCCTCCCGGAGCACCTTCAGATGCTCCGAGAGACTGGGGCGGCGCATGGCGAAGTGGTCCGCGAGCGCCTGGACCGACTGAGGGCCCTGGTCACGCAACAGGCGCAGCACCTCGCGCCGCGTCGCGTTCGCGAGGGCGGCGAAGAGTTGGTCCTGGTCTTGGCCCTCGTCCTGGGCGCTCCGGGTGACCACTTCGGTCAGAAGCCTTCCTTCTCGGTGAGCAGCATCAGGCCGTTACCGTCGGGGTCCTGAAAGCCGGCCATACGTCCCCAGGGCAGATCGGTCGGGCCGTCCACGGTGACTCCGGCTTGGGTGAGCCTGGCGCAGTCCGTGTCCACGTCTGTCGTAACGAACATGATCCCTCTTGCGGTTCCGGGCGTGAAATCGCCCATGCCGGGGCCGGAGAGCGTGAGCACGGTCTGGGCGCCCTTCGGGGCGACCTGGAGCCAGCGGCCGGGGGGCATCTGGAGGTCCGCGGTGACCTCGAAGCCGAGCACGTCCGTGTAGAAGCGGAGGGCCTTGTCCTGGTCGGAGACCGGGACCGTGATGAAGGAGGCGTGGGTGATGGTCATGCCACCACAATAGGTAGGAGATTTCCTACGCGTCAAGTGTAGGAAATCTCCTACCGGTGGAAGGTGCGGATCCACGATCGCCGACGCGGCAGACAGGGAGGCCACCGGTGCCACCCAGTCAGCCGACCGCGAGCGCCGTCCCGGCCGGGAGCGGGCAGAGTGGGCGCGCCTCGCCGAGCTCGAGATCCCCGCGTCCTGAGCCCCGTATCCCCGGCATGCTCCGAGCGGAGGCGTTCCGGTGCCGGGTGGTAGGCAGGGGACGGCCTGCCACCCGGCGTGATCCGTATACGAGGCTCACGGTCGGTGCGGGAACCTGGAGCCGGCCTCCACCACAACGACCCGACCGGCCAGGTCAGTTCTTCCTCGTGAGGACCCCCCTGTCGAGGACGACTGTGTCGCCCACCCTTGTCTGGAACATGAACACCCCACCGTGGTCCCAGATATGGACGTCGAGTGGCTGCCCGGGCAGGACCGGCGCGGAGAAGCGCGCGGACATGCTTCCGAACGACGCCGGCCGCGCGTCGCAGACCGCGTGCAGCAGCGCGCGTCCGGTGACACCGTAGGTGCACAGCCCGTGCAGGATCGGGCGGTCGAAGCCCGCTCTCGCGGCGAGCCATGGATCGGAGTGCAACGGGTTGCGGTCGCCGGAGAGCCTGTAGAGCAGCGCCTGGTCGGTGCGGGTCGGGCAGGTGACGACGTGGTCGGCCGGGCGGTTCGGTGGGGTCCAGGGCTCGCTGCTGCCCCGTTCGCCGCCGAAGCCTCCCTCGCCGCGGACGAACAGCGTGGTCCGGGTCTCGGCGAGCGGTTCGCCGGTGGCGGCGTCGACGCTGGACGACTCCAGCACGATCAGCGCGTCGGCGCCCTTGTCGTAGAACCCGGCCAGGCGGCCGCTCGTACGGGAGGTTCCCGAAGGGGGCAGTTCGCCGTGCAGGGTCACGGACTGTTCCGCGTGCAGGAGTTGGGCCAGGTCGAAGTCGCCCAGGCGGGGTTGGCCGGTGCCGTTGCCGCCGATCATCACGGCGAAGGTGGGCAGTACCTTCTGGTCGACGCCGTGCGAGTTCTCCGTGGTGAACTCCAGCTCGCCGAGCGGATCGGCCGTCCCGGCGCCGACTCCGAGTGCGTAGAGGATGGTGTCGGTGGAGGTCCAGCTCCGGTCGCCAGCGTCCCATTCGGTGCCGGCGGCCTTGAGGTTCAGCGTCATCGGCCGGCCTCCGCGGGCACCGTGCCGGTCATGTCCACGTTGGGGGCGGCCTTGGCCACCAACCCCGGTATGACCGAACCGAGTTCGGAGGCCTCCCAGCGTCCCTGTCGGGTCACCTCGGGTCCGAGTCGCCAGGACTCCGCGACGCCGATGCGGCCGCCGGCGATGTCGAAGATCCGTCCGGTCACTTCCTGACTCCCGACACTGGCGAGCCATGCGACCACGGGTGAGATGTGCTCCGGGCCGAGGTTCCTCGCGTACTCCTCCGGCATGAGTGCCTCCGTGAGGCGGGTGTGCGCGGCCGGGGCGACGGCGTTCGCGGTCGCCCCACAACTCGCCAGTTCCTGCGCCGCGATGAGGGTGAAGCTCGCGACTCCCCCCTTGGCCGCGCCGTAGTTGGACTGGCCGAAGTTGCCGTAAATCCCGGATGCCGACGTCGTGTTGATCAACCGGGCGTGTGTCGGGCGCCCGGTTTCCTTGGCGCGGGCCCGCCAGTACGCCGCCGCGAAGCGGGTCGGGGCGACAGTGCCGCGCAGATGGACCCGGATCACGGCGTCCCACTCGTCCTCGGTCATCGAGGCGATGGTGCGGTCGCGCAGGATGCCGGCGTTGTTCACCAGCACGTCGAGCCCGCCGAACTCGGAGACGGCGTGGGCGATCAGCCGCTCGGCGCCGGCCCAGTCGGAGACGTCCTCACCGTTGACGACCGCCCTCCCGCCCGCCGCGAGGATCTCGTCGACGACCTGCCGCGCCGGGCTGGTGTCCGCACCGGTGCCGTCCGGGCCGCCGCCGAGGTCGTTGACGACGACGCTCGCGCCCTGCCGGGCCAGTTCCAGGGCGTGTTCACGGCCGATGCCACGGCCCGCGCCCGTGACGACGGCCACCCGGCCTTCACAGATTCCGCTCATGCAGGTTTCTCCTCCGGATTTCAGTGGCTCAGTGGTGGGTCGGAAGCTCGCCGGGGTGTTCCCCGGCATAGACCTCGCGGAGCTTGCGGCGCTGGAGCTTCCCGGTCTCGGTGCGCGGGAAGTCGGTGACGAACTCGATGCGCCGCGGCCGCTTGAAGGAGGCCAGGTTCTCGGTGCAGTAGGCGAGGAGCGCGGTGGCCAACGCCTCGTCGGCATCGACGCCGGGGCTCGCTTGTACGACGGCGAGGACGCTCTGTCCCCACTCGGGGTCGGGCACGCCGATGACGGCGACGTCGTTCACGGCGGGATGGCTGATCAGGGTCCGCTCGATCTCGGCGGGGTAGATGTTCACGCCGCCGGAGATGATCAGGTCGGTGCGCCGGTCGAGGAGGAACAGATAGCCGTCCTCGTCGAGGTAGCCGTAGTCGCCGACCGTGACGAGATCGCCGTGCCGGCCGGCCGCCGTCTTGTCGGGATCGCCGTGGTACTCGAACGACGGCGGCTGTCCGGTCCGGCCGAAGTAGATCGTCCCGGCCGTGCCCCGGGGTGTCTCCTCGCCGGCCGCGTCCAGGATCTTCACGGTCATCCCGGGTTGCGGCCGTCCCACCGTGCCCGGTCTGGCCAGCCACTCCGGCGAGCCGACCCGGCACACCCAGCCCTCGGTCGAACCCAGGTACTCCCACACGATCGGGCCGAGCCACTCGATCATCCGGTGTTTGAGCGGCACCGGACACGGCGCCCCGGCGTGGATCACCGCCTCCAGGCTGGAGAGGTCGTACTTGGCCCGGACCTCCTCCGGCAGGCGGAGGAGACGGTGGAAGTGGGTCGGGACCATGTGCACGGTGGTCACCCGGTGCTCCTCGACGGCGCGCAGGACGCTCTCGGGATCGAACTTCGCCTGGACGACGAGGGCGTGGCCGGCGTGCAGGAAGGCGAGCGCGTGTCCTCCGGGGGCGGAGTGGTAGAGCGGGGAACAGACGAGGTGGGTGGCGTATCGCGAGGTGATCCCATAGCCCGCGACGAGGTCGAGATAGGCATCGGTGAAGGCCTCGGGAGCCAGGTCCGGCAGTGCCGACCGCACCCCTTTCGGATGGCCCGTGGTGCCGGACGTGTAGCCCATGAGGCCGCCGATCCGGCGGTCGGGCGGTGCGGTGTCGGGCTCGTCGGCGCCCAATCCGGCGAACGGCTCCCAGCCGGGCACCGGGTCACCGACCACGAATCGGTGCACCGGCAGGCTGTCGAGTGCGAGGGCGCCCGCCTGCTCGGCATCGGCGACCACCAGTTTCGCCGCACTGTCGCGGATGATGTACAGCATCTCGTCGGGGGAAAGCCGCCAGTTGACCGGCACCAGGTACATCCCGGCCTGCCCGACCGCCAGGACCAGCTCCACGTACTCGTGACCGTTGTGCACCACCGCCGCGACGACGTCACCGGACCCGAGGCCTCGCGAACGAAGCGCCCGCGACAGGCGGTTGACCCGCGCCAGCAGTTCGCCGCGCGTGCAGGTGGAACCGTCCGGATCCACGACGGCCACCGGCCCGGGATCGGCCGCGGCCAGTGAGAAGAAACCGGCCGCCGCATCGGGTGTGCGATCAGTCGAGGTCATCGTTGAACCCCTTCCGTCGATGGTGTGCCTGCCGGGACAGCGGCGCTGTTCCCGTCAGAAGCCTGCGAGGCGCGCGCCTCCGGGTGGCCTCGCCCGGCGTGCCGGCGGGCGGGGATGATCAGCGCGGCCCCGGCGGCGAGCACGGAGACCGCGGCGCACAGCAGGAAGCCTGCGGTGAACGTGGAGTCGGCAGGCGCACCGCCCGCGTCGACGCGCGAGCCGAGTACGGCGGCTACGACAGCGGCGCCGATGCTGCTGCCGACGGACCGCGCGAGCGTGTTGACGCCCGTCGCGACACCGGTGTACCTGGGCTCGACGTGCTCGATGACGGCGTTGGCCAGCGCGGCGTAGGCGAGCCCCAGCCCGATGCCGCTGCCCACCCCGCAGGCGAGCAATTGCCACTCCTGGTCGTGCGCGACCGTCGGCACGGCGAACGACACCGCGCTGACGAGGCCGCCGAGGACGAGTGGGACGCGTGCGCCGACCGCGCGGGTGATCACGCCGGACAGCGACCCGAACACCACCATCATCAGCGAGCCCGGCAGCAGGAACAGACCCGCCGCGGTGATCGACCGTCCGAAGCCGTACCCGGTACCGGACGGCAGCTCCAGCAGCTGAGGAATGAGCAGGAAGCTGCCGAACATGCAGAACCCGAAGGCCAGCGCCGAGAGGTCGGCCGCCCACACGGGCCGTTGTCCCAGCACGCGCATGTCGACGAGCGGATGACGCGCCCGCAGTTCGACGACCACCCACAGCGCGATCAGCACCGCACCCGCGCCCGTCAGCGACAGCACCACCGGATCGGACCAGCCCCACTCCGGGGCCTTGCTCACGCCGAGCAGCACGCACACCAGCCAGGCCGCGAGCAGCACACCGCCCGACGCAGACATACGGCCGGCCGGATCGGTCGGCGACTCGGGAAGTCTCGTCGCGCCGACGATCGAGACGACGGTCAGCAGCAGCGGGAACCAGAAGATCCACTGCCAGCCCAGATGCGACACGATCGGCCCGGCCAGCACGATCCCGACACCACCGCCGACCCCGAGAATCGCCGAGAGCAGACCGATGAACGTACTCACCCGACCGGCCGGGAAGTTGTCCCGCACCAGCCCGTACGCCAGCGGGAACATCGCCCCGCCGACACCCTGGACGACCCGCCCGGCGACGAGCACCGGCAGCGACGTGGCCAGTCCCGCGATCACACAACCGGTCGCCAGCAGGACCAGTACGGCGACGAGCACCCGGCGTTTGCCCCACAGGTCGCCCATCCGGCCGGCGATCGGGGTCGCGACCGCGGCCGACAACAGATACCCGGTGACGATCCAGCCGGTGCCGGCCGGAGAGGCGGCGAGGTCCCGTCCCATCGTCGTCAGGGCGGGAGCCACCATCGACTGCAGGACGGAGAACGCGATACCGGCCGACGCGAGCACGGCGAAGATCGCGGTGTGCCCCGCGACGGGACGGCGGGAGACTCGGGCGCTCTCGCCTTCGGGCGCCATCGCTACGGCCTGAAGTTCGAGAGGACGAGGCTGCCCGCCGCGGCGAAGTACAGGCCCACTCCCTGGACGAAGCTCACCCGGGCGTCCGGCACCTGTGCGGCGGCCTCGCCGCGCAGCTGCCGTACGGCCTCCTGGATGGCGAACATGCCGTACATCCCGGTGTGGGTGTAGGAGAGACCGCCGCCGTTGGTGTTCATCGGCAGCTTTCCGCCGGGCCGGGTCGCGCCCGAGGCGATGAACTCCCCGGACTCGCCGTGCCCGACGAAGCCGAGGTCCTCCAGCATGTAGAGGGGCAGGTGCGCGAACGCGTCGTAGCACATGAGGTGGTCGATGTCCCCGTGGCCGACCCCGGCCGTGGCGAAGGCCTCTGCGCTCGCCTGTCGGAACGCGCCGAAGGATCCGAGGTCCCGCATCTGCGACATGATCGGCGACTCGGCGGCCTCGCCGGACCCGAGCAGGAACACCGCACGGTCGGCGGAGGGCAGGTCCGCCGCGCGCTCCGCCGAGGTCAGGACCAGCGCGCCGCCGCCGTCGGTGACGACACAGCACATGTCCCGGGTGAAGGGGTAGGCCACCGGCGGGGAGCTGTTCAGCACCTCGTCGACGCTGATCGGCTTGCGGCGGAACGCACGCGGATTCCGCCCGGCCCACTCCCGCTGGGCGACCACCACCTCGGCGAGATCCGTACGGCTCATACCGCGGTCGTGCAGGAAGCGGAGGGCCGGAACAGTGAACGTCGCGTACGGCATCAGCGCCCCGTACGGCACCTCGAACTGACCGGACACGCTGTCGGGGGCCATCGCCTCGTACCGGCTCATGCCGATCCGGGACCGTCCCGACTCGCCGTGGGTGATCAGTACGGTGGTGGCCGCGCCGGCGGCGATCGCGGCCGCCGCGTGCCGGACGTGGAGCATGAAGCTGCAGCCGCCCACCATCGTGCCGTCCACCCACCGCGGAGTGACCCCCAGATAGTGGGAGACCTCCATGGGCATCGGCCCCGCGGTGGCCAGCCCGTCGATGTCGGGCGGTTCCAGCCCGGCGTCGGCCAGCGCGTTGCGGGCCGCCTCCGCGTGCAGCTGGATCATCGAGGCGTCCGGCCTGACGCCGATCCCGGTCGTCTCGGCCGCGCCGACGACGGCGATGTTCCCGTGGTGCATGGAGTTCACTGGGCATCGACCAATCGGAAGACGGGCAGCTTGAAGTCGCCGCGCTGCTGGAACGCCACGGAGACCGGGGTGTCGAGTGGCAGGGCGTCCGGCTCGGGAGCCGTGTCGACGATGTTCGTCAGCAACCGCACGCCCTCCTCCAGCTCCACGAGTGCGATGACCTGGGGCTCCGCCCCCTCGGTGGGAGGCATCGGCCGGTAGTTGATGACGTAGGACACCAGGCGCCCACGGCCCGACACCTCGTCCCACTCGACGTCGGCGGAGGCGCAGTTCGGACAGAACGGGCGTGGATAGAAATAGTGGCGCACACATGACCGGCACCGTTGGATCAGCAGGCGTTCGCCCTTGGCCGCTTCCCAGAACGGGGCGGTGTCGGGGGTGGGGGTGGGAGTTGGTCGATCCGCCATGGCATCCTCCGGCTCCTGCGACGGCCATGAACCACTCGCCCATCACAAAATCAGAATCGCCTTTCGTTTTCAACCCCCGTCACCACGACATCGAAGGGCCTGCGATCATGGGGTCAGGGAGGAACCGACGTGAGTGAAGCCACCGCGACGCCGAAGCAGCCCACCACGGCAGCGCAGCGAGCACGGGTCCGCCGCATCCTCGACGTGGCCACCACGCTCGTCACGGGCGGTGGCGAGGAAGCGCTGCAGATGAGCGACCTGCCGGAGCTGGCCGACGTCTCACTGGCGGCCCTCTACCGGTACTTCCCGTCCAAGCAGCACCTGCTCTTCGCGGTGGTCGAGAACCACCTCGGCTCGATCCTGGCCCGGACCGAGCCACAGGAGAGCGCCACCGCCTCGGCGCGCGAGCGCATCGCCGCCCACCTGCTCCGCGGCTTCCATGTCGACCAGCGGGTACCGGGATTCGGCCTGACCGTGCGTCGGCTGAGCACCCTTGCCGACCCGGCCTTCAGCGCCGAACGCCAACGGCTCGCGCAGCTGCACGCGGACATCGTGCTGCGGGCCGTGGGGCCGATCACCGAGCGCCAGAACGAAACCCTCGGGGTCGTGCTGACCGCGTCCAACGCGGCGGTCGTGCACTGGTTCGCCGGCATCATCACGGCCGACGAGGCCCGCTTCCAGATTCTCCTGGCCTGCCGGCTGCTCGATCTGCCGGAGGAGCAGATCGCCGCGGACCGCAACACCGCGGAGCGCGGAGCGCGCCAGGTGTCGAGCGGATCTTCCGTTACCTGATCGCAACAACGGCGAAATTGAGCCAACTCTTGCGTGCCCCATGACGCCCTCCTATGTTCCGAGAACCGCTTCTGGTTTTTCCTTCCCCGTCGCCATCGGGCCACGGCTCTCGGAAAGGTCATCGCCATGTCGAACCCGCTCCACGAAGCCGTACCTCCTGTGGAACGAAGGCTGCGGGCCACCCGGATGCAGATGGAGACCGCCATCGCGGTCGTCGGCTGTCTGATCGTCCTCGTCGCCGACACCCAGTCGCTGTCCCTGATTCCGCTGCTTCCGCAACTGGAGAAGCAGTACGGACTCACCCCGAGCCAGGCGGGCTGGGCGCTGTCCGCGGTCGGACTCGCCGGCGCGGCCTGGGCTCCCACCCTCACCCGGCTCGGCGACCGGCTGGGGATGCGCCGTCTCCTGCTGGCGGGCCTGGCCGTCAGCCTGCTCGGCAACCTCCTCTCCGCGGTCGCCCACGGCTTCCCGCTCTTCCTCGTCAGCCGAGCCCTGCTGGGACTGAGCGCCGCGGGACCTCTCGTCTACGCGATCCTTCGCGCCCGGAGCACGAGCGAGCAGCGGACCAGTCGCGGAGTGGGAATCCTGACCGTCGCCATAGGCCTGGGCATCGCCGTCTCGTATCTGCTCAGCGGCGCCATCATCCAGGCGAACGGAAGCGTACGGACCGTGCTCTGGGTGACCACCGCACTCAGCGCGGTGGCGCTGCTGGCCGCCTGGGCGATCCTGCCGGACGCCGAGGCCCGCTCCACGGACCCGATCGACTGGGTGGGCGCGGCCGGGGTCAGCGCCGGACTCTTCTGCATCGTCCTGGCCCTCGGCGAGGGCAACACCTGGGGCTGGTCGTCGGGCCGGATCATCGCGCTGCTGGCCGGCGGTGCGCTGATCTTCGCCGTGTGGGCCTGGTACGAGGGCCGTCACGCCCACCCCCTCATCAACATCCGCCGCGTGCTCAACCGCACGGCGACCCCGGCGTTCTTCGTCGCCGGCCTGTGCAGCGCACTCGCCGTCTACACCAACCTCGCGCAGGTCGTGTACCTCCAGATGCCCAGGGCAGCGGCCGGCTACGGCCTGAGCCAGACCGTGCTCCAGGTCGCCTACGTCCTGAGCGCGATCTCGGTCGCGGTGGTGATCGGCGGTTTCGTCACCGGACCGCTGGTCACCCGCTTCGGCCCGCGTGCCGTCGTCAGCGGCGCCGCGATCCTGGCGGCGGCGGGCTTCTTCTTCCTCGCGGCGGACCACGACCAGACCTGGCAGTACGTCGTCGCGAACATCCTGTGGGGCTTCGCGTTCGCCTTCGCCTACGGCGGCGCCAGCGCGGCCTACCTGATCGACGCGACGCCGTCCGAGGCAGCCATGTACGCGTCGGCGAACACCGTGATCAGCGCCGGGATCGGCAGCCTCGGCGCCGGTGTCTTCACCGCGATCCTCACCTCCGCCCCGACGATCCCGAAGACGCCCATCCCCCAACCCGCCGTCTTCGACCGGCTGTTCCTGTACGCGGGCCTCGTGAGCCTCGTCATGCTCGGCCTCGCACTCGTCATGCGGCGCCCCCGGTTCGTACCCGCCGACCCGTCGACGGACCTCGCCGCGGACATGGAGCCCGGCGCCGGTCCCGCTCCGGTCCCGACGGCATGAGTGGTGCGCGGCCCGAGCACCGAGTGAGCATCCGAACCCGAGCTGGAAGGGACGTCGTGAAGGACCACGGATACGACAACGGGCAGCGTGCGGGCGTCGTGCGTGGGCGCGCTGTGCCCGAGGCCGCGCTGGAAGTGCCGCCGCGGGTGATTCCCCTCCCCGCGTCGGTGAGTCACGAAGCGCGCGCGTTCCTGGCTTCGCCCCCGATGCCGTCACCCGACTATCCCGCACCCGACGATCCCGCCGGCTGGCGTGCGCTGGCCGAGGCGCACGAGGAGGTCCTGCTCCGCCACATGTCGCGCCGGAACGTCGACGGAGTCGAGGTCGGACACGTCCACGTCGACGACGCCCGCGTCTACGTGATCACCCCGCCGGATGCGGACCAGGACGATCCGCGGGTCTACCTCGACATCCACGGCGGTGCGTTGTTCGTCGGAGGCGGCGACTGCTGCCGTGCGACGGGAACCTCCACCGCCCAGCGAGTCCGGATGCGTACCTGGGCGGTCGACTACCGCATGCCGCCCGATCACCCCTATCCGGCCGCGCTCGACGACTGCGTCACCGTCTACCGGGCCCTGCTCAAGGAACGCAGCCCGCAAGAGATCGTCGTAGGGGGTGCGTCCGCCGGCGGCAATCTCGTGGCCGCACTCCTGCTGCGGGCCAGGGACGAAGGACTCCCCCTGCCGGCCGCCGCGCTCCTCCTCAGTCCCGAACTCGATCTCACCGAATCCGGCGACTCCTTCCGCACCAACCTCGGCGTCGACACCGTGCTCACCCGAGGCACCATGGCCGCGAACCTGCTCTACGCAGGCGACCACGACCTGACCGATCCGTACCTCTCGCCCCTCTTCGGCGACTTCTCCGCGGGGTTTCCGCCCACCCTGCTGGCGAGCGGCACCCGGGACCTGTTCCTGTCCAACGCGGTACGGATGCACCGCGCGCTGCGAGCGGCGGGGATCCCGGCTGACCTCCATGTGGGGGAAGCCGCGCCCCATGGGCTGATGCCGCCGGGCACACCGGAAGACGAGGAACTTCTCCGGGAAATACGCCGATTCATCGAGGTCAACTGCCCTGCGCCCCGCTCAGGAGGCCGCGTTCACCAGATCGACCGCTGACTGCTGGCGGGGGGCGTCGGCCTCCTTGAGCAGACGCCCATACCGTTCGCCCGCTCCGCCCGAAGAGCGCCGGGGCGGGCGAACGAACGACTCCGGAGGCGGTGGTGGTACGTCCCTCGGGGTCCCGCAGCCGGGGGGCACGGGGCCATGCCAGTAGGCACCGGCACATCACACACGATCCGTGACGGGGCTGTTCGATTCCGGACCGTGAGCCGGGGTACGCCCCGCCGTGATACGCGGATCATGACGCTCCGTCATGTCCCGGTGGGGAGCGCTGAACCGTGCCGTCGGCGTCGACGGCATGAACCACGGCGAACTCACCTGGCAGGAGGTGCTGTTCGGAGGTCGGTGAGCCGCGTCTTGACCTTGTCGTGCCCGGTTGCCGGCGAGGCGTTGGTCGCGGAAGCGGCTGAAGGGGCAGTTGGCTCCGCCGACCTCGTACGGGACCCCGTGGTGCGGGTGCGGGGCTCCGGTCCGAGAGCCGTGACCGTCACGGCCGCATCGACGGCAACGGCGTCCGGCCATCACGTGCTGGTGCAAGTGTGTTGGCGTAGGCGGGCCTTGGCGGCCAAGTAGTCGAAGTCCTTCATCACCTCACGGTGGCCGCACCGCTCGCAGACCACGGCGGGCATGTCTTCGTCGGACGGCCAGGGGGACCAGAAGGAACAAGGCGAGTATCCCGCCGAGAATCGCGCTCACCACCGCGAACACCCACACATCACTCACGCCCACGTCGGGAAGCGTGCTCGCGAGGACCACCCCGCCGATGGCCAGTGCCCCGGCCAACGCGGTGAGCGCCCACCACACCGCCCGCCGCCGACGGGTCGTGCGGACGCTGTGCACCCGTCTCCGGCGCACGTCCATCCCCCCGCGTGCCGGACCGCTCGGCGGCCGGCGCTCGCACGCCCACCCCTTGTCGCCCTCACCGTCGGAACCTAGACTCCTGAACATGAAGTGAAGTTGGTTCAGTTCGGGATCCTCTCGGGCGGAAGGGAACGGACCATGGATGGTTCCCTCAAGGACAAGGTCGCTCTCGTCACCGGCGCGGGCCAGGGCATCGGCCGGGCCATCGCGGTGGAGCTGGCCCGGCAGGGCGCCGCGGCCGTGGCCGTCGCCGACCTGAACGGAGCGGCCGTCAGCGAGACCGCCGGGATGGTGCGTGCCGAGGGGGCGAAGGCCGAGGCGGTCGTGTGCGATCTGCGGGTGCGCGACGACATCGAGGCCATGGTGACGCGGTCGGCCGAGCGCTTCGGCGGCCTTGACGTGCTGGTCAACAACGCCGGAGTGATCGACACCGCGTTCACGACCGGCCAGGACCACGGCGTCGGTTCGCTCCCCGAGGAGGTCTGGGACGCCGTCTACGAGGTCAATCTCAAGGCCGTCTGGCTGACGACCAAGTTCGCGGCACCGTACCTCCGCCGCTCCGCCCGCGGCCCGGCCATCGTCAACACCGCCTCCGTCTCCGGCCTCGTCGGCTTCCCCAACTGCCCCGCCTACGGCGTCACCAAGGCCGGTGTCATCCATCTGACCAAGGTCACCGCGGTCGACCTGGCCCCGGTGCGCTGCAACTGCTTCTGTCCCGGCGTCATCGACACACAGCTGACGCGGGAGTACTTCGCCGCGGCCGAGGATCGCGAGGCGATGGCACGGGAACTGGTGGCCCCGCAGCTGGTGGACCGGCTGGGACGGCCGGAGGAGGTGGCGCGGCTCGCCTGCTTCCTGGCTTCGGACAGCGCGGCGTTCATCACGGGCGCCGCCTACGTGATCGACGGCGGCGCGCTGGCCTGGCGCGGCGTCAAGGGCTGAAGGAGGGACGGGTGTGATGGAGGCGAGGCTGGAAGGCCGGGTGGCCCTGGTGACCGGCGCGACCGGAGGCATCGGCGACGCCGTCGTACGACGGCTCGCGGCCGAAGGCGCCACGGTGGTGGTGACGGACGTCGACGCGGAGGGCTGCGAGAAGCTCGCCGACGAGGTCGGAGGCGGGGCTGTCGGGCTGGCACTGGACGTGAGTGACGAGTCGGCCTGGGAGGCTGTCGTGGACCGGGTGACCGGCCGGCTCGGCTCCCTGTCCGTGCTGGTGAACAATGCCGGTATCGCCGCGATGCGCACCGTCGAGACGGAGACCCGGGAGTCCTGGGACC
Organism: Streptomyces sp. NPDC058683; assembly: GCF_042716195.1. NCBI lineage: Bacteria > Bacillati > Actinomycetota > Actinomycetes > Kitasatosporales > Streptomycetaceae > Streptomyces > Streptomyces sp. NPDC058683. The sequence goes on from NZ_JBHXSK010000021.1 coordinate 25,981, forward strand.
AGGTGATCGCCGTTACCCAGACCGGAGTCTGGCTCGGTATGAAGCACGCCGGCGCGGCGATCGAGCGCTCCGGCGGCGGCTCCGTCGTCAACGTCGCGTCGATCTTCGGTACGGTCGGCGGCTTCGGCTCCCAGTTCTCGTACCACGCGGCCAAGGGCGCCGTACGTCTCATGACGAAGAACGCCGCACTGCACTGGGCGAGGCGCGGTGTCCGGGTCAACTCCCTGCATCCCGGTTTCATCGAGACGCCCCGGTCCCGTGAACTGTGGCGGGGCACAGCGCGGCTGGCCGCAATGCTCGACGGCACACCGCTCGGCCGGCTCGGTACGCCCGAGGAGGTCGCGGCGGCCGTGGCGTTCCTGGCCTCCGACGACGCGAGCTTCATGACCGGCTCGGAGCTGTATGTCGACGGAGGCTGGACGGCACGCTAGCCGACGGCGGTGCCGGCGAGCGCGGTGTAGTGGTCGACGCCGTCGCCCGACCGGGTGCGCCGGACGTGTCCGCGGGCCACCAGCACGTCGAGGTGGGCCGCGGTCTCGTTGACCGCGAGCATCTGGTTGAAGGCGTTCAGGTCGGCGAAGGACACCTTGCGCCGCGTCCACCCCAACTCCCCGGCCACGTCATGGGCGTTGAGCGTACGGTCGCCGAGGACCGCCAGGGTCTGGGCGAGCCGGTCGTCGTGATGGGCCAGCAGCTCACCGACCCGGCCGTGCACACTGTCGCCCACCGGACCATGCGCGGGCAGCAGCCGGGCGTCCGTGAGCGTCGTCAGCATCCGCAGCGAGTCGAGGTAGTCGCCCAACGGCAGCTCGGCCGGGCCGAGTTCGAAGCCGATCGACGGGGTGATGTGCGGTAGGACATGGTCCCCGGAGAACAGCAGGCCTCGGGCCTGGTCCAGGTAGACGACGTGTCCCCGGGTGTGGCCCGGGGTCGGGATGACCTGCAACCTCGCTTCGCCGAACCGGAGTTCCTCCGCCTCCAGCCAGCGATCCGGAGCCTCCCACACGCTCGGGTCGAAGTCGCCGTGGTCCATCGCGGCCACGCGCTCGGCGAGTTCGCCCGCGCCGGACCGCGCCAGGGTCTCCAGCGAACCGGCCGGCTGCGTCGTACGCAGTGATCCGAGCAGTTCCAGGCCGCGGCGTTCGCCGGAGCCCAGGTAGACCCGGGAGCCGAGCAGCCTGCGCAGCGTCACGGCCTGGGTGTAGTGGTCGCGGTGGATGTGGGTGACCAGGATGTGGCTGATCTCGCCGAGGTCGTGGCCGAGGTCGGCGAGCGCCTCCTCAAGTGCCTTGCGGGACTCGGGGATCGACCAGCCCCCGTCGATCAGGACCAGCCCGTCCGCGAGGCCTTCCAGCGCGTACACGTTGACCGCCCGCAGACCGTCGTCCGGCAGCGGGAGCGGGATGCGGTGGACGCCGGGCCGTACGGTCTCGGCTCCCGCCTCCGCCCACCGGCCGCGGTCGAAGCGGGGGGTGCGGGGCGTGGGGGTGCTCATGCGTCTCCTTGCCGATGCGGTTGCCGGTGCGGCTGTGGGGTCGGCTCCGGGGAAAGCCGGGTGTGCAGCTCGTGAGCGAGTCCGCGGGCTCCTGAGCGGTCCAGCTTGCCCACCGTGGTCTGGGGCAACTCGGCCACGGTGAAGGCGAATTCGGGCCATTTGGCCTTGGACAGGCCGGTGCGGTCGAGGTGTGCGGTGATGTCGTCGAGGCCGATGCCGTCGTGACCGTCCTCCGTGACCACGAGCACGGCCGCCCGTTCGCCGAGCAGCGGGTCGGGTACGGGCACCACACATGCGCGGGCGATACCCGGGTGGGCGGCGACGGCGCGTTCGATCTCGGTGATGTCGAGGTTGCGGCCGCCCCGGATGATGACGTCCTTCTCCCGGCCCATGATGGTGACCGTCCCGTCGTCGCCGGTCACCAGCAGGTCCCCGGTGGGGAAGAAGCCGTCCGGGGTGAGAGCGGGTGGCTCGGCCTTGCCGTCCCGGGCATAGCCCACGAACAGGGAGGGGCCGCGGACCTCGGCCCTGCCGGTCCGGCCGGGGCCCAGGACGGTGCCGTCGGCGCCGACCGCGCGCAACTCGGTGCCGGGGAACGGGCGTCCGTCCCGGCCCAGCCGGATCTCCTCGGGGTCGTCGGGACGCGGGGAGGTGTGCCCGAGGCATTCGGACATGCCGAAGACGCGCAGGATCCGGGTCCCGAGCGAGCGTTCGGCACGGGCGAGTGCACCGCGGTCCATCGGACCGCCGCCGACGGTGAGGGAGCGGACGCCGTCGAGGACCCGTGATCCCGCGGCCGCGGCGCCCATCTGAAGGGCCATGGTCGGCACGCACATGGTCCACCGGACGTCGTTCGCGGACATCCGCGCCAGCGCCTCCTCGCGGTCCCACCGGCCGCTGAGGACGAGCGGGCCGCCCAGCATCAGTGCCATGCCCACACCGAAGCAGTACGCGGCGGTCGAGGAGAGGGGCACGATCGCGGCCACCGCGTCGCCGTCGCGCAGCCCGTTGATCTCCGCGGTGCGGGCGCATGCGTAGCGCAGGGCGCTCTCGGACTGGACCACGCCCTTGGGCCGCCCGGTGGAGCCGGACGTGAGGCCGATGAGCGTGCCGCCGGACCAGCGGGAGGCATCGCGCGGGCCGTGGCCGGCGAGGACCTCCCAGCCGTCGAGGGCCTCGGCCGTCCGCGCACCCTCGACACCCTCCCGCGCCCGCCATCCCTCGGCCGCGGCCGGTTCGGCGATGATCGCGTCAGGGCGGATGTCCTCCAGCGCCACCGCGAACTCGGCCTCGGTCGTGTGCCGGTTGACCAGTGCCAGGACCCCGTCTGTCAGCCCCACGGCGAGGGTCGCGGCGACGGTGCGCCAGGAGTTGTCGGCCTGGAGCAGGACGGTCCCGCCGGGCGTTCCGTCCGGTGCCATGACGTCGGCCAGTTCGGCCGCGTGCGCCAGCAGGTCGCGCGCGCCGTGCCGGCCGAAGTCGTCGACGACGGCTGTGAAGTCGGTGTTCGCCGCGCGTTCCTGGAACTCCCGCACTGTCTGTCGCATCCGCTGCTTCCTCGCCTCTTCGCGCGAAAGGTGGTGGTGACTGTCCGTCCCGGACGGGCGTGTTCAGCCCGGGTACATCTCCGTCTCGCCGCCCATGACGGCGATCCGCCGGCCCCGCATGTCCCCGACCTGGGCGACCGCGGCCGCCCACGCGGGGCTGGCCAGTGCCTTGCGGAGGTCCTCTGCGGTGTCGAAGCCCAGGACGGAGACCCCGTCCCAGCCCTCGGAACGCGGTTCGAGGGCCGTGTCGATGTCGGTGTGCCGCCAGGACCGCAGCCCGGGCAGGGTACGGGTGAGTTCGGCGTGCTCGCCGCGCCACCAGCCGATGAAACGCTCGTGCGTCCACTCGGGCGGCCGGGCTGCCAGCAGGATCAGGTTGTACATGGCGCCCTCCTCGGGCTTCTCAGGTGAACAGCACCTCGGGCGAGCGTCCGATCATCAGCCGTCGTAGCCGGCCGGTGTCGTCGAGCCGGGCGCCTGCCACGAAGGTGGCCTCCGGCACCCCGGAGCGCCGTACCTCGCCGAGGAACAGTTCGTCCCGGCCGGCGGTGCCCGCGGTGAGCAGGTGGTGCGTGCGGACGCCCACCTCGCGCTGGGCGAGGTAGCCCTCCAGCTCGGCCCGGCCGCCGTGGAAGTCGGTCGCACCGCCGCCACCGGTCGAGAAGAGGATGGAGAAGGAGAAGTCGTCGCTGATCAGGTCGAGGATGCGGTCGGCGTCCTCGCTGTCGAGGAGGGCGAACCACCGGGTCAGGAACGCCGCGGTGGACTGCGCGGCCGGGGTGGTCACGGCCGGTCCACCAGGTCGAAGTCGGTGGTGAAGAAGGACTGGTAGCGGGCCATCAGCCCGGCGGGCGAGACCTGTACCGCGGAGAGGAACGCCCCCGTGGTGATCCCCTGCTCGACGACGAAGCCGTACGCCGTCTCGACGTCGCCGTCGACCGCGTACCTCTTGATCTCATGGATACGGTCCACGGCCTGGCGCCCTGCTATGTACGCGGCGAACTCCTCCCGCGAGGTCCCGCTCCGCTCGCCGCCGGGCAGGGCGATCAGGAAGCGGAATCCGGGCTCCACCAACTCCAGGGCCTTCTCCGGATCCTGGCCGTCCATACGGGCCATGTATTCGCGCAGCACCATTGCCGATCGCTCTCCCTCGCACCCCTGGAAACAACCTGAGTTCAGTTCAGTTTGACTGTAGGACGACCGCCCCGGCCCCGACAAGAGGCGGGACGGAGCCGGAGGCTATTCGGCGACCATGCGCACCACGCACCCCTCGATCATCTCGCTGATCTCGGCGAGGGGAATCGCTCCGGTCGGGCGGTACCAGCGCCAGACGCTGACGATCATGCCGAGCACGGACAGGCCGAGGGTGTGGGCGTCGCGCAGCGGGAAGGCGCCCTTGGACATGCCCCGCATCAGCAGGTTCGTCCAGTCCCGCTCGACCATCTGGACCAGCTGGCGTGCCGCGACCCGTTCGGTCTCCTCCCGCTTGGACTTGCGGGGGTTGGCCAGCAGGGACATGTTGGCCTGGAGGATGCGCATCTGGCGGATCTCCTGCTCGGTGACCGCGAAGGCGGCGCGTACCGCCTCGCGCACTTCCTCGACCGGTTCCGTCATGTCCTTGGTGGCCTCGACGAACTGGTCGTGGGAGCGCTGGAGCTCCAGGCGCATGATGGTGAGCAGGCAGTGGGCCTTGGACTCGAAGTAGTGGTAGAGCGCCGTCTGGCCGATGCCGACCCGGTCGGCCACCTCGGACCACTTGGTGCTCTCGTAGCCGTCCTCCCCGAACCGCTCCACCGCGGCCACCAGGATGGCGGCCCGCTTCGACCTGGGCCCCTCCTCCGGATCCACGATCCGTGCCCTTGCCATCGCCTCTCCCTCTGTTCCACGGCCGGTTCCGATCACCGTCCGGTCGTCCGAGAGTAGACCCAAGTTCAGGTTGGCTTCGAATCGACGGGACGCAAGCCCACGGGCGGCCCCGCTCGTCACCGCGTTGCCGCATACACGAAGTCCGCCCGCCGCCCGTCGAGGAACGCGGCCATGCCCTCCCGCCCCTCCCCGGACACCGCGGCTCCGGCCAGCCGGCAGGCCTCCGCGTCGAGCTGTTCGTCCAGCCCTGCCGAGAACGCTCCGGCGACCAGCCGCCGCGTCACGCCGTAGGCCCCGGTGGCCCCGCGCGCCAGTGCCCTCGCGGCGCCCGCGGCCTCCTCCCGGAGCCGATCGGGTGCGACGACCCTGCTCACGAGCCCGATCTCCAGCGCTTCCGCGGCAGGCACCCGCCGGTTGGTCAGCAGCAGGTCCAGCGCCCGCCTGGGGCCGACAAGGCGGGGCAGCAGCCAGCTCACCCCGGCGTCCGGCGAGTACCCGATCGCGGTGTACGCGGCCGTGAAACCGGCGTCCGTGGCGGCGAAGCCGAGGTCGGCGGCCATGGCGAGCCCGAGTCCGGCTCCGGCGACGGCCCCCTGCACGGCCGCCACCAACGGCGCGTCAAGGCCGGCGAAGATCCGCAGCGCCCCGTGCAGTGCGTCGGTGACGTCGGTGAGATGCCCGGCCAGCCGCTCTCCGGGCAGGGCGGCGAACTCCTTCAGGTCGCCGCCCACGCAGAAGGAGCGCCCCCGCCCGGTGAGCAGCACCGCCCGTACCCCGGCCGCCTCGCACTCCCGTGCCGCCTCCAGCAGCCCCCTGGCCATCGCGAGGTCGATCGCGTTGCCCGATCCCCGGCACATCTCGACGTGGGCCACCCCGTCGTCGATCTCGACCGTGACCCTCATCGCGCCGTCCACCCGCCGTCCACGGTGAGCACCTGGCCGGTGCAGTACGAGGACGCGTCCGAGGCCAGGTAGAGCAGCGCCCCGTCGAGCTCGCCCGGTGCGCCTCCGCGCCCGAGCATCGTGCCGCGCTCCACCCAGCGCCGGGAGCGCTCGTCGGCGAACAGCCCTTCGGTCATCTCGGAGCGGAACCAGCCGGGGGCGAGGGCGTTGACGCGTACCCCCGACCCTCCCCACTGTCCGGCCAGCTCGCGGGTCAGCCCGAGGAGCCCGGCCTTGGAGGCGGCGTAGGCGGCCCCTCCGAGCGGAGCACCGGAGACGAGCCCGAGGACGGACGAGACATTGACGACCGATCTCGTACGGTCATGATCGCGCCGTGCCTCGGCGAGCAGCCGGGCCAGGTGGAACGGTGCCACGAGGTTCACGGCCAGGACGCCCGCGAAGTCACCGGGGCTCTCGTCCCGCGCCCGTACGGCACCGGACGCCCCCGCGTTGTTGACCAGCACGTCGAGCCTGCCGCTGTGCTCAAGGGCGGTCTCGGTCAGCCGGACGCGATCCGATTCCCTCGCCACGTCGCAGACGACCGGGTGGATGCGAGGGTCGGCGTCGGCCAGTTCCTTCAGCCGGTCCGGTCGCCTGGCCGCCGCGAACACGGTGGCCCCGGCTGCCGCGAGCACCGTGGCGAAACGCGCGCCCAGCCCCGACGAGGCCCCGGTGACCACGGCCGTCCGGCCGTCCAGTGAGAACAGATCCACGGCCGCGCCGCTCACCCTTCCACCCCGATCGGCAGCGCGGTCGCCCCGCCGTCCAGGACGAGCGTCTGGCCGGTCATCCAGGACGAGGCGCCGGACGCGAGGAACACGGCCGCGTTCGCCACGTCCTCGACCGTTCCCAGCCTGCGCAGGGGCAGCTTCGCGGTCAGGATCGGCTCCCTCGGCTCCCATACGGCCCGTGCCAGTTCGGTCTTGATCAGGCCGGGTGCGATCGCGTTGACACGGGCGTGCGGCCCGAGTTCGTAGGCCAGTTGGCGGGTGAGATGGAGCATCGCCGCCTTGGTGGCGTTGTACCAGCCGATGTGCGGATCGACGACCAGGCCGCCGACGGAGGCGATGTTGACGACGGCTCCCCCGTGCTCCCGCATCCATGCCCGCCAGGCGTACCGGGTCCACACGACCATGCCGTACTGGTTGACCTCCACGGTCTTCCGGGCGCGCGGTGGGTCGAGGTCGAGGAGGGGCCCCATGTACGGGTTGGTGGCCGCGTTGTTGACGAGCACGTCGAGCCGGCCGAACCGGTCCATGGTCTCCTCGACACACCGCTCGGCGTCCTCCGGCCGGCCTGCGTGGGCGACCACCTCGTGCACCTCGCCGTCGCCCTTGACCCGCAGCAGCTCCTCGCGGGCGGCGGCCAGTCCGTCCGGCTTGCGGGCGGCGATCACCACCTGGGCGCCCGCCTCCCGGTACGCCTTCGCGATGCCGAGACCGATCCCCCGGGAGCCGCCGGTGATCACGGCCACCCGTCCGTCCAGTACCCGCGCTTTCCTTGCCTGTGCGTTCATGCCGACTCCTCGGGATACCTGGCCAGTTCGCGCCGTGCGACGGTGCGCAGGTGCACCTCGTCCGGTCCGTCCGCGATCCGCAGCGCCCGGGTGATGGCGTACAGACGCGCCAGCACGGTGTCGTCGCTGACCCCGGCCGCCCCGTGCGCCTGGACCGCGCGGTCGACCACCCGGTGGGCCACCTCCAGCGCGGCCACCTTGATCGCGGCGACTTCGGTACGGGCGGCCGCGTTGCCCGAGGTGTCCATCAGCCAGGCCGACTTCAGGATCAGCAGGCGCAGTTGCTCGATCTCGATGCGGCTGCGGGCGATCCATTCGCGCACGACGCCCTGTTCGGCGAGCGGTCCGCCGAAGGCGCTTCGGGTCAGGGCCCGGCGGCACATCAGCTCCAGGGCGCGTTCGGCGAATCCGACCGCGCGCATGGCGTAGTGCATACGGCCGGGCCCCAGCCGCCCCTGGGCCAGGGCGAATCCCTCCCCCTCGCCGCCGAGCAGCGCGGACGCGGGCACGCGCACGTCCTTGAAGAGCACGTCGCCGTGGCCGCAGCGGTCGGTGTAGCCGAACATCGGCAGATCGCGCAGGACCGTGATGCCGGGGGTGTCGCGCGGGATCAGCAGCATGCTCTGCCGGCGATAGGTGGGAGCGTCCGGGTTGGAGACCCCCATCAGGATGATCAGCCGGCAGTCCGGGTCGAGGATCCCGGAGGTGTACCACTTGTGGCCGTTGACGAGGTACTCGTCGCCGTCCCGGGTGATGCGGGTGCGGATGTTGCGTGCGTCGGAGCTGGCCACCTCGGGCTCGGTCATGGCGAAGCAGGAGCGGATCTCGGCCGCCAGGAGTGGTCGCAGCCAGCGGTCCTGCTGCTCCGGTGTCCCGAAGAGGGCGAGGAGTTCCATGTTGCCGGTGTCCGGGGCCGAGCAGTTGAAGACCTCGGGGCCGATGACGGAGCGCCCCGCAAGCTCGGCGAGTGGCGCGTATTCAAGGTTGGTGAGGCCCGCTCCCCAGTCGCCATGGGCGAGGAAGAGGTTCCACAGCCCCTCGGCGCGCGCCTTCTCCTTCAGCTCCCGCATGATCGGGGGGAGTTGGTGCGGGTCGTCCGCTTCGGCGAGCTGGCGGTCGTAGACGGGCTCGGCGGGCAGGACGTGATCCGCCATGAACGCGGCCATGCGCGAACGGAGTTCCTCGGCCCTCGGCGAGAGTCCGAAATCCATGCTGCGGCTCCTTCAGGACGGTCGGGACCGTTGGGCGAGGATGTCGCCGGCCGTGCGGATCATCGCCGCGATGGTCGGCGGCAGCCGTTCCTGGTCGGGGTCGTGGTGCTTGCCCTCGCGGTGCCTGCGCAGGTTGTGGCCCATGATCGCGGCCATCTTGGTGCGGGCCAGGGCGCGGAACCAGTCGAGGGCGGGCGGTTCGGGCCGGCCGTCGAGGTAGGCGGTGAGCAGCTCTTCCTCGGTGGGCAGGCCGGGGACCGCGCGGCCGAGGCGGGGGAAGTTGCGGTGGTCGGTGAAGAGGAGGAACCACGCGAGGTCGGTGCGCGGATCGCCGTACCCCCAGATCTCCCAGTCGACGACGGCCGCCGGCCGTTCCCCCCGGCACAGGACGTTGCCGAGACGGAAGTCGCCGTGGGTGAGGGTGGGGGCCGTGCCGGCGGGGATGTGTGCCGCCAGGGTGCTCAGCAGTTCTTCGGCGTCGGGGCGGAGTTCGCGTGGAACCGCCCGCATGGTGCGGCTCCACCGCTCCAGCTCCCCCGCCGGGTCGAGGGATCGGGGGACCTCCCTACGCGCCGACCCGTGCAGATCCCGCAGCACTCCGGCCAGTGCCAGCATGCGGGTCCGGCACAGTCCGGGATCCAGGCGGTGCTCGTCGAGGACCGGCTCGACGGCCTCGCCGTCCACGAACTCCATGGCGAACCAGGCGGGTTCGGTCTCGTCCACGGCGACGACGGCCGGGACGGGCACCGGTGACCCGGCGAGGGCGCGCAGGATCCGGGCCTGCCGCAGCACGTCGTTGCGGCCGACGGCGCGCTGTCCGGGTGGCACCGCCTTCACGACGTACGAGACCGCTCCCGCCGTGACGGAGTAGGTGAGGCCCGAGTGCCCGCCGGGCAGGGTGCGCAGGTCACCCAACGGCTCGTGCGGATGCCGGTCGGCGAGCCGTTCACGGACCCGCCGCCCGAGTTCGGCCACTTCGGTCGTCGTACTCAACTTCCCGTTCCCTTCGGCTCCTTGGGCAGCCGGAGCACGCGCTCGGCCAGGATGTTGCGCTGGATCTCGTCGCTGCCGCCGGCGATGCGGTAACCGGGGGCGCCGAGCAGATGCTCGGTCCAGGCGAACGTGCCCCACTCCCCCGTGTCGGCGGCCAGCCTCGGTCCGAGGAGTTGCTGGACGAGATCGGTGGTGGCACGCATGGTCGCGGTGGCGTGCAGTTTGCCGACCGAGGCCTCGGCGCCCGGTTCGCGGCCGGCCGCCAGGGCCGCCGTCACCCTGAGCCCGGTGAGCCGCTGGACGAGGCCGCGGACGTACAGGGCGGCCGCCTGCTGCTGTTCCCCGTCGGTGAGCGGGCGGGGCAGGTGCCGGGCGAGGTCGAGGGCGCGTTCGGCGTTGTCCAGGCCGAGGCCGCCGGAGTCGAGGCGTTCGGCGGCGAGCACGGTGAGGGTGACCCGCCAGCCCTCGCCGACCGGACCGAGCCGGTCGGTGTCGGGCACGAACACGTCGTCCAGATAGACCTCGTTGAAGCTGGAGCCGCCGGTCATCTGCCGGATGGGCCGTACGGTCACGCCCGGCGCGTCCATCCGGACCAGGAGGACGGTGATACCGGCGTGCTTGGGGACGTCGGGGTCGGTACGGCACACGGCCACGCCCCAGGTGGCGACCCGGGCGCCGGACGTCCAGACCTTGTGGCCGCGCACCACCCAGCCGTCGCCTTCCCGTACGGCCCGGGTACGGACGCCGGCCAGGTCGGAACCGGCCTCGGTCTCCGAGAAGAGCTGGCAGGCGAGTTCGTCGGTACGGAGCATGGGGCGCAGCCAGCGCCGCTTCTGTCCGTCGGTGCCCCAGATGCGGATGGCGGGGGCGACGAGCTGCTGGGTGACGGGGAAGACCTCGGTGCGCCGCGGCACCTCGAAGGCCGCCTCCTCGGCGCGGTACAACTGCTCGTAATGCGACGGCAGTTCACGGCCCCCGTACTCCGGTGGCCAGCCGAGGGCGCCCCAGCCCTGGTCGTACCGGGTGCGCTCCCACTGCCGTATCAGGTCGGTGTGGGCACGCTCTTCGGGCTCGGTCCAGTTCTCGAAGACCGCCACCGAGTCGTCGCCCCGGCCCCAGTCCTGGTGCGCGGTGCGCTCCTTCGCCACACCGGTCAGCCAGTTCCGGGCCTCGGCGCGGAACTCCGCGGTCTCGGGAATGCCGCTCATGGTGCTCCGACCTCCCTTCTTCTCCTCGGTTCCGCAATCGGGTCAGCGGGTCAGCACGGTGCAGGCGCTGACGCCCGGCGCTCCGTACACATGGGTGAAGCCGGCCGCCGGATCGCCCGGCACCTGGCGTTCGCCCGCCCGGCCACGCAACTGCTGGACGATCTCGTGGACCTGGCGCAGCCCGGAGGCGCCGATGGGTTCGCCGTTGGCGATGCAGCCGCCGTCGGTGTTGACCGGCAGCGAGCCGCCGATCCCGGTCGCCCCGAACGGGATCAGCGACTCCTGTTCGCCGTGTGCGCAGAACCCGCACTCGGCCAGATGCATGACCTCTGCGCCGCTCTCGGTGTCCTGGAGCTGGCAGACGTCGATGTCGGCGGGTCCCAACCCGGCCTCTTCGAAGGCGTGTTGTGCGGCGTCGGCGCTCACGCTCGTCGGGATCCCGGGCGGCGCCCAGGGGCTGAACACCTCGAAGGAGCCGAACCGGCGGGTCCGTACGACAGCCGCCCGCAGGGTGACCGGTGCGCCGCCGACTTCGCGGGCCACGGCACGGCCGCACAGGACGAGGGCGACCGCGCCCTGGCCGGGCGAGCAGAACATGTACCGGGTCAGCGGGTCGTTGACCATGCCGGACGCGAGGATCTCGTCGGCGTCGAGCGGCTTGCGGCGCCAGGCGAGCGGGTTGAGCGCGCCGTTGGCGTACGCCTTCTCGGCGACCAGGGCGAGGGTGCGGGCGCTGATGCCGTGGTCGTGCATGTACCGCTGGATCTTCATCGCGAAGAACTGTGTGGTGACCATCAGCCCGTCGCGGCCGTAGGCGTCGCCGAGCCCCCAGTCGGCGGGCCGCGGGTCGAAGGCGCCGCGCGGGTGTTTGTCGAAGCCGACGGCGAGGGCCACGTCCGCCGCTCCCGACCGGATCGCGTGGACGGCCGACACCAGCGCGCTGCCGCCGGTCGCGCAGCCGTTGCGGACGTTGGTGAACGGCACGCCGGTCAGGCCGAGTTCGGAGACGAGTGTGTCGGCGTTGCCGGCGGCGTCGCTGCCGCCGTAGGCGGCCCGTACCCGCGACCAGGGCAGTCCGGCGTCGTGGAGAGCGGCGCGTACCGCCTGCACGGCCAGCTCGCGGCCGCTCGCCTCCGTCCGGGCGAAGGGGGTGATCCCGGCACCGCAGACGAGTACGTCCTCGCCGCTCATACGACGGCTCCCGCGGCCCTCGGCACACCGTCTCCCGCCGTGATCGTGACCGGCATGCCGATCTCGGCGTCCTCGGGCCGGATGTCGAGGGCGGCCAGCACCCGTACGCCTTCGGGGAGTTCGACGTATCCGACGGCGTACGGCGCGAATCCGGCGGCGGGCGGGACGTACGGCGGCGACTTGGGCGCGTACCGCTGCACGGTCCAGGTCCACAGCGTGCCCATGGCGGAGAGCACGACCGGCTCGGCCGGTCCCCCGCAGCGTGGGCACCCGGGGCCGGCCGGGTAGGCGGCCACCGCGCAGTCGGCGCACCGGGAGCCGCGCAGCCGGCTCCCGGTCTCCGCCGCGGTGCTCAGCGGCCCTTCCACTGCGGTTCCCGCTTCTCCAGGAAGGCCGCCACGCCCTCCGCCGCGTCCTCGGAGTTGAGCATCACGCCGACGGCGAGGTGTTCCATGACCATCAGGGACTGGATGTCCGCGTCGAGGCTCCGGTCGATTGTCATCTTGGTGATCCACATGGTGAACGGGCTCTTGTCGACCAACTGGTCGGCGAACTCCTCGACGGTGGCGTCGAGTTTGTCCGCGGGCGCGGAGGAGTTGATGAGCCCGAACTCGGCGGCCTCGACACCGGTGAGCAGCTTGCCGGTGAGCATGAGCTCCTTGGTCTTGCGGACGCCGATCATGCGCGGCACCCGGTAGATCGGCCCGGCTCCGCCGAACAGGGCGCGGCGGATGTGGAAGTCGCCGATCAGGGCGTCGTCCGCGGCGATCGCGAAGTCGCAGGAGATCATCAGCTCGAACCCGCCAGCGGTGACATGCCCTTCGAGGACGGCGATCGACGGGGTCTTCATCGAGTACAGCCGGTCGCAGACCTTGGCCGACAGCACGGCGACGTCGATCGCGTTGGACCTGCCGACGAAGTCGGCCTTGAGGCTGTCCAGGTCGAACCCGGAGCAGAAGGTGTTGCCACGCCCACGCAGCACCAGCACACGCAGTTCGGGGTCCGCGTCGACCTCGGTGATGATCTCGTCGAGGCGGTTGAGGATCGGCACGGTCACGCAGTTCTTCTTGTGCGGACGGTTCAGCCAGACCCGCGCCACCTGCCCGTCGCGCTCGAACTGGATCTCGTCTTCGACTGCCATGAGTCCCTCCAAACTGAACTGAATTGAGTTCGATTCTGGGGGCGTTAGATGCCCCTGTCAATGGTCTGGAACCTGACCGACCGGCTGATGATCAGCCACTGCGGCCGGCGAGGCCGAGCAGTCCGGCCAGCCGCAGGGCGTGGTCGTCCCCCGTGCCGAACAGCGCCTCGTCGGCCCTGGCACGGCGCACGTAGAGGTGCGCCGGATGCTCCCAGGTGAAGCCGATTCCGCCGTGGAGCTGGACGTATTCGGTGGCGGCCAGGCGATACGCAGGGGTGCAGGCGACCGCCGCGGCGCTCGCGGCGACGGGCAGCTCCGGCCGCCGTACGGCCAGGCAGGCGCTCGCGTACGACGACGCGGAGCGGGCGCCCTCGACCGCGACGAGGAGGTCGGCCAGCCGATGCTTGATCGCCTGGAACGAGCCGATGACCCGACCGAACTGAGTTCGGTGGGACACGTAGTCCAGGGCGGCGTCCAGCGCGTGCGCACTGCCTCCGACATGCTCGGCGGCCAGTGCCACCCGTCCGGCGTCCCGTACGGCGGCGGCTACCGCCGGGGCCTGCCCTGGATCGCCGACCGGCTCGGCCGCGGCACCCGTGAAGCTGACATGCGCCTGGCGCCGGGTGGGGTCGAGCAGGCGGCGAGCCGTACGACGGCAGGTCGCGGCGTCCGGGGTGCAGGCGAACAGCCGCGCGCCGTCCGGGGCACGGGCGGCGACCAGCAGCAGCTCGGCGCCCTCGCCGTCGGGCACGAAGTCCGCCTCGCCGCGCAGCACCCAGCCGTCGGGACCGCGCTCGGCCGTCACCCGGGCCGGGTGCAGCACCCCGGCGACGGTGGCCGTGCGGGTGCCGGACGCGATGCCGGGCAGCCAGCGTTCACAGGCCCGCCGATCACCGCTCGCCAGCAGGGCCTCGCCGGCCAGCACGACGGTCGGGAGCAGCGGTGCGGGGCACAGTGCGCGTCCCGTCTCCTCCAGGGCGACGGCGAGTTCGGCGAAGGTGTAGCCGGCGCCGCCGTACTCCTCGGGAACGGCGAGGCCGTGCACTCCGATCTCGCCGGCGAGCCTGTCCCACAGCGCCCGGTCGAATCCGCGCGGGCCCGCCGCCTGCTCGCGGACCCGCTCAGGCCCGCAGGCATCGGTGAGCACGTCCCGCAGAACCGCTCGTAGTTGGCGCTGCTCCTCGGTCTCCAGCAGCAGCGCGGGATCGACATCGAGCCGGACCATCCGAACCTCCCTCACACCGTGAACCGTCCGCCGTTGGCCAGCAGGACCGCGCCCACGAGATTCGCCGCGTCCTCGCTCGCCAGGAACAGCGCGATGTCGGCGATCTCCTCCGGCGTCGCGTACGGCCGGACCCGTGGGTCGGCGAAGCCCCGCCGAAGCGGCGCGGGCGTGCGCGCCGCCATGCCCGTCTCCGTCGGCCCCGGCGCCACCGTGTTGACCCGGACGCCGAACGCGATCGCCTCCTTGGCGACGGCCTGGCTCAGCGCGTGCGCGCCCGCCTTCGACGCCGCGTAGTGCGGATAGCCGACCACCGTGTCGAAGGCCGAGGAGGAGCCGACGGTGACGACCGCACCGGACCCGCGGGGCACCATGACGCGCAGTGCGGCGCGCAGCACATGGAAGGTGCCGTCGAGATTGACCCGCAGCACCTGCCGCCACGCGTCGTCGCCCAGCCGCGCGGTCACCTCGGGCGGCCGGTCGTCGAGCAGCGCCTCGGCGATCCACTCCTTCGCGACGGGGTCGTCGACACCGGCCGCGTGCACCACCACGTCCAGCCGCCCGTGCTCCCCGGCCGCCTCCGCGAACGCCCGGTCGACCTGCGCGCGGTCCGCGACGTCCACGGTCAGCGCGTGCGCGCCGGACAGGTCCTTGGTGACGGTCTCGACGGCGGTGCCGTCGATGTCGGCCGCGAAGACCTCCGCGCCCTGCGCGGCGAGCCGCCGGACCACCGCCGCTCCGATGCCGGAGCCCGCACCGGTGACCAGAGCGACCCGTCCGCCGAAGCGTCCCGCCCTCCCGTCACCGCGTTCGTCACCCACAGCGTCACCTCTCCCTTCCCCTTCGATCTACTGAACTGACTTCATTTTTGTTACCGTCTCCGTCATGTCAACAGGCAGGGCAGGAGCGGTGCCCACGGGCCGGACAAGAGCGGTCCGACTGACGCGCTGGGGTGGGCCACCCGTCCTCACCGAGCTGGCGCGACCTGCGCCCACAGGCGAGGAGGTGCTGGTCCGGGTCGAGGCGGCCGGGCTGTGCCGGTCGGACCTCCATGTCATCGACAGCGCTCCAGGGGGCCTCCCCTATCGAATTCCGTTCACCCTCGGGCACGAGGTCGCCGGCCGGGTGGCGGAGCGAGGCCCGCAGGCCGTGGGTCCGGCCGTCGGCGAGCGCGTGGTCGTGTACGGGCCCTGGGGCTGCGGGCGGTGCGCGCACTGCGCGTCGGGCGCCGAGAACTACTGCGACCTGCGAACGGCTCTCAACCAGGAGCTGACCGGTACCGGGGCGGGACTGGGCCGCGACGGCGGTATGGCCGACACCCTGCTCGTCCCGTCCGGGCGGTTGCTGGTCCCGGTGGGCGACCTGGACGCGGTCCAGGCGGCGCCGCTGACCGACGCCGGACTCACCGCATACCACGCCGTGACCGCCGTACGACATTCGCTCACGGCCGGCGCGAGCGTGGTGGTGATCGGGGTCGGGGGGCTGGGGCATCTCGCCGTCCAGATCCTGCGGGCGACGACGGCCGCGCACGTACTGGCCGTGGACGTACGGAACGAGGCGCTGGCCCTGGCCGACGCCTGCGGCGCGCACTTCGGGACGCTGCTGCGGTCCGACACCGCCCAGGTCCTGCGGGCCCGGACGAGCGGGGCCGGAGCGGTGGCCGTGCTCGACTTCGTCGGCAGCCGCTCCAGCCTCGAGCTCGCCGTCGCCGCATTGCGGGCGGACGGGGAACTGGCCGTGGTCGGAAGCGGGGGCGGCGAACTGACGGTCCGCAAGCCCGGGGCCCTCCCTCCCGGGACGCGGATCTCGCTGCCCTTCTGGGGAACCGTGCCCGAACTCGCACGGGTCGTCGCACTGGCCCGCGAGGGCTCCGTGCGGGTGGAGGTCGAGCGGTACGCACTGTCGAGCGCTTCGGAAGCGTTCGAGAGGCTGCGTGCGGGCGCGGTGCGGGGACGCGCCGTCGTCGTTCCCGACTGAGCTTTCCCGACCGTGTTCCCGGCTGAGTACTGAGCTTTCCCGACCGCGTTCCCGGCCGAGTTCCGGACTGAGGCGTCGACCCGGCAGAAACCGTACCGCCACAGCGCACCCGCACCGACCTCTCGACTACAGAAGTGAGTTCAATTAGCGTCATGTCTCACTCAGCGACGCAAAGGCGGTGGACTGCCCATGGGCGCGGACACAGTGGATCTGCTGGTGATTGGCGGTGGCATGGCCGGGCTCTCGGCAGCCGCCCGGGTGGCGGTCGAGGGCGGCTCGGTGGTGCTGGTGGAGAAGGCGGAGCGCACCGGCGGCTCCGCCCGCTTCGCCGGTTTCATCTGGACCGCCCCGACCGTCGAGGAGTTGCGCCGGGTCAATCCGGACGGCGACCCGGAGCTGGCCGCGGCCCTGGTCGACGGGTTCGCCGACGGTGTGGCCTGGGTCCGGTCGCTCGGCGTGGAGTGCAGGCCGCCGGTGCCCGTTCTCGGCTTCGGCCGCGGGCACCAGGTCGACACCGACCACTACCTCGACACCTGCGAACGGCTGCTCCGGGACCGGGGCCAGGAGGTGCTGACCGGCACCTGGACCCGCACCCTCCTGACGGAGAACGGCAGGGTGACGGGGGCCGAGTGCCTGATGCCGGACGGCTCGGCGCGCCGGATCGAGGCCACCTGGACCCTGCTCGCGACCGGCGGCTTCCAGGGCGACCCCGGCCTGCGCGCCCAGCACCTGCACCCGCAGGCCGCGGACATCGGCCTGCGGGCCAACTCTCACAGCCGTGGCGACGGACTCGCGCTCGGCCGGGCCGCGGGGGCGGAGTTCGGCAAGAAGGATGCCGGTTTCTACGGCCACCTGATGCCGGCGGGCGTCTCCCTCTCCGACCCCGCGCGCTTCGTCGGCCTCGCGCTCTATTACAGCGAGCACGCCCTGCTGTTCGACACCACCGGTGAGCGCTTCGTCGACGAGACGGTCGGCGACCACCTCACCGCCATGGCCCTGCTGGACCGGCCGCAGGCCCGCGGTCTGCTGGTCGCCGACGCGCGCGTGCACCAGGAGTGGATCAGCGCCTCGTACGTCGAAGGCATCCCCGGCGTCGACAAGTTCCAGCTGTGCCATCGCGCCGGGGCCCGCTGCGCGGTGGCGGACGACCTGGAGGACTTCGCGTCGATGCCCGAGGAGTGGGGCTATCCCGGCGCCGTGATCCGTGACCGCATCAAGGAGTTCAACGCCGCCACGGCATCGGGCGGCAACCCGGAACCCAGCCGCCTGCTGGACTCCCGCCCGTTGGACGAACCGCCCTTCTACGTCATCGAGGCCGCCCCGGCGGTCACGTTCACCTTCGCGGGCCTGCTGATCGACGCCGGGGCCCGCGTCCTGTCCGCGCGGGGAGACGGGGGCGCCGACGGGTGCGGTCGGGTTCCCGGACTGCTCGCGGCCGGCGCGGACGGGGGCGGGCTGTACCGGCGCGCCTACGCGGGCGGCCTCGCCCCCGCCCTGGTCTTCGGGCTGGCGGCGGCTCGTACCGCGCTCGCCGGGGCGCCGACGGCCGTCGGCCGCTGAGACGGCGCGGGCGGACACGCACAAATCCCGTGCACGAGTCTTGCCCGCCCGGCATCGCAGTGCCTAGCGTACTGAATTGAGTTCACTTTGATTTAGCGTCGCCTGCCGTGCCCGTGAGTTCCGCACGCTGGCGTGAAACGCGCTCTTCCCCGAGGGAGGGACTGTGAGTCAGTTCCTGCTTGTCCTGGTCAGCGGTGTGGCGAGTGGAGCCGTGTACGGCCTCATGGGCCTCGGGCTGGTCATCATCTACCGGGCCACGGACGTCGTGAACTTCGCGATGGCGTCGCTCGCAACGCTGGGCCTGTACGTGGCCGTGTCGCTCCACGACCGCGGTGTGGCGACGGTGTTCGGCCTGCTCGCCGCCATCGCGGTCACCGTCGCGGCGGGCCTGCTGGTGCGCGAGACCGTGATCCGGCCGCTGGGTCAGGGACAGCTGTTCTCCGCGCTGGTCGTGACCATGGGAGTCTCGCTGATCGCCGAGAACCTGGCGGGATCGGTCTGGGGCGAACAGCCCCGGGACTTCCCCAGCCTGGTGGACGGCACGGTGCGTTGGTCGGGCGCGGCGCTGCCGGTGCAGAGCCTGGTGACGATCGCTGTCGCCGCGGTGGCGATGGCGCTGGTGGGCTATCTGTTCGCCCGCACCACGCTCGGCTCGGCCATGCGTGCCGTGGCCGAGTCGCCCGGGACGGCCCGGGTCGTGGGCCTCGGTGCCCAGCGGCTCGCCCGGATCTCCTGGGCCCTCGGCCTCGGTCTCGCCGCGCTGGCCGCGTGCCTGTACGCGCCGCGCTCCGGCCTGGCCACCACGGCGCTCACCGCACCGCTGTTCCGGGCCTTCGCCGGGATCTTCCTGGGCGGTCTGACCAGCATGTACGGCGCTGTCGTCGGCGGGCTGGCCATCGGTGTCCTGGACAACCTGGCGGCGAACTACGTCTCCGCCAGCTTCCGCGACACGTTCGTGTTCTCGTTCACCGTGCTGGTGCTGCTGATCCGCCCCCAGGGGTTGTTCGGCACCCGCACCTTCCAGCGCGTCTGAGGGGTCGCATCCATGGTCTTCAACCGTTCCGTCCTGGCGAGGGCCGCCCTGGGACCGGCCGCCGGCGCGGTGCTCATGGTGTTCATGGCAGCCGGCGCGATCCCGGCGTACCAGATGTACTCGGTGGCGCTGGCGGCCGTGTACACGATCGTCGTGCTGTCGGTCGGCCTGCTCGCCGGCTGGTCCGGCATCTGGTCGGTCGGCCATCCCGCGTTCTTCGCCATCGGCGCCTACTTCGCCGCGTACGGCAGCGCACACGGCTGGGCCCTGGAGGCGGTGGTCCTGGGGGCGGTCGCGGTCGGCGCCGCCCTGGGCGCCTTCCTTGGGTACGCGGGAGCCCGGTTCTCGGTGCTCTACATCGCCCTGCTGACCCTCGCCTTCACCACGGTGACCCTGGAACTGGTCAACAGGTGGAGCAGCGTGACCGGGGGCGACCAGGGAGTCCCGGTGCTCCAGTTGCGCAGCGCCCTGGGCCTCGGCACGTACCCGGGCGGCGGCATGGAGGCCCAGTACCTCGCGGTGGGCGCGGCGGCCGTGGTCCTCGCCCTGGCCGTACCCGCCCGCGCCTCGGCGCTGCGGATGCGTCTGGTGGCCGCCAAGTCGCATCCCATGGCCGCCCGTACGGTCGGTATCGCGCCGGAGGCCCAGTCGTCGCTGTCGTTCGCGGTGAGCGGTGCGTGCACGAGCTGCGCGGGGGTGCTGCTCGGTCTGATCACCGGGTTCGTCAGCCCGGACCCGTTCTCGCTCGCCTTCGGCATCTCCCTGATCGCGGCGTGCGTACTCGGCGGGGTCGGCTCGGTCCTCGGCGCCGTGGCCGGCGGCATCTATCTGACCTGGAGCCCCTCGCTCTCCTCCACCGTGGGGATGCCCCAGCCCGTGGTGCAGGGCGTCGTGCTGATCGCGATCCTCCTCTTCCTGCCCGGAGGACTCGTACCGTTCCTCGCCGGGCCCGCGCGACAGGTCCTGAGGCACGTACTGCGACGGCCGGCGGCCGGACACCCGCCGTCCCCCGAGTCCGCCGAGCCGTCCGAGCCGGTCCCGGCGCTCGCGCCATCCTCCGAAGGCCCAGTCCTCCTGCACCTGGAGCACGTGTCCGTCTCCTACGGCGGACTCAAGGCCCTGGAAGACGCCTCGCTGTCCGTGCGGCAGGACGAGATCCTGGCTGTCATCGGGCCCAACGGGGCCGGAAAGACGACGCTGCTGAACGTGCTGTCCGGGCTGACCGGCAACGGGCGCGTGAGCGGGACCGCCGACTTCGCCGGCCGGCCGCTGCTGAAGGCCAGGGCGACCGCGCGTCGCCGGCTGGGGATCGGCCGTACCTTCCAGCACGCGGAGGTGTTCTCCGAACTCACCGTCGCCGAGAACGTGTTGTGCACCCGCCGCCGTGTCAGGGCCGACGACCGGGACGCCGTGGCGCGGCTGCTGCGCTCCGTGGGCCTCGCGGACGTGGCCGACCGTCGCCCCACGGAGCTGCCCTTCGGCCTCCAGAAGCGCCTCGACCTCGCGCGGGCGATGGCCGAGAGGCCACGGCTGCTGATCCTGGACGAGCCCTTCGGCGGGCTCGACGCGAGCGAACGGGCCTTGCTGGCCCAGCACATCAGGCGGCTGAACGCCGACGGCACCGCCGTGGTGGTCATCGACCACGTCCTCGACGACCTCTTCTCCGTCGCCCACCGGGTGCTCGCGTTCGACTTCGGCCGCACCATCGGCGACGGCACGCCGGACACCGTGCTCCAGGATCCGAAGGTGCGGTCGTCCTACTTGGGAACGATCGGCAACCGTGCCCAACTTCCCGACACCGTGGGCGAACAGAGCCTGATCCGCCTGCGCGGGACAGGTCACTCGTACGGCGGGGTGGTCGCCCTGCGGGACGTCGACCTCGACGTCCGTGAAGGAAGCGTGCTCGGTGTCGCGGGGGCCAACGGCGCGGGCAAGAGCACCCTCGCCGGCATCCTGCACGGCTCGCTCCGACCCGCCCACGGCGAACGACAGTCGGGCGGCTCCGTCCGCACCAGCCTCGCTCCCGAGGGCCGCGGACTGTTCAAGACGCTGTCGCTGCGCGAGAACCTCGAGGTCGCGGCGTACGCCGCCGGCGTCACCGGCTCGGCGCTGCGCGAACGCCTGGAGGAGACCGCCCAGTGGCTGCCGGCACGGCTGCGTGACCGGATGTCCGCCCCGGCCGCCGGGTTGTCGGGCGGCGAACAGCAGATGCTCGCCATCGCCCGCGCGCTGATCGTCCGGCCGGACGTCCTGATCGTCGACGAACCGGCTCTCGGTCTGGCCCCCGCCCTGGTGGACGAGGTCTACGACCGGCTGATCGGGCTGACCCACGACGGCCTGACGGTGGTGCTCCTTGAGCAGTCCCTCAGCCGGGCCATGGCCGTCTGCCACGAGGTGGCCGTCCTGCACGAGGGCGTCGTCGCCGCTCAAGGACGGCCGGGCGACGCGGAGTTCGCGGCCCTGGCGGAATCGGCGTATTTCGGCGGCGGCCTGGTGCCCGCCACGACCACGGCGGCCCCCGCCCGGACCTCCCAAGTGAAGTGAATCCCGTTGTGAACGTTGTGAACGAGGTGGACCGTGTTCCGGACAATCAGCAGATTCCGCCGCGTGGCGGGAACGACGGCCGTTCTCGCCGCGATGGCACTGACCGCAAGCGCGTGCGCCGGTCAGGACTCGGCGTCGGCGGGTAGCAACTCCTCCGAGATCCACATCGGCGCGTGGCTGCCCCTCACGGGCTCCACCGCCACGTACGGCGTGGCCGAGAAGGCGGGCGCAGACGCGTACTTCAAGATGCTCAACGCGCAGGGGGGCGTCAACGGCCGCAAGATCGAGTGGACCGTCAAGGACAACGCGGCCGATCCGCAGCAGACCGTGCAGATCGCACGTCAGCTCGTCGGCCAGGACAAGGTCGTGGCCATCGTCAACGCGAACGGCACCTCTCAGGCGGAGGCGGCCTTCCCGTTCGTCCTCAACCAGTCCAAGGTGCCGGTCCTCAACGAGGTGGGCGGCACCGAGAACTGGTACAAGCCGCCGCGCGCCGGCCTGTTCGGCACCCAGACCCTCTACGAGGACCAGGCCGCGGCGGTCGCCGCGTGGGCGGTGCAGGACGGCGCGAAGAAGATCCTCGTCGTGCACAGCGACCCGGCCGCGTTCGTGAACGTGGCCGAGCAGGTGGCGCCCGTCGCGAAGAAGGTGAACCCCTCCGTCGAGGTCGACCGGCTGCCGGTCAAGTACCAGACCACCGACTACACCCCGGTGATCAGCAAGGTGAAGTCGGCGAAACCGCAGGCGGTCATCCTGATCCTCACCTCACCCGAGGCGGCCGCCTTCCTCAAGGAGGCCAAGTTGCAGGGCCTCTCCCTGCCCACCTACGCCTACGCCCCGGTGGCCGCGGAGTCGACGATCGCCCTGGCCAAGGACGCCGCCGAGGGTCTCAAGGCCGTCCAGCTGGTCAAGGCGCCCTCGGACGACGACCCCGCGGTGAAGGAGTTCCGGACCGCGATGGCCAAGTACGAACCCGGCCAGACCGCGGGCTTCCTCGCTCTGTGGGGCTGGAGCAACGCCAAGGTCTTCGCCGAGATCGCGAAGACCGTCAAGGGGCCCGTCACAGCCCAGTCCCTCACCACCGCCTACCAGAAGGCGACCAAGGTGGACCCCAGGGTGTCGCCCGTCATGACATTCAGCGCGAGCAATCACCTGGGTACGCGCAGCGTGCAGAAAGTAGTGGTGAGGAACGGCGTCTGGACATCCGTCGGCGACTTCTACACACCCCCGGCACGCGACTGACCGCCTGTCTCGACACGGTGGTGCGGCCTGACCCGGTCACCGCGTCGACGAATCCGGCGACCGCAAGGACGGAAGGGCCACACCCATGTGGGCAAGCAGGACCCCGGCTCGGTCGGAAGGATCAACCGTGGTGTGGTCACCGTGACCTCCTCCTGGACGGACTTGCGCTGCTGCTACCCGGTGCAGGCCTGCTCTGGCCCGGCCCATCACTCCCCCGGTCAGCACCAACTGCAGATCGCAGCCGACCTGGCCGCCCGGGCCAAAGCGGCCGGGCTGGTCTTCCGGGCGGTAGCTGCTGACTGCGCCTACGCGGACCCGCGGCAGCCTCGCCGGGGCGGTCGTGCACACCGGCCACGGGGCCCAGTACACCCGCCGGTCCTTCGCCGACGCCTGCCGCAAGTCCGGTGTCCGCCAGTCCCTGAGCGCGCCCTCGGCACCTTCCCGGCGGACGCCACCGGACAGGCCCTCGGCCTCGGCGTCCGACGGCTCGCCCCGGTACTGGAACAGGGGCCGGCGCAGGCGTAGGACAGGCGTAGGAGGCGCCACGAGTTCCACGGCGTCGCCGGCCTGCGGCTCTGTCAGGGCCACCGCTGCAGGAGAACGTAGCCGTCCTGGTCAGCGACGGTCCGGTAGCGGCCGTTGTTCCGGACCTCGGACAGCAGCCTGCGGTCGTCGTCGGGTGAGATCGGCCAGCCCATCGGCTGCGCGTTGTCGTCGATGATCCACTCCGGGTCGGGACGGCTGCCCCCCAGGCCGAACACGCTGACCCGGGTGCGGTTGCTGAGCTGCGGGACCAGCCGGTTGGAGGCGGCGACGGTGGCGCCGTCCGGGATGCGGTCCATCAGCCGCCGGGCGGTCGCGAGCCGGGGGTCGGTGTGCCAGGTGGCGGGCTGCGTCAGCTGCCACAGCGGGAACTGGGGCAGCAGGAGCACGGTGACGGCCGCGCTCGCCGCCAGCGCGTACCGCACCGGTCCGGGCCGGGTCAGCGCGTCGACGAAGGCGGCGAACAGCACCGGCATCAGGATCGCGCTGTAGTGGTAGCCGGTTCCCCAGTAGGCCTGGTTGTCCGACGCGAAGCGCCACAGGAGCGTCGGCAGGGCCGCCCACAGGAGCGGGGAGCGCACGGCCAGGAACCCGGTCACGGACAGCAGGGCCAGCACCGTCTGCGCCTTGGTGTCCGGGGTGACCAGCCCCACCGTGTAGTGGAGGAGCAACTCGCCGACGCCCGGCGTGGCGGACCCCGCGCCGGGCACGCTGGAGCTGTAGGCGAACGTGCCGCCGGGGTTGAACGCCGGTATCACGACCAGCATCTCCAGGAAGGACCCGAGCACTCCGGCCAGGAACAGGGCACCCCCCGTCCTGCGGTCGTCGCGCTCGCCGGTGCGCGCGATCAGCAGACCCACGACCGCGACGGTCAGCCCGAGATCCTCCTTCACCAGCAGCAGCGGAAGCGCCCACAAGGCCGCGGCACGCGCCCTGCCACGGCCCACCGCCGTCAGGGAGAACGTCAGCAACGGCACCGCGAAGCACACCTCGTGGAAGTCGAACCCGACCGCCTGTGCGACACCCCAGGAGGCGCCGTAGCCGAGACCGACCACCAGCGCCGCCCGTCGGCCGCGTACCTCCTCGGCCCACCTGGCCAGGGGTATCACCGCCACCGCGAACAACGCGGCCTGCGCCACCAGCAGGACCACCGGCGTCGGCCAGACCCGGTACAGCGGTGCCAGCAGGGCCAGTACGGGCGAGAAGTGGTCGCCGAGCAGCGGGAACCCCGGTCCCTTGAGCTCGGCCACCGGCAGGTGCCCGTGCGCGTAGGACCGTACCGCCTGCTCGAAGATCCCCAGGTCGTAGCCGGTGGTCAGCATCCGCTGGTGCAGCCGCACGGACAGCGCCGTGTACGTCACGAAGCACACCAGGGCGAGCGACAGCGCGGTCGCCCAGCCGGGGGCGCCCCGCGATGGCCGGGCCGTTCCGGCGACGGGCCCGGCCGCGTCGTCGCGGGACGGCGGGCGGGACGCGCGGGGCGTAGCGAGGAGCGTGGTCAGGCGGGTCGGCATGTCGGGGCCTTTCGTCCGGCGGATCACCGGTGCGGCGCTCGCCGCGCGGGTGGGCCGGCGCGGCGAGCACCCTTCCGGGGCTCGGACACCGTGCCGGAGAGCCGCTGACCAGGCCCTGACCGAACCTGACGAAGCGGTCAGGGAGCCGCCGGAAGCCTGTGCCAGGCTGGTGGGGTGAGGATTCTGGTGGTGGAGGACGAGCGCGAGCTGGCGGAGACGCTGCGCCTCGGGCTGACGGCCGAGGGCTATCGCGTGGACGTGGCCCATGACGGCCGCGAGGGCCTGTGGAAGGCCCGCACGGGTGACTATGCGGCCGTCGTGCTCGACCTGCTGCTGCCGCTGCTCAACGGCTACCGGGTCTGCGCCCAGCTGCGCCGTGAGGGCATCACCACCCCCGTGCTGGTGCTCACCGCGAAGGACGGCGACTGGGACCAGGCCGAGGCCCTCGACACCGGCGCCGACGACTACGTCACCAAGCCGTTCACCTACCTGGTCCTGGTCGCACGGCTGCGCGCGCTCATGCGCCGGGCGCGGGGACCCGCCTCCCCGCTGCTGGCGGTGGGCGACCTGGTCCTGGACGTGGCGGCCAGGACCTGCCGCAGGTCGGGCGTCGCCGTACCGCTCACGCCCCGGGAGTTCGCAGTCGCCGAGGTGCTCGCGCGGCGGCCGGGCGAAGCGGTCACAAAGTCGGAGATCCTGCACCACGCGTGGCCGGACGAGGCCGAGGACCTCAACCTGGTCGAGGTCCGGGTCAGCGCCCTGCGCCGGAAGATCGACACGGCCTTCGGACGGCAGTCCCTCCTGACGGTGCGCGGGGTGGGCTACCGGTTGGTCGACGACCGCGGGGAGACGGAGGAACACGCCGTTCAGGAGCCCCCGGCCGGGCGGTGGGACGGTGTCGGACGGAACTCCGGTGACTGACGTTCCGAACGGCCGAGATCCGAGCGGGCGCCGCGCCTTGCTGCCCGCGCTCCCGCCCGGCGCGCTCCGCCGGCTGCGGCGCGCCCGCCTTCTCCCACGTTCGGTACGGGTTCTCCGCTCGGTGCGGGCGCGTTCCGCGCTGGCCGCCGCCTTCGCCGCGGCCGTGCTCTTCACCTCCGGGGCCCTGCTGATGCGGCATCAGCTGTACGACGAGCGGCTGCGGGCCACCTCGTCGGTGGCCCAGCAGCAGGTCGACACCCTGCTCAGCGCCACCGTCTACGCGTCCATCGGCGGCCCCTGGGGAACAGCACCGTACGAAATCGTCGCCGACGACGGCATGCTCCTGGCGTCCAGTCCCGACCTGGCGCCGTACGAGAAGGACGGCCGCGCGTTCCTCCCGGGCCCTGGCCGGGGCGGGAGCCTGCCCCTGTACACCAGACGCCGGTTCACGTTTCCCGCCGTGGCCGAGCCGGCGGCCCGCTCGCTGTCCGGACGGACCCTGACCACCGTCGACGGGACGGTGCCCGCCTCCTATCTGCCCGGCGAGACGCAGGGGCGCGGGGTGGCCGCCGACGCCCGGGTCCGGGTGTACGTCCTGATCGTCCCGGACGATGCCGAGCGGGCGGTCGGCGAACTCGACGGGGAACTCGTCGTGGCCGTTCCCGTCGCGACCGTGCTGGTGGCCGGGGTGGCCTGGCTGGCCACGCGGCGGGCGCTGCGGCCGGTCGAGGCGATCAGGGCGCGCACCGCCTCGGTGACCGCGACGGACCCCCGCGAACGGGTGGAGGTACCCGACACCGCCGACGAGGTGGCGGAACTGGCACTGACCATCAACGCCACCCTGCAGCGGTTGGAGGAGGCGGCCACGGCACAGCGCCGGTTCGTGGCGGACGCCGCGCACGAACTGCGCAGCCCGCTCGCCACCCTCCTCGCGGGGCTGGAGGTGGCGACCGCCTATCCCGACCGGACCGACTGGCCCGCCGTGGTGTCCGCGGCCGGCCGGCAGGCGCGGCGGCTGAGCGGTCTGACGGAGGAACTGCTCCTGCTGGCCCGGCTGGACGCGGGCGCCGCGCCGGCCCCCGCCGAACGGGTCGACGTGGCGGCACTGGCGGGCCGGCTCTCGGAGGAGTACGCGGAGCGCGCCGGGGGTTCCCCGAAGGTGGATCTCCTCGTCGCCGCGCCGGATGCCGCGACGACGGTGTTCGCGGCACCCGGTGACCTCGAACGGATCCTCCGGAACTTGCTCGACAACGCCCTGCGCCACGCCGTCGGCCGCGTACTGCTGACCGTGACCCGGGACTCGGCCGCACCCGGGTCGGTGCTGTGCACCGTCCGCGACGACGGGGCCGGCGTCGCGGAAGCCGACAGCGAACGGATATTTGAGCGGTTCACCCGCCTGGACGAGTCCCGCACCCGTACGGACGGCGGCACCGGCCTCGGTCTCGCCATAGCCCGCGACCTGGCGGCCCGGCACGGCGGCCTGCTCGTGCTGGCGGTGCAGCCGAAGGGTTCGGGGGCGTGCTTCGTCCTCCGCCTGCCCGCGGGAGACCCGATGTCGATACGGCCCCGCCCCTTCAAGGGTCGGGGGCGGTCCGCCAGGTCGCAGCGACCATGAAGGAACTCGCCGCGTAACCGCTGCCGTCCCGGCCCGGGGATCCCCGGGCCCCTGATGTTGCTTCCGCAGGTTGGCCTACGGCAGTCGGGGGGCACATCCGATTCGGCCTAGCCTAGCTAGGCCGTTTCGTTCGGATCACCGATCCCTTGGCATGTGAGGGCGCTCGTCGAGTGCGGCGCCTCCGGCGGCCTCTGTAGCCTGGCGGCGCTGTACGTCGGGGGGAGCTGACCGTGGAGAACATCCTGTCCGTGGCCATCGGAGCCGCTATCGGCCTCATAGGGGCGGTGTTCGGTTCGTGGTTCACCGCGCGCCGACGGGACCGCATGTGGCTCCGCGAACAGAAGCTCAAAGCCGGGATCGGCTTCGACACGGCCGTAGTTCAGCTGCTGGACTACCTGAAGGAAACACAGCTGAGTGACGACGGTCCCGGAGCAAACGAGTTGGCGAACCAGATGCAGGAAGCACGCTCAGCCCTCTACCTGCTCTGTGCCAGCGACACCGTCGATCTCGCCGATGCTCTCGCGCGTCGGGTCTGGAGCACCCGGCCCACCGACGGCAGGGACGACCGCCGGGCCGAGTTCCGAGAGACGTTGGACCTCCTGCGTCGCTTCACCCACCAGCTCCGGCAAGAAATCGCCAGATCGTAGTCCCCTGGATCAGTGGGCGGACCAGAGGAAGATGCCTGCGATGTGGAGTCCGGCCAGGTAGATGGTCGCGGTCTTCTCGTAGCGAGTCGCGATGCCCCGCCACTGCTTCAAGCGGTTGATACACCGCTCGACGGTACTGCGCTGCTTGTAGGCGTCACGATCGAAGGCCGGTGGTCTGCCGACTCGGCTGCCGCGACGGAGTCGATGACCTCGCTGGTCGGCCGGGACGGGGATCACCGCTCGGATGCCGCGCTTGCGCAGGTGCTCGCGGATCGCGCGGGAGGAGTGTGCCTTGTCGGCCAGGACCACCTCCGGCCTGGTCCGGGGGCGTCCTCGGCGCCGGGGAACGCGCAAGCGGGCCATGCCGTCAATGAAGGCAGGTGCGTCGCCGGCCTGTCCGGCAGTGAGGACGAAGGCCAGGGGCGGCAGCAGGTGTCGGCGACGAGGTGGATCTTCGTGGTCAGTCCGCCGCGGGACCGTCCGATGGCGTGGTCGTCCGGCTCGCCGGCTGGGGCCCTTTTTGCGGGCCCCAGCGGCGTGCTGATGGGCCCGCACGATGGTGGAGTCCACCGAGACGGCCCAGCTCAGGTCGTCTTCGGCGTCGGCCTGGGCCATCAGCGTCGTGAACACCCGCTCCCAGGTGCCGTCGATAGCCCACATCCGCAGCCGGTTGTAGACGCCTCGCCAAAGAGTGTTTGCCCAGGTCAGCAGTGCCCCAGGTCAGGCCCCCGATGCCGCCAAGGTGACGGTCTTGTGCTCGACATACTGGGCGAGCCCCACCGCCCCGTACTCGCGGCCGATCCCGCTGGCCTTGTAGCCGCCGAACGGGCCG
Source organism: Streptomyces sp. NPDC058683 (assembly GCF_042716195.1). Lineage (NCBI taxonomy): Bacteria > Bacillati > Actinomycetota > Actinomycetes > Kitasatosporales > Streptomycetaceae > Streptomyces > Streptomyces sp. NPDC058683. The sequence continues at coordinate 54,740 of NZ_JBHXSK010000021.1, forward strand.
TCGAAGGAGAAGGCCGCGCCGTTGACGGTGACCGTGCCGGTCCGCAGCCGGCGGGCGACCGCCAGCGCGTGCGCCTCGTCGGCGGACCAGACGCCGCCCGAGAGCCCGTACTCCGAGTCGTTGGCGATCCGTACGGCGTCGTCCTCGTCGTCGTAGGGGATGACCACGAGGACCGGGCCGAAGATCTCCTCCTGGGCGATCCGCATGGAGTTGTCGACGTCGGCGAACACGGTCGGGGTCACGTAGTTGCCGTTCTCCAGCCCGGGCGGGATCCCGGGGCCGCCGGTGACGAGGCGGGCCCCCTCCGCGATGCCTGCCTCGATGTAGTCGCGCACGCGCTGCTGCTGGTCGCGGCGGATCATCGGGCCGATGAAGGTGTCGGGGTCGGCCGGGTCACCGACCTTGAGCGACTCCACGAGATCCTTGAGGCCGGTGACGACCTCGTCGTACCGGACGCGCGGGGCGAGGACGCGGGTCTGGGCGATGCACGACTCGCCGTTGTTGAGGAGGGAGGCGAACTTCAGCCCGAGCACCGCCCGGTCGACGTCGGCGTCCGGCAGGATGATCGCGGCCGACTTGCCGCCCAGCTCCAGGCTGACCCGCTTGAGCTGCTCGCCCGCGATGGCGGCGATCCGGCGCCCGGCCCGGGTCGAGCCGGTGAACGCGATCTTGTCGATGTCGCGGTGCGACACCAGGTACTCGCTGGTCTCCCGGTCGGCCGGGAGCACGCTGATCACCCCTTCCGGCAGACCGGCCCGCTCCAGCAGCTCGGCGAGGACCCCCATGCTCAGCGAGTTCTCCGGCGACACCTTCAGGACGACCGTGTTGCCGGCCAGCAGCGCCGGGATGATCTTCGCCATGGCCGCCGAGAACGGGGAGTTCCAGGGAATGACGGCGGCGACGACACCGACGGGCTCGCGGCGTACGACGGCGCGGACCGCGGAACCGGACTCCAGCGTCTCCTCCCAGCCGAACTTCTCCGCGGCCCTGAGGTAGGCCTCGGCCTGCCGGGTGAGCCCCGGCTGTCCGGCCCTGGTGAACCAGGCGGCCGAGCCGTTCTCGGCCGAGATGAGGTCGGCGATCCTCTCGGCGCCGGCCTCGCGCAGCGCGTTCAGACGCCGCACGACGGCGATGCGTTCCGCCGGTGCCGTGCGCGGCCAGGGGCCCTGGTCGAAGGCGGTCCGGGCGGCGGCCACGGCACGGTCGATGTCGGCGGGCCGGGCCTGCGCGGCGCGGCCGAGGACCGCCTGGTCGTGCGGCGACCGGATGTCCAGCAGGTCGGGGTCACTGGGCGCCTCCCAGGATCCGGCGATGAAGAGACGGTCGTAAGTGATCATTTGCCCTCTCCCGAGGATGTCGAGCGAAGCGACTGTTATCTGTCACATCAATGTAGCACTTACGACCGCGACAGCCTCACCTCCGAGTCATTAGACGAGGCAGGTTTCACACTCCGGGCTATGCTCGGCCCGTGAGAGCAGACGCAACACGCAACCTGGAAGCGGTTCTGACGACCGGGGCCCGTATGCTCGCCGCCGATCCGGCCGCGAGCATCGCCGCGATCGCAGCCGAGGCCGGCGTCGACCGGCGGACCGTCTACCGGCGGTTCGCGTCCCGCGAGGAGCTGCTGACGGCTGTCTACGAGGCGCGGTACGACGCGGTCGAGCGGGCCGTGGAGAACGCCAGGCTGCGTGCGGCTCCGGTCGCGGTCGCGCTGCACCGGTACGTCGAGGAGATCATCGGCGTCAATCGCAAGTGGCCGGTGGAACTCACCAGGCTGCGGGCCGACGACGCGATCCGGGTGCGGCGCGACGCTCTGATCGGGGAGATCGACGACTTCCTGCGGCGCGCCATGGACGAGGGGCTCCTCCGCTCGGATCTCCCGCTCGCGTGGGCGAGTTCACTGCTGCCGCAGCTGATGCACCTGGCCTCGCAGGAGTTGCCCGAGCTCAGCGCCGCCCAGGCCGCCGACGTGGTCGTCGACACCTTCCTGCGCGGCCTCGGCCCGCACTGACCGCCACAGGTCTTGTGGTGCGCTCGTACGTCTGATTGGGTACCGCCCGGTAGAACGGGAGCAACCGACATGGATCAGGCGGCAGGGCAGGACGTCCGCGGGGCGCTGCCCGCAGGGCTCGGGCAGGCGATACGGCAGGCGGGAGAGGACATCGCGGCCGTGCTGGACGGCGTGGCCGACACGAGTCTCGCCGTACCCGGGTCGCAATGGACGGTCGGCGAGGCGGCCGCCCATCTGGCGCTGGCCAACGAGCTGATGGCCGACCTCGCTCTCGGCAGGGAACGCCCTTACGGGGACGGCACGCCGCGGAGCCTCGCGGCGGCCAACGCCGAGTCGCTGGCAGCGTTCGGGGAGCGCCGGGCCGAGCCGCTCGCGGTGATGATCACCGAGCAGGCCGCGCGGTGTGTCGACGCGCTGGCCACGACCGCGGACGGGCCTGCGCCGGTCACCCCGCTCGGCTCGATGGACCGGTCCGTCCTCGCCTCCTACCTGCTCACGCACATGCTGGGCCACGGCTACGATCTCGCCCGCGCGCTGCGGCGTCCGCACATGATCGACGCCGAACGGGTCGCGCTGTGCATGCCGTTCATGCTCTCGGTGATGCCGACCGTGGCGGACGGTTCGGCGGTCGCCGGACTGACCGCCCGCTACACGATCCGGCTGCGCGGTGGCGGCGCCTTCGGCGTCACACTCGCCGACGGCGCTGTGCGGGTGGCTCCGGATCCGCAGGACCGCCCGGACTGCACGATCGTCATCGATCCGGTGGCCTTCCTCCTCATCGCCCTCGGCCGCCGCAACCCGTGGCTGGCCATGGCCCGGGGCCAGATACTCGCCACCGGCCGCAAGCCCTGGCTGGCCCCCCGCTTCCCCTCCCTCTTCATCGCCCCCTGACCACGCGGCGATCCGCCGGGGCTGAGGTCTTCGGACAGCCTGCCGTGGGGCGTAGGGGAAGCGGGAAGAACGACCGGTAATGCCGCTGCGCGCCGGGGAATCGGGGTCCGCCGGATCCAACGGCGGCCATACGCTCGTCGACCGGCTCGGCAGCGGCGGGATGGGCGTCGTCCATCGGGCCTCTGCACTGCGCGGGGACCGGGTAGCACCGCCAAGGTGGCCGACCCCGGGACCTCCGCCGAGGCCACCGGGCCGGGCCTGCCGCTGGTGAAGGACGCGATCGTGGCCCAGGTCGGCGGCATCGGCTTCTCGGTCCGCCCGGACCGTCCCGCGCAGGCCCCCTCCGCCGGCTGACCCGGCGTACGCCCAGGCACACCCCGTTCGGCCCAACCCCGCTCGCCCAGAAGAGGCGAGCGGGCGTGACCGATGTGACCGTGGTGGAAGGTATGGGCGCGCGCACGGATCCGAGGAGGCTGCATGGCCGAGGGACTGGTCGACGGCAGAGCGCCCCGCACTGCCCTGGTGGACGGCTCGAAGCCGCCTCCTGAGCGGTCCGGGCACTCCTTCGGGCAGCTGTCCGCCGTCGCCGATGCCGTCCTCTACGAGGGCTACCTGCTCTACCCCTATCGGCGGTCCTCGCCGAAGAATCGTTCCCGCTGGCAGTTCGGGGTTCTCTTCCCCAGGGACTGGGTGGAGGCCGACGGCCCGGTCCGCCCGGGCGTGTCGGGTTCGGCGGACTCCTGGTACCAGCGGACGGAGTGCCTGGTGCGGGTGCACCGGCCGGGCGCGGTCCTGCGGGTGCGGGTGCGGTACCTGCAGATGCAGCACAAGCAGGTCGAGGACGCGGACGGGCGGCCGGTCGAGTCGCTGACGTGCGACGACGGGACCGTGCACCTGACCTTCGAGGAGGCCGTACCGCGCGAGGCCGACCTCACGGTCGCCCTGGCCGAGGGCGAGCGCACCTTCCCGGTGGGCTCCCCCGCCGGCGCCGACACGGCGGCGCTGCCCTCCGGTGCCGGGCGGGTGGTCAGGCGCCGGGAGGAGGTGCGGGCGAGCACCACGGTCATGGTCGAGCGGCTCGGCGAGGGCCTCGTCCGGCTCCGGGTGCACACCGCGCACGAGGGGCGGACGGCGGATCCGCATGCCCCGCGCGACCGGGCGCTGCGCGGCGCCCTCATCGCCACCCACACCCTGCTCGGCGCCGAGGGCGCGGAGTTCGTCTCCCTGATCGACCCGGTCCCCGGCCTCCAGGAGGCCGCCCGGAGCTGCCGTAACGACTTCACGTTCCCGGTGCTCGGCGGCGCACCCCCCGCCGACGCCCCCACCGACGGCTCGGTCTCCGCCCTGCTGCTCTCCTCGCCGATCATCCTGCCCGACCATCCGCAGGTGGCACCGGAGAGCCCCGGGGATCTGCACGACGCCGGCGAGATCGACGAGATCCTCACCCTGCGCACCATGTTGCTGACGGACGAGGAGAAGCGGGAGGCCCGCGCCACCGACCCGCGGGCCGCCGAGATCCTCGACCGGGTCGACACCATGCCGCCGGAGGTCTTCGGACGGCTGCACGGCGCGATCCGTTCGCTGAAGCCGGCCGCCGGCCGTCCCGCCTGGTGGCAGGAGGGCGCCGACGAAGGGCTCTCGCCGGCCACCGACACCGTCCTGGTCGACGGCGTGCGGGTCGGCGGCGGCAGCGCGGTGCGGCTGCGCCCGCGCGGCCGGGGTGCCGACGCCCAGGACATGTTCCTGGCCGGACGGACCGCGACCGTGGCCGCCGTCTTCCACGACGTGGACGGCAGCACCCATCTCGCCGTCACCGTCGACGACGATCCGGCGGCCGAACTGCACGGCTGGTACGGCCGGTTCCACTACTTCCGGCCCGACGAAGTCGAGCCGCTCGGGGGCACCGACGTCCCGGACCCAGTGGCGGCACAAGAGCCGCCCACGGGACCCACTCCATCGGAGGCCTAGCGTATGAGCACCAAGAACGGCACCACCGCCGTCGGCGGCGAGCCCGGCGAAACCGTCGAGCACCAGGGGTTCGACGAGATCACCATCCTGTGGATCTCCGAGGGCATGAGCTGCGACGGCGACACCGTCTCGGTCACCGCGGCCGACCAGCCCTCCATCGAGGACCTGGTCCTCGGCCTGATCCCGGGCGTGCCGAAGGTCAACCTGGTCAACAAGGTGCTGTCGCCGAGCCTGGGCGGCGAGGACTTCCTCGCGCCGTACCGGAAGGCGGCGCGGGGCGAGCTGGAGCCGTTCATCCTCGTCATCGAGGGCTCGATCCCGAACCAGAACATCATCGAGGGCGAGGGCTACTGGACGTCCTTCGGCAACGACCCGGAGACCGGCCAACCGCAGACCCTCAACGACTGGATCGACCAACTGGCGCCCAAGGCCTGGGCGGTGGTGGCCGTCGGCACCTGTGCGACCTTCGGCGGCATCCACGCGATGGCCGGCAATCCGACCGGCGCCATGGGTCTCGCGGACTACCTGGGCTGGGACTTCAAGTCCCAGGGCGGGCTGCCCGTGGTGAACATTCCGGGGTGCCCGGTCCAGCCGGAGAACTTCATGGAGACCCTGGTCTGGGTGCTCTACCACGCCGCCGGCACCGCTCCCCCGCCGCCGCTGGACCACATGCTGCGCCCGCAGTGGCTGTTCGGCCGGACGGTGCACGAGGGCTGCGACCGAGGCTCGTACTACGAGCAGGCCTCCTTCGCGATGGACTACAACTCGCCCAAGTGCCTGGTCAAGACGGGCTGTTGGGGTCCGGTCGTGAACTGCAACGTGCCCAAGCGGGGCTGGATGGCCGGCATCGGCGGCTGCCCCAACGTCGGCGGTATCTGCATCGGCTGCACCATGCCGGGCTTCCCGGACGCGTTCATGCCGTTCATGGACGAGCCGCCCGGCGGCACCCTCTCCTCGCTCGCCATCAAGCCGTACGGGGCGGTCATCCGCCGGCTGCGCGGCTTCACCAACGACCTGGTCAACCACGAACCCAAGTGGCGCCACAACAAGCGCAAGCTCACCAGCGGGTACGCCCCGCGCTGGCGGCCCTGACACGCCAGAGTCCTCCCGCCCCCCACACACACAAAAGTCCCCCACAGCAAAGGCCAGCGACGCTGATGACAACCGAGGCCCGGCAGAAAGGGCGCAAGCCCGCGCAGATCGTGGACATGTCCTGGGATCCGATCACCCGGATCATCGGAAACCTGGGCATCTACACGAAGATCGACTTCGCCAACCAGGAGGTAGTGGAGTGCCACAGCACCTCCTCCCTCTTCCGCGGCTACTCCGTCTTCATGAAGGGGAAGGACCCGCGCGACGCGGGTTTCATCACCTCGCGGATCTGCGGCATCTGCGGCGACAACCACACCACCTGCTCCGACTACGCCCAGCAGATGGCGTACGGGGTGAAGCCGCCGCCGCTGGCCGAGCACATCGTCAACCTCGGCGAGGCGGCCGAGTACATGTTCGACCACACGATCTTCCAGGACAACCTGGTCTTCGTGGACTTCTGCGAGCAGATGGTCAAGGCCACCAACCCGAGCGTCCTGGCCCGCGCGCAGAAGACCCCCGCGCCGCGTGGTGACATCCACGGGTACCGGACCATCGCGGACATCATGAAGGCCTTCAACCCCTTCGAGGGCGAGGTCTACAAGGAGGCCCTGAAGGTCTCCCGGACCACCCGCGAGATGTTCTGCCTGATGGAGGGCCGCCATGTGCACCCCTCCACGCTGTATCCGGGCGGTGTCGGCACCATGCCCTCGCCGACCGTGTTCACCGACTACCTCAGCCGGCTGATGCACGTCATCGACTTCGTGAAGAAGGCCGTCGCCATGAACGACGACGTCTTCGACTTCTTCTACGAGGCGCTGCCGGGCTACGAGGAGGTCGGCAAGCGCCGGATCCTGCTCGGCTGCTGGGGCGCCTGGCAGGACCCGAAGGTCGTCGACTACCGCTACGAGAACATGGACCGCTGGGGCAAGGCGATGTACGTCACCCCGGGCATCGTGGTCGACGGCGAACTGGTCACCAACAACCTGGTCGACATCAACCTGGGCCTCAGGATCATGCTGGGCAGCTCGTTCTACGAGGACTGGGTGAACGAGGACCCGTTCGTCACCCACGACCCGCTGGGCAACCCGGTCGACATGCGCCACCCGTGGAACCAGACAACCCTTCCGGTGCCGCAGAAGCGGGACTTCGACGCCAACTACAGCTGGGTGATGAGCCCGCGCTGGTTCGACCAGCGCACCGGCGACCACCTGGCCCTCGACACCGGTGGCGGCCCGCTGGCCCGGCTGTGGTCGACCGCGCTGAACGGCATCGTCGACACGCCGTACATCAAGGCCACCGGCACCAGTGTGCGGATCTCGCTGCCCAAGGGCGAGAGCCTGCCGGAGACCACGCTGGAGTGGAAGATCCCGAAGTGGTCCAACACCCTCGAACGCGACCGCGCCCGGCCGTACTTCGTCGCCTACGCGGCGGCCATGGCCCTGCAGTTCCTGGACGAGGCGATGGGCCTGGTGCGGTCCGGCGACACCAAGGTGTTCGAGGACTTCGAGGTGCCGGACGAGGCGATCGGCTGCGGCTTCCACGAGGCCGTGCGCGGGGTCCTCTCCCACCACCTGGTGATCAAGGACAAGAAGATCGCCAACTACCACCCGTACCCGCCGACCCCCTGGAACGCCAGCCCCCGCGACAAGTTCGGCACCCCCGGTCCCTACGAGGACGCCGTCCAGGGCCAGCCGATCTTCGAGGAGAACGGCCCGGACGACTTCAAGGGCGTCGACATCATGCGCACGGTCCGCAGCTTCGACCCGTGTCTGCCGTGCGGTGTCCACATGTACACGGGCAAGGGCAAGACGCTGACCGTCACGCACTCGCCGACGTACGGGGCGAACCATGGCTGACGCCGGGCGGCTCGACGGCCCGGCGGTCGAGGCCCGGCTGGCCCGCCTCGACACGCTGCTTGAGGGGCTGGAGTCGGCCCCCGGCCCCACCGGCGGCTCGGCCGTCGAGGCGGTGCGCCTGCTGACCGAGGTCTACGGCGAGGCGCTCGCCCGTGTCCTGGAACGCGCGGACGCACCGCTGGCCGAGCGGCTCGCCGACGACGAGTTGCTCGACCATCTCCTGGTCCTGCACGACATCCACCCCGACTCACCCGAGCTCCGGGCGGCCCGCGCGGTCGAGCGGCTGCGCCCCGCCGTGCGCGAACGCGGCGGCGACGTCGAGTGGGCCGGTCTGGAGGGCCAGGTGGGCCGGGTGCGGCTGACCAAGGGCGGCGGTTGCGGCTCCGGGTGCGGCGGAGGTACTACGGAGGTGACCGACGTGGTCCGGGAGGCGGTGCTCGCCGCGGCCCCGGAGCTGACCGACGTGCAGCCGGTGCCCGAGGCCCCGGCCCCCGCCTTCGTCCCCCTGGACTCCTTGCGCCGGCCACAGGAGGCCCGGTGAGCACCGACGGAGCCCTGGCCCGCCTCATCCGCTCCGCCACCGACCAACGGCCGGCGGCGGAGGCGGAGGTGTGCGACCTGTGCGCCGCCCCGGTGCCCGAGAACCATCCGCATCTGTACGACACCGGGCAGGCCGAGGTCCGCTGCGCCTGCCGTCCCTGCGCCCTGCTGTTCCCGGGAAAGCCGGGACAGCCGGGAAAGCCGGGACAGGGCACCGACGAAGTGCAGTTCCGGCTGATCCCGACCCGCCGGGTCCGGCTCCCGAAGGTGGACACCGCGGCTCTCGGGGTCCCGGTCGGCCTGGTCTTCTTCGTACCGCGCGCCGACGGCTCGGTCACCGCCGAGGGACCGAGCCCGGCGGGTGCCATGCGCTGGGAGGTGGACGCGGCGGCCTGGCAGCGGGCGGTCGCCGGCTGCCCGCCCCTGGCCGGCATGGCGCCCGATGTCGAGGCGCTGCTGGTCAACACCGTCCACGGCCTGGACCACCACTGGATCGCACCGGTCGACGACTGCTTCCGCATGCTCGCCGTGATCCGCCGGGAATGGCGCGGCCTGTCCGGTGGCGGCCGGATGTGGCCGGCCGTGGAGCGTTTCTTCGAGGAGCTCACCGAGCGGCCTTGAGGAACGGCAACACAGGAAGGAGAAACCCCATGGGAAGCATCCGAGTCGGCCGAGCCCAGGCGAAGCCCGACACGCCGTCCCACGTGCCCGGTATGCACCAGGGCAACGAGGGACCGCACACCACCCAGACAGGGCACCACCCGGACGGCACCGCCGACGCGCGGCGCTCCACCGGCATCCACTGGAAGCGGCACGACACCCTGCTCGACGTCATGCCGAACATCCCTCCCGGCTGAACCGGACAAGAACTGAACCGGACGGCAGCGGACCGAGAGAGAACTGGGAGTCCCCCCACATGAGGCAACGAACAAGAGGTACGACGGCCCAGCGGGTACTGACCGCCGAGGTCGCCCTGGTGGGCGCCCTGTGCGTGGCGCTGCTCGTCACCGAGATCCCCAGCCTGCTGCGCGAGCTGAAGATCTGGCGCATCTCCGGCGGGCTGGGTGCCGGTCACCGGTATCCGTGAGCCGGGCGTGCACGAACTGTCCATCGCGACCGCGATCGTGGAGCAGGCCGGTGCATGGGCCCGCGAGGACGGGGCGGACACCGTCTCGGCGGTGTCCGTCCGGGTCGGCGAGCTGTCCGGAGTCGTACCCGACGCCCTGACCTTCGCCTTCCAGGTGGCCCGTGACGGCACCGCCCTGGCGGGGGCGGACCTCGTGGTCGAGCAGGTGCCCGCGCGGGCCTGGTGCGACCCGTGCGCCGAGGAGTTCGCGGTGGGCATGCCGCCGTTCTTCTGGTGCCCGCGCTGCGACCGGGCCTGCCCCGAGCTGCGCAGCGGCCGGGAACTGGAGATCACCGCCGTCGAATGACCCCGCCGGTGCCCGGGACGGACCTGGGCACCGGCGGGGTCTCCGCCCTGATCAGCAGATCCGCGGGAGCTGCTCCCCCAGCGGCAGGTCCACGACCCGGGTGCCGCCGAGTCCGGTCGCCACCACGACCATCCCCGGGTGGTCGGCCACGCACTCGCCGATCCGGGTCGCGCCCGCCCCCTGCGGATGGGCGCGCATCGCCTCAAGGACGGCCTCGGCCTCCGTCGGCGGGACGAAGGCGACAAGCCGCCCCTCGTTGGCGACATAGAGCGGGTCGAGCCCGAGGAACCCGCAGGCGTTGGCCACCGCGTCCGGTACCGGGACGGCCCGCTCGGTCAGTCGCACCCCTGTCCCCGAGGCGCGGGCGATCTCGTTCAGCGAGGCGGCCAGGCCCCCACGGGTCGGGTCCCGCAGGACGTGGATGTCCGGGGTGACGTCCAGCATGGTGGCGACCAGGTCGGCCAGCGGCGCGGTGTCACTGGCGATCTCGATCCCGAACTCCAGCCCCTCGCGCACGCTCAGCACGGCGACCCCGTGGAGTCCGATCGGCCCGCTGACGATGACCGCGTCACCGGGCCGGGCCCGCTGCGGCCGGATGTCCACCCGCTCGGGCACCAGGCCGACCCCGGCGGTGGTGACGTACACGCCGTCCCCGTGCCCGGCCTCGACCACCTTGGTGTCGCCGGTGGCGATGGTGACTCCGGCCGCCTCGGCCGCCGCGCCCATGGCTCGCGCGACGCGTTCGACGACGGCCAGCTCCACGCCCTCCTCCAGGACGAACGCGGCGGAGAGGTAGGCGGGCCGGGCGCCGCTCATCGCCAGGTCGTTGACCGTGCCGTTGACGGCCAGGTCACCGAGGCAGCCGCCGGGGAAGAACAGCGGCCGTACGACGTAGGAGTCGGTGGAGAAGGCCAGCCGGGCGCCGCCGAGCTGGAGGACGGCCGAGTCGGTCATCCCGGCGAGCAGGGCGTTGCCGTAGGCGGGGACGAAGACCTGCTCGATCAGTTCGGCGGAGAGGGCGCCGCCTCCGCCGTGGCCCATCACCACGACCGGCTGGTCGCGGATCGGCGCCGGACAGCTCCAGTTCGCCGGGTCGGCGACGGTCTGCTCAGCCAACGGGGTTCATCTCCTCGCGCGGGAGCGCCGGTTCGGACATCCGGCGGTAGAGGTAGTAGGCGGCGCAGGCGCCCTCGCTGGAGACCATGGTGGCGCCGAGCGGGGTGCGCGGGGTGCAGGTGGTGCCGAAGGCCGCGCACTCCGTGGGTTTGATGAGCCCTTGGAGGACCTCGCCGGCCCGGCATTCGGCGGGTTCCTCGGTGCGGATGCCGGTGACGTCGAAGCGGTGCTCGGCGTCGTACGCCCGGTAGGCCTCGCGCAGCCGCCAGCCGCTGGACGGGATGGGGCCGATGCCCCGCCAGGAGCGGTCGGTGACCTCGAAGACCTCCTCGATCATGCGGATGGCCGCCGGGTTGCCGTCCTCGCGCACGGCACGGGCGTAGGCGTTCTCCACCCGGTGCTCGCCGCGCTCCAGCTGAAGGACGGTGCGGCGGATGCCCTCCAGGATGTCGAGCGGTTCGAAGCCGGTGACGACGACGGGGACCCGGTGGCGTGCGGCCAGCTCCGGGTACTCGGCCATGCCCATCACGCTGCACACGTGCCCGGCGGCCAGGAAGCCCTGCACCCGGCAGCTGGGGGCGGTCATGATCGCCTCGATGGCCGGGGGGACCCGCACATGGGAGACCAGCAGGCTGAAGTTGGTCAGCCCGAGGCGCTTGGCCTGGTGGACGGCCATGGCGTTGGCGGGGGCGGTGGTCTCGAAGCCGATGGCGAAGAACACCACCTGACGGTCGGGGTGCCGCCGGGCGAGCTGCAGCGCGTCGAGCGGCGAGTACACCACGCGGACGTCACCGCCCTCGCCCTTGACCCGGAACAGGTCCCGGTCGGTGCCGGGCACCCGCAGCATGTCGCCGAACGAGCAGAAGATCACCCCGGGGCGGGCGGCGATCTCCAGCGCCTTGTCGATGCACTCCAGCGGGGTCACACAGACCGGGCACCCCGGACCGTGGATCAGCTCCACTTCCTCGGGGAGGAGTTGGTCGATGCCGTGCCGGATGATCGAGTGGGTCTGGCCGCCGCACACCTCCATCAGGGCCCAGGGCCGGGTGACGACGGACCGGATCCCGTCCAGCAGCCGGCGGGCCAGCTGGGGGTCGTTGAACTCGTCTAGATACTTCACCGGGCCTCGTTCCCCTCGGCCTGCCGGGCCGCCTGCTGCCAGGCGTCGCCGAACTCCTCGTCCAGCAGGCCCAGTTCCTCGAAGAGCTTGAGGGAGGCCAGGGCCGACTCCTCGTCGAGCCGCTGGAGGGCGAAGCCCACATGGACGATGACGTACTCACCGACGCGGACGTCGGACACGTACTCCAGACACGCCTGCTTCTGCACACCGCCGAAGTCGATCAGGCCGGTGAGAGGATCGGCCGTGTCGTCGATGCTCACCACTCTGCCGGGCACTGCCAAACACATGGGTCACTCCGTCTCGTCGCTGACTGCCGTACGTCGGCCGTCGTGGGGGCGTTGTCCGTGGGCCGCGACCACCAGTTGCCCGAGCGCCAGCCCGCCGTCGTTCGGCGGGACTTCGCGGTGCCGGACGACCGTGAACCCGTGGCCGTGCAGCAGGTCGGAACAGGCCTGCTCCAGAAGGGCGTTGGCGAAGACGCCACCGGTGAGGGCCACCGTGGTCAAGCCGGTGGACCGGCGCACGCCGCGGCACAGGTCCAGGACCGCCCGGGCGACACCGCGGTGGAAGCGGGCCGCGATCACCGGCACGGGGGTGCCGCGCCGCAGATCGGTGACGATCGCGCGCAGTGCCGGGGCCGGGTCGAAGCGGTCGCCGAACGGGTACGGGGCCGTCGCCTCGCCCCAGGCCAGGCAGGCCTGTGCCTCCAGTTCCAGGGCGGCCTGGGCCTCGTACCCGGCGCGGTGGCACACGCCCGCAAGGGACGACACGGCGTCGAAGAGCCGGCCCATGCTGGAGGTGGCCACACAGCCGGCCTGGCTCCGCAACTGCCTGTCCAGCAGCCTGAGTTCCTCGCGCGAGCAGGCGGCGACGCTGGGCAGGTCGGCATCCCAGGGGACGTCGGCCGCCCACAGCCGGGCCAGCGCCATCCGGCACGGGTTGGCGACTCCCGCGTCACCGCCGGGGAGCGGGGCCGGAGCGAGGTGGGCGAGGCGCCGGTAGCCGGTGTAGTCGGCGACGAGCACCTCGCCGCCCCAGACGGTGCCGTCGTCGCCGTACCCGGTGCCGTCGAAGGCGACGCCGATGACCGGTGTGGTGCCGTCGAGGCCGGCTTCTGCCATGGCGGCAGCGACATGGGCATGGTGGTGCTGGACGAACACCGGCTTCTTCACGGGGAGCTGAGCGGCTCGGCGGCGGGCCCAGGCGGACGCGTGGTAGCCGGGGTGGCGGTCGGCGGCGACCAGTTCGGGGCGGACTCCGGTCAGCCGGTGCAGATGCCGTTCCGCGCGGACGGCGGCCTCCAGCGTCGCCAGGTCGCCCATGTCGCCGATGTGCGGCCCGAACCAGGCCAGTTCGCCCTCGCCGACGCACAGCGCGTTCTTGAGGTCGCCGCCCACCGCGAGCACGGGCCGCACCGGGACGGGCAGCCGCAGCGGGCGGGGCACATATCCGCGGGAGCGGCGCAGGACCTGTTCGGTGCCGTCGGCGCGCACCCGCAGCAGGGAGTCGTCGCAGGGCGAGGCGATGGGCCGGTCGTGGGCGAGCCAGGCGTCGGCCAGTCCGAACAGCCGGGTCAGTGCCTCGTCGTCGTCCGTGACGATCGGCTCGCCCGAGCGGTTGCCGCTGGTCATCACCAGGACGCGGGGGCCGGGCGGGTCGCCGGGGAGGCCGAACAGGAGGGTGTGGACGGGGGTGTAGGGCAGCATCACACCGAGGTGGGGGCTCCCGGGGCAGACCCCGGGTGCCAGCCGTACGCCGTCGCGGGGCCGGAGGAGGACGATGGGGCGGCGGGGGCCGGTGAGCGCGGTCCGTTCGGCGGACCCGACCACGGCGATCCGCTCCGCCTCGTCCAGGTCCGCGCACATCACGGCGAACGGCTTGTCCCCGCGCGCCTTGCGGGTGCGCAGGGTCTCGACGGCCCGGGCGTTGGTGGCGTCGCAGGCCAGGTGGTAGCCGCCGATGCCCTTCACGGCGACGATCCGCCCGGCCGCGAGCAGCTCTCGCGCCCGTGAGAGGGCATCACCATCGCGAGCGGCCCTCACTCCGCTGCCCGCGGCGGGCACCAGCCGCAGCCGGGGCCCGCAGTCCGGGCAGGCCACCGGCTGGGCGTGGAAGCGGCGGTCGGCCGGGGCGTCGTACTCCCGGGCGCAGCCGGCGCACATGGGAAAGCCGCACATGGTGGTGATCGCGCGGTCGTAGGGCATGCCGGTGGCGATGGTGAAGCGGGGGCCGCAGTGGGTGCAGGTGATGAAGGGGTGCCCATGTCGGCGGTCGGCCGGATCGGCCAGCTCCCGCAGGCAGTCGGCGCAGGTCGCGGTGTCGGGCGGGAGTTGGGTGCGACCTGGGGACGACGGATCGGTGGCGCGGATGGTGAAGCCGGGGTCCGCCCCGGTGACGGGTACCTCCTCGACGCCGACGGCGGTCACGGTGGCCAGCGGCGGCTGCTCGGTGGCGAGCAGCTCGCGGAACCGCTGGACGCCGACCGCCGTTCCCTCGACCTCGATGAGCACGCCGTTCGGCGTGTTGCTGACGAACCCGGTGAGCGCGAGGCCGGCGGCGAGGCGGTGGACGTGGGGGCGGAAGCCGACGCCCTGCACGGTTCCGCGCACGGTGATGCGCCGGCGCACGGCCGTCGCCGTGGTGGGGGCCGTCACGAGGCGCTGGGCGCGTGGACGTGACCGTGCGGGTGCGGGGCGAGGGGCGGCCGGTGCGCGGGAGCACCGTCCCGTACGGCGAGCACCCGGTTCAGGACCGTGTCGACGCCCTCGCCGGTGCGGGCGCAGGAGCGGACGATCTCCACCCCGGGGTTGACCCGCCGCACCTGGTCGGCGAAGGCGGTCTCGTCGAAGCCGGCGGGCCCGGCGAGGTCGGTCTTGGTGAGCACGACCAGGTGCGCGGAGCCGAAGGCGGTGGGGTACTTCGCGGGCTTGTCCTCGCCCTCGGTCACCGCCATCAGCACGATCCGCAGCTGTTCACCGAGGTCGTAGGAGGCCGGGCAGACGAGATTGCCGACGTTCTCCACGAACAGCAGCGCGGTGTCCGGCGGCAGCCAGCCCTCCAGGTGGCCGCGTACCTGCCGGGCCTCCAGGTGGCACAGCCCGTCGGTCAGCAGCTGTTTCACCGGCGCTCCCGAACGGGCGAGACGCCTGGCGTCGTTCTCGGTGGCGAGGTCGGCGGTGAAGGCGGCGACGGGCACCTCCCGCTCCAGCGCCCTGGCCAGCACCCGGCCGAGCAGTTCGGTCTTGCCGCTGCCGGGGCTGGAGAGCAGGTTCACCACGCTCACCCCGCGCGCGGCCAGGTCGTCGCGCAGGCTCGCGGCCAAGCCGTCGTTCCTGGCCAGGACGGCCCGGGTGACCTCCTCGGACTGACACATGGGTGCTCCTCGATCGTTGAGTTCCGGAAGAACCGTCGGATCGGGTGGGTCCCGTCCTGGTCCGCTAGCGATCCTCCGCGCCGGTGGCGGCCGGGTGCGGGAGCCCGGCCGGGGCGGGGCCCGTGGATTCCTCCGGGCGGTCCAACGAGGGCGTGACCTGGGGATCGGCGAGCAGCGCCGGGACCAGCGCGTGCAGGGTTTCGACGGCCTGTTCGACCGCGTCCCGCACGGGCTCGCTCAGGCCGGGGGCGATGTCCTCGTCGCCGCGCGGCAGCTCCCCGGGCTCGCAGGCGAGCACGAGGACGCGCGGCAGGGGTTCGTCGCCGAGGTGGGCGGCGAGGGCGAGCACCTTCGCCGGATCCATGCCGTGTGCCTCGGGCGGGGCCGCCGGGGCGCCGTCGGGGAGGTCGGGCTCGATCAGGGAGAGCGTGCCGGGGCGCCGGCCGCGGGCGGCGGCGTCCACCAGCACGGCGACCGTCCAGCCGTCGAGCAGTTCGTAGGCGAGGTCCATCCCCCGGATGCCGTAGTCCCGGACCCGTACCTCGGGGGGCAGTGGGCGCCGGGCCAGGGCGCGGATCACCTCGGGGCCGAAGGAGTCGTCGCCGAGGAAGATGTTGCCGACGCCCGCCACCAGCAGCCGCGTCACCGGGCACCGCCGGGGACCTTGCGGACGAAGTCCGAGCGCAGCGAGTGGTAGTCGGCGGCCGGGTCGAAGAACAGGGCGTGCATCCGGTCGAGTTCGTCCTTCCGGTACGCGGCGAGCGGCCGTCGCGCCTCGTCGGCTTCGCGCGCCGCGGCCTTGGCGGCGATGCGCCGGCCGAGATCCGGGGTGCCGGCGAGCGCGGTCGCCAGTTCCTCGACCTCGGTGGCGAAGCGCTGTGCGGGGACCGGCAGCAGCCGGTCGACGAGTCCGGCCCGGGCCGCGGTCGCGGCGCTCACCGGCTGTGCCTCCTCGGTGAGCCGCCGGGCGGTCTCCGCTCCGGCGCGACGGGGCAGCGAGTACGTCCAGAACTCCGAGCCGTACAGGCCCATCCGCCGGTAGTGCGGGTTGAGGACGGCGCCGGTGCGGCACCAGACCTCGTCGGCGGCGAGGGCGAGCATGGCGCCGCCGGCCGCCGCGTTCCCGGCGAGCGCCGCCACGACCAGCCGGTCGGTGGTCCGCAGCACCGCCTCCACCAGGTCGTCCATCGCGTCGAGGTTGGCCCAGGACTCCTCGGCGGGGTCCGGGGCGGCCTCGATGACGTTCAGATGGATGCCGTTGGAGAAGAAGTCCCGGCGGCCGCCGAGCACCAGAACCCGGGTCGGCCGGGCGAGCGCGTACTCGTAGGCGGCGAGCAGGCGCCGGCAGTGGCCGGTGCTCATCGCGCCGCCGGGGAAGGAGAAGGTGACGAAGCCGACGTCGCCGCACTGCCGGTAGCGGATGTCGGTCCAGGTACGGCGGTCCGGGGGCAGTTCGAGCGGGGCGGGGCTGTCGGGGATGCCGGGGGTGGCGAGGACGTCGGCCGCGGGGCGGCGGAAGGGGGCGGGGTCGCCGGAGTTCTTGCGGGGGCGCAGCTCGGGGATCCACACGGCGCCGTCCCGGGTGGCCCGGCAGACCGCACCCGCGCGGGTCGCGAGCACCTCACCGGGACGGCCGCGCAGTCGGTCCTCGGGGTGGCCGCCGTGCAGGAACAGCTCCCGGCCGAGGAGTTCGTCGAGGACCCCCGGCTGCGAGTCGGCGCCGCGCAGTTTGCGCAGCACCGTCTCCGTGTCGTCGGCCGCCCAGTCGATCCGCCGCCGCGCCTGGCGGAAGACGTCCCGCCAGACGATCCGGCCGTGGATCGCGGGATCGCTCTGCGGCACCGGCTTGTACGAGCCCTCCGCATAGCGTCGTACGGCCTCGTGGACGGCGGTGAGGGCGGCGTCGGCGGCCTCGTTGCGGTAGAGGTCGCTCTTGCCGACCGGCTCCACGGGGAAGGGCTCGCTCGCCCAGACGGCGCCCGCGTCCACGGCCGCCTCGGCCTGGAGCACGGTCACCCCCCAGCGGGGTGCCTGCCCGGCGATGGCCCAGTCGAGCGAGGAGGGTCCGCGGTCGCCGGGCGGTCCCGGGTGCACGATCAGGCAGGTGTGGTCCCGGCAGATGTCCCCGGGGAGCGCGGTCTTCAGCATCGGCGCGATGATCAGCTCCGGGCGCCGGTGCCGTACCGCGGACCGGACGGCGTCGGGGCCGTGGCCGGCGAGGACGACGTCCACCCGGTGGCCGAGGTCGGACAGTTCGGCGTACACCCGTTGGGACAGGCTGTTGAACGCGCTGGCGACGAGCAGAATGTCCATGGTGCGGCATATTTGCCGCTTCAGCGGTTTCCGGAAAGCACCCCGGCGGCGTTTCGTCGGCCGTCCTGGACCGCTTGGCCCTCCCGTGCCCGGAACGCCCACTCCATGCGGGGCTCCATCACGAACCGGAAGACCCGGCGCACCGGCGGTGTGCACAGCAGGGTCACCGTCACGGCGGCGACGAGGGTGGCCGTCACCGCGCCGAGCGGGCCGTGCATCCAGGCCGGGTCGTACCAGTGGGCGGGCTTGGCGCTCTGCGCGACGAAGCCGTGCAGCAGGTAGCCGTAGAGCGTGCCGGCACCGAGGGTGGTGAACCAGGTGCGGCGGCCCGGCACCCAGGCGAGGAAGCAGGCGACCAGCACCAGGGAGCAGCCGAAGACGGCGAGGGTCATGACGGGCCCGTACCAGGCGGGCACGCCGAGCTGCTCGGCGCTGTCCCGGTGGAAGAACCAGCGGTAGCCCAGGTGCGGCACCGACCAGTACGCCACGGCGAGGGCGCACAGGGCGACGGGGACGGCCCACAGGCGCACGCTCCACCGGCGCAGAAGGCTGAAGTGCTCCGGCCGCAGGCACAGGCCCAGCACGAAGTACGGCAGGAACTGCAGGGCCCGCTGTAGATCGAGGTCGCTGCCGATCGACGGCGTGAGGCTCGCCAGCACGGCGACGGCGAGCGCGACGGGCAGCGGCCACCGCAGGAGCCGCCAGATCGGCGTCGTCAGCCGCCAGATGAACAGGGCGGCCAGGAACCAGGTCAGATACAGCGGGTCCAGCAGGCTGATCTCGCGGTCGGGGGCATGGTCGCTCCACCGGGTGAAGAGGGTGTAGGCGACCTCGAACACCACGTAGGGCACGACGACCCCGGTGACCAGCCGTTTGACGCGGGCGGGACTGGCGTCGAAGCCGCGGGAGAAGTAGCCGGAGACGATGATGAAGGCCGGCATGTGGAAGGCGTAGACGAACGTGTAGAGCGCGGTGACGGTCCGGCTGTCCGAGCGCAGCGGCTCCCAGGCGTGCCCGACGGCCACGAGCACGATCGCCAGGTACTTCGCGTTGTCGAAGTAGGCGTCCCGCCGGCCGGCGGGCGGGCCGTTCCGGGTGTCCGGGCCGTTCCGCGGGGCCGGGCGGGGCGGCGGGACCGGGGCCCGGTCCGCGTCCGCCGCCCGGGCGGGCGGCGCGTCGACTGCGGCTGCGGTCTCGCGGGAGCCGGACAGACCAGAACACCTCTCACACGACATGCGCTCCGGGGAGCGACGGGGGCTCTGTACACGAGGCCCTGCACGGGGCCGGTGCACGACGGCGGTACACGGGCGGTACTCCGGTGACGCTGCTCTCCGGAATCCGGCGGGGTAAACCCGCCGTGATGCTCCGGTGTCGATGCGGGAAACGACGTCCGGCTGCCGTGCCCCGGCACGAAAATGGTTCCGCCCGTGTCGACCGATGCCTCCTGGGAGCGTGCCGCGTGACGTCGTCGGACCGAGTCTCCGCGCCCGTCGGGGAACTGCTGGACACCCGCCCGGAGGTCCTGCGGGAGGCGGCCGACGACTTCGGCCACCTGGTGCGCCGACAGCCCCTGGGCGTGCTGCGGCCCCGGTCCGCCGCCGAGGTCAGGGACGCGCTGGTGTACGCGGGGCCGCGCGGGATCCCGGTGGCCGCGCGGGCCGGCGGTCACTCGCTCTACGGCCAGGGGCAGGCGCCGGACGGGATCGTCCTCGACCTGTCCGAGCTGAGCGCGGTCGGGCCGGTGGCCCGCGACCGGGTGGCGGTGCGGGCCGGGGCGCTGTGGCGGGACGTGCTGGCGGCCACCCTGCCGCACGGACTCACGCCTCCCGTCCTCACCGACTACCTCGGTGCCGGCGTCGGCGGAGTGCTGAGCGCGGGCGGGCTGGGCGGCGCCAGTCACCGGCACGGTCTGGTCGCGGACTCGGTGCTGGAACTGGAGGTCGTGACCGGAGCCGGTGAGCACCTGGTCTGCTCGCCGGAGCACCACGGTGCCCTCTTCCACACCGTCCTCGCCGGCCTGGGCCAGGTGGCCGTGATCATCAGGGCCACGCTCCGGCTGTCCCCCGCGCCCACCCTGGTACGCCGCTACTGCCTGTACTACTCCGATCTCGGCGCCTACCTGGCCGACCAGCACCTGCTCGCGACCGACCGGCGCTTCGACTACCTCGAAGGCCAGGCCCGCCCGGCCGAGGACACGTCCGGCGGCTGGACCTGCATGGTCGAGGCCGTCGCCGCCCACCAGGGCCCGACCCCGCCCGACGACCGGAGCCTCCTCGCGGACCTCGCCTTCGACTCGGCCGAGACCACGGACCTCGGACACGCCGAGTTCGCGCACCGGGTCGCGGCCGACGAGGAACTCCTGCGCGCGACCGGCGAGTGGCTGCACCCGCACCCCTGGCTGAACCTGCTGCTGCCCGAGGACACCGCCGCGTCCGTCGTGACCGGCATCCTCGCCGACCCCGGCTTCCGGGACCTGCGCGAGAACGGCGTGGTCCTGCTCTATCCCCTGCTCACCCGCGCCCTGCGGGCCCCGCTGTTCCGCCGCCCGCGCGGCGAAGTCGTCTTTCTGCTGGCCCTGTTGCGTACGGCCGCCCCGGGCGCGGCCGCTCCGATGGTGGCCGCCAACCGCACGGCGTACGAGGACGCGCGGGCGAAGGGCGCCGTCGCCTATCCGGTCAACGCGCTGCCGATGACCCCGGCCGACTGGCGGGAGCACTACGGCGACCAGTGGGACACCCTGGCTCGGGCCAAGGGCGTCCACGACCCGCACGGCACCCTGGGCCGGGGCCACGGGATGGCGCACTGAGAACTGCCGTCCGCCGGGGTGTCGATTCCAAGCGGCGCCGTTCGTCGGTGGGGTGTAGGAAGCACCTGAAGACCGGGAGGAACGATGAAATACATGCTGCTGGTCTGCGGCGACGACACCGCCGACGCCTCCGGGATGGCGCCGGTCGAACCCTGGGTGGAGGAGCACGGTGTCCGGCGCGGGTCCCGGCTCTACGGCCACCGGCTGCAGCTGCCCGACACGGCGGTCACCGTGCGGGTGCGCGACGGTGAGGTGCTGCGGACCGACGGCCCGTTCGCCGAGACCAAGGAGTACGTCGCCGGATTCGACGTCGTCGACTGCGACAGCCTGGAGGAGGCCGTACGGATCGCCGCCGGGCATCCCGTGGCCACCATCGGGGCCATGGAGGTGCGGCCGTTCTGGGACGAGGGGTTCGCCGAGGACGCCGAGACGGTGATCCGTCATATCGACGCCGAGCTCACCGAGGCCATCCGCGAGCGGGACGTCGAGCGGCTGACGGCCTGCTACGCGCCCGACGTGGAGACCTTCCAGCCCTCCGGCGTCGAGGCACGGTCGGGGATCGCCGCGTTCCGCAAGGCGGTCGAGGGCTGGTTCGCGACGCTCGACGGGCCCGTGCACCGCGAGGTGCTCGACCTGCGGGTGCGGCCCGGGGAGGGCAGTGCCTTCAGCCACGCCCTCGTCCGGATCCGCGGCACCCGCCTGACCGGGGAGCCCCTGGACCGGACGGTACGCGCCACCACCGGCTACCGGGACACCGGTTTCAGCTGGCTGATCGCCCACGAGCACGTGTCGGTGCCGCAGGCGGAGACGGCCGGGAAGGAGCGGTCATGAAGTACGTCCTGTTCATCTGCACGCCCGTCGGCGGCGAGGAGCTCAGCCCCGCCGAGATCGCCGAGGACCCGCGCTTCACCTCGTACATCCACGAGGTCCGCAGCCGTGACCTCGTCAAGGGCGGCGCCCGGCTGCGGCCGGCCGCCGACGCGACCACCGTGCGCGTCCAGGGCGACGAAGTGCTGCTGAGCGACGGGCCGTTCGCCGAGACCAAGGAGTACGTCGCGGGCCTCGACATCATCGAGGTCGCCGACCTCGACGAGGCCATCGCGCTCGCCTCCCGGCACCCCGCGGCGCTCGCCGGCGGCTCGGTCGAGGTGCGGCCGGTCTGGGAGTGAGTGGCACGGACGACGTCGAGAAGGCCGTCGCGGCCGCCTTCCGCGAGGAGTGGTCCCAGGTCGTCGCCACCCTGATCCGGGTGACCGGCGACTGGGACCTCGCCGAGGAGTGCGCGCAGGACGCCTTCGCCCAGGCGCTGGAGCGGTGGCGGCGCGACGGAGTGCCGCGCCGCCCGGGCGCCTGGCTGACCACGACCGCCCGCAACCGCGCCCTGGACGTGCTGCGCCGGGAGGCGGTGGGGGCGGCGAAGCTGCGGGAGGCGGCCGTGCTGGCACGGGACGAGGGACCGTACGACCCGGATCACGAGGGCGACGACAGCGGTGTCGCCGACGACCGGCTGCGGCTGATCTTCACCTGCTGCCATCCGGCGCTGCCGATCGAGGCGCGGGTCGCCCTGACCCTGCGCACCCTCGCCGGGCTGACCACGCCGGAGATCGCCCGCGCGTTCCTCGTCCCCGAGGCGACGATGGCGCAGCGTCTGGTGCGCGCCAAGCGGAAGATCCGCAACGCCGGCATCCCGTACCGGGTGCCGCCCGCGCATCTGCTGCCCGACCGCACGACGGGCGTCCTCGGCGTGCTCTACCTGCTGTTCAACGAGGGGTACGCGGCCACGGCCGGCGCCGACCTGATGCGGGCCGGGCTGTGCGCCGAGGCCGTCCGGCTGGCCCGGCTGCTGGCCCGGCTGATGCCCGACGAGCCGGAGGTGGTCGGGCTGCTCGCGCTCCTGCTGCTGCACGACGCACGCAAGGACACCCGGGTGGACGCGGCCGGCGATCTGGTGACCCTGGAGGACCAGGATCGCACGGCATGGGACCGCGCCGAGATCGACGAGGGGGCCGCCCTCCTGGAGGGCGCGCTGCGCCGCGGCCGCCCCGGCCCCTATCAGATCCAGGCGGCCGTCGCCGCCTGCCACGCCACCGCGGCGACCGCGGCCGACACCGACTGGGCGGACATCGCCGGCCTCTACGGCGAACTCCAGCGGTACGTCCCCTCGGCCGTGGTCCGCCTCAACCGCGCGGTCGCGGTGGGTATGGCCGAGGGCGGGGAGGCCGGCCTGGCGCTGGTGGCGGAGTTGGAGGCGGAGGACGACCTCACCGGTTACCACCTGTTGCCGGCGACCCGCGCCGACCTGCTGCGCCGCATGGGCCGGATGCGGGAGGCGGCCGAGTCGTACGAGCGGGCCCTGGCGTTGGTGGAGAACGCCGCGGAGCGCAGGTTCCTGGGGAAGCGGCTGACGGCGTGCCGGTCCGGGTAGGTACCGGGGGTTCGCCGCAGGCTCCGGCCGGGGGTTGCCCCCACTCCGAATGCGGCAGCCTGCTGGAATGATCGCGGGCCGGGCCGCGCCTAGCGTGATGGTCCATGGCAACCTTCTCCGTGAAGTCCGCCCTGGCGTTATCGGTGGCAGCGCTGGTGCTGGTGTCCGCTCCGGTGGCCACCGCACGGTCGTCACCTCCAGGGCCGTCCGGGCGCTGCGGTACCCATGACGACGTCCGCGGGGCGCTGACCACGCTCACCACCGACGATCACATCGCCGGAGCCTCGGTCCTGGCCGACGGCCCGTGCGGGCGCTGGGCCGAGACCGCCGGCACGGCCGATCTGCGCACCGGCCGCCCCATGAACACCTCCGACCGGCTGCGCGTCGGCAGCGTCACCAAGACGTTCACCGCGACCGTCGTGCTGCAACTCGCCGCCGAGCACCGGCTCTCGCTCGACGCCTCCGTCGACCGCTACCTGCCCGGCCTGATCCACGCCCACGGCCACGACGGACGGCACATCACCGTACGCCAACTCCTGCGCCACACCAGCGGGTTGCCCGACTACCTCGACGCACCCGAGTGGGAGCACCCGGAGCAGGTGCGCTACCGCCACTTCGAGCCGGGCGAGCTGATCGCGCAGGCCCTCGAACTGCCGCGCCCGCAGTCGTCATGGCACTACGCCACCACCAACTACCTGGTGCTGGGCCTGATCGTCCAGAAGATCACGGGCCGCACGCCCGAGGACGAGATCAGCCGTCGGGTGATCCGGCGCCTCGGGCTGCACGACACCTACTGGCCGGGAGACGAGACCCGGATCCAAGGGGCCCACTCGCACAGCTACTTCACCTCCGTCGACGGGCGGCGTGTCGACGGCACCGACTGGAACACGTCCTTCGGCGGTGTCGGTGGCGCTCTCGTCTCCACGCAGGGCGACCTCACCCGGTTCGCCACCGCGCTGCTCGGCGACCGGCTGCTGCCCGCGGCCCAACTGACCGAGATGGAGCGGACGGTGGCCACCGATCCGGACCGGCTGTGGCCGGGCGCCCGGTACGGGCTGGGCCTGATCTCGTCGCCGTTGTCCTGCGGCGGGGTGTGGTGGGGGCACGCCGGGACCGTGCCCGGTGGCCACCGGGCGCTGGTCGCCGTCGGACCCGGCGGCCGGAGCGTGGCCGTCGCCCTCAACCAGGTGCCGGACAGCCTCCAGGCCGAACTGGACTTCCAGGACCTCGTCGACAAGTCCCTCTGCGAGACCGGAAGGACCACCGCATGACAGGCTTCGCGGCCGCGGCCGCCCTGGCCCTCACCGGCGCGCTGGCCCTCGGCACCACGCCGGCCACCGCCACCGGGGCCCCTGACCCGCTCACCCGCTACCACCACCAGCACCTCACCTGGAAGAGCTGCGTGCGTGGCCCCGACGACGACACCGGCAAGGACCTCCAGAAGGCGGGCGCCCAATGCGCCGACGTCACCGTGCCGTTGGACTACGCCGACCCGGGCGGCCGTACCATCACCGTCGCGATCTCCCGGATCAAGGCGACCGACACCGCCCACCGCGTCGGCGCCCTGCTGCTCAACAGCGGCGGTCCGGGCGGGCAGACGCTCGGTGACCCGCCGTGGGTGCGCGAGTCGATGAAGGACACCGGCAAGCGCTACGACGTGGTCGGTGTCGACCCCCGTTTCGTCGGCCGCAGCACCCCGCTGGACTGCCACTGGCCCACCGGATCGCAGTTCCGCAGTCCGGGCCACGACCGCGCCGGGTTCGACCGGTCGACCGCCTTCGCCGAGGAACTCGCCCGCGCCTGCCAGAAGTACGAGGGCGACGTACTGCCGTACGTCACCACCCGGAACACGGCGAGGGACATGGACGTGATCCGTGCCGCGCTCGGTGAGCGGCGGATCTCCTATCTCGGTTACTCGTACGGCAGTTACCTCGGGGAGGTGTACGCCACGATGTTCCCCGGGCGCACCGACCGGGTCGTCCTGGACGGGGTGATCGATCCCGTCCGCTACAACCCCCGGCTGCTGCGCGGCGCGGAGTCCGCCAACCGGCACGCCCTGCGGGACTGGGCCGCCTGGGCCGCCGCCCGCGACTCGGCGTACGGCCTGGGCGGCACCCGGGACGCGGTGCTGGCGGTCGTGGACCGGATCCAGACGGCCGCCGAGCGGGCGCCGCTGCGGGTCGGCGCCTACCGGGTGGACGAGAGCGTCGCACCGCTCGTCGTCTTCAACGGCCTCTCCCAGGACAACGACCCGGCGTACGGCGACTTCGCGGCCGCCGTCCGCGACCTGCGTGATGCGGCCGACGGCAAGGCGGTCACCCCGGGTCCGTGGCTCGCCGACATGCTCGGCTTCCTGCTGACCGGATCCGAGTCGGAGTACGGCAGCGTGCAGACCTCCGTCCTCTGCGGCGACGTCGGCGCGCCCCGCGATCCGGAGACGTACTGGCGTGATGTCCAACATGCCCGCGCCCGGGACCCGTTGTTCGGACCGGTGACCAACGACATCGGACCGTGCGCCTTCTGGGACGCGCCGCGCGAGCGCCCGACGACGATCAGGGACGACCTGCCGGCCCTGCTCGTCAACGCGACCGGCGACCCGCGCACCACCTACCAGGGCGCGGAGGCCGTGCGCCGCGACTGGCCCGGCTCCCGGCTGGTGACCTTGCGCGGCGCGGACCAGCACGCGGTGTTCGGCGTCTACGGCAGCGCCTGCGTCGACGCAACGGTCAACGCCTACCTCGCCACCGGGCGGTTGCCGGCCACGGACGTCACCTGCGCCGCGACCCCCCACTGAGCGACAGCTCCGGGCCGTCCCTGCCGGGACGGCCCGGAGCACCACGCCCGGATCAGGCCCCGGCGCGCCGGCGCGCGTCCTGGGCGAGGGCCCTGAACTCCTGCCATTCCACCCGGGGCCGGGTCAGGCCGCGCTGCCGCAGATAGCGGTCGGTGGCCCGCCGGGTGCTGCGCAGCACGCCCACCGCGTCGCTCGCGCGGCCGGAGCCCATCGGCTCCACCACCTTGGCGGGGACCAGCACCGATCCCCCGCCGGTCTCACGCAACTCGCCGCGCACGAGGGCATTGTGCATGTGATTGAGCCGCTCGTCGTGCCGGTGCACCAGGAGGGAGGCGGGGCCTGGTGCGGCCGGGCAGTCGGCCGGCACGTCCACGGCGAAGCCCTCGGGTGTGGGCACCGGCCGGGCCCGCGCCAGCACCGGCGCCCCGGTGGCGTCGCGCGCGGCGAGCACCGCCGTCGGGAAGCGGGCGAGCTGCGCGGCGCCCGGCAGGTCACTGGCCGGCGCGGGCACGGCGGATGCGCCGGCCGCGGGCAACGGCGGTCGTACGACCACCTGTCGGGGTGTCACGGTGATCAGCAGCCGCAGGTAGTACCAGTCCATCACCAGCCGCATCGGAGCAGCGAGGTACGACCTGCTGTGCGCCTGCCGTTCGAACAGCATCCGCCAGTAGTCCTCGGCCCCCTGCGGCCCGGTCATGATCTCGTCGGGGCACTCGGCGTGACCGCCGACGAAGATCTGCGGGGCCTCTTCGAGGCCGCTGCCGGTCGGGTCCGAGAAGAGCAGGGCGACCCGGCCGTCCCGGCGGATGTTCAGCGCCTTATGCGCGAACGCCAGGGACGTGCTCAGCAGCAGCGTCCCGTCCGGGCAGCGCCACACGGCCGTCGGCCAGGCCAGCGGTGTGCCGTCCCGGCCCAGGGTGACGAACTCGCAGGTCCGGTAGGCGTCCAGGACGTCGAGAGGAGCGGAGTCGAGCAGGGTCACCGGTCTACTCCCCGTCCAGCGGCGCGCGCATGGTGCGGCGGTGGGCGGCGTACTGGCGGCGGCCGACGGCCCGCCAGAGCAGCCGGCCGACCGGCGGAACCTTGCCCAGGAAGTAGGCGCTCTCCTCAGGTGTCGCCTCCTCCAGGATCGCGCCGAGCGCCAGCAGCCGCTTGTTCTTCGGCAGCCCCGCCAGGCCCCGCTCTCCGACCAGGTCCCACTCGGGAACGGTCAGATTCTCCGCGACCAGCGGCAACACCGACCGCTCCTCCTCGTCGAGGTGCTCCAGGAGCGTGGTCCGGTGCGCGTCCAGCGCCAGCGCGAGTTCCTCGCCGGATATCCGGTCACCGGTGCGCTCCCATACGGGCATCCACTCGGACACGGCCGCCAGGGTGCGGTCGATCGCCTCGTGCTGCTCCGTCATCCGTGCCACGAGGTCGTCGTCGTGCGCGACCCGGGCCCGCAGCAGCGGCCAGATCAGCTCGTCCTCGGCGTGGTGATGGTGATGCAGGCCGAGGGTGTAGTCGCGCAGGGCGGCGACGATCCGTGCCGCCCGGGCCGCGTCGCCGTCCGGCACGGCGCGCACCAGCCGGGGCAGCAGCGCCGACTCGCGGCGGAAGACCCGGTGGACCACGACCATTTCGTGGGTATGAGGACGCTCGGCGGTGACAGAGGCGCCGTGACTGCTGTTGAGGGACACGCTTGCTTGCTCCAACGATCAGGTGTTCTGCGTGAGCCGCCCAGCATTCCGCGCCCCTCTTGGCGTCCGCTTGGCGCGCGACTCGGTGTCCGGCTCGGTGTCCGGCTCGAAGAGCATCGCGTTTATCGTCTGTTGACGGGTTGCACGTGCGGCTCGGGTAGATTCCCGCGCCGTGCTGCGTTTGCGAGTCCTGGGTCCGCTCGGCGCCGAAGTCGCCGGAACGCCGGTCGAGTTGGGCGCCCCGCGGCAGCGTGCCGTGCTGGCGCTGCTGATCGCGGCCCGGGGTGGTGTCGTACCGGTCGACCGGATGGCGGAAGCGCTGTGGCGGGGCGAGCCGCCGGCCAAGGCCAGCGTGTCGCTGCACGCCTACCTGTC
Source organism: Streptomyces sp. NPDC058683 (assembly GCF_042716195.1). Classification (NCBI taxonomy): domain Bacteria; kingdom Bacillati; phylum Actinomycetota; class Actinomycetes; order Kitasatosporales; family Streptomycetaceae; genus Streptomyces; species Streptomyces sp. NPDC058683. The sequence continues at coordinate 82,532 of NZ_JBHXSK010000021.1, forward strand.
CAATCTGCGCCGGTCCCTGGAACCGGGGCGGCCGCCACGTGCCCCGGCCGCCGTTCTGGTCACCGCGCCACCCGGATACGCGCTCAGGCTGGCCGGGGACGCGGTGGATGCCTGGCGGTTCGAGTCCTGGGTCCGCCGGGCCCGCGACGCCCCGGCCGCGGAAGCCCGCCTGCTGCTCGCCGAGGCGCTCGGCTGGTGGCGCGGGCCGGCCTTCGCCGAGCACGCGGACGAGGCCTGGGCCGCCGCCGAGGTGGCCCGGCTCACGGGGCTGCGTGCCGAGGCCCGTGAACTCGCCGTGGCCGCCGATCTGCGCACCGGCCGGGTGGCGCAGGCGGCGACCGACGCCGAGTCCCTCGTCCGGGACAGTCCCCTGCGTGAGGAGGGCTGGCGGCTGCTCGCCCTCGCGCAGTGGGCCTGCGACCGGCAGGCCGACGCACTCTCCTCGCTGCGCCGCGCCACCGCCGTGCTGCGCGACGAACTCGGCTGCGATCCCGGCCCCGCGCTGAGAAGGCTGGAGCAGGCCGTGCTCAACGGGCGGCTCGACGTCCTGCGCGCGGCCGTGCCGGAGCCCGACGACGAGCGGCCCGCACGCACCGCGCCGCAGCGTACGGGCCGCGGCCTGTTCGTCGGCCGGGGTGCGGAGCTGCGGGCCGTCGACACCGCCGCCCGGGCCGCCCGGCAGGGCGGCGCCGTGCTGCTGGTCACCGGCGAGGCAGGCGCCGGCAAGTCCGCGTTCCTGGACCGGGCCGCCGCCCGGCTGCGGCAGGACGGCTGGCGGGTGGCGACCGGCTGCAGCCCCGAGTACGAGGGCGCGCCGCCCGCCTGGGCCTGGACGGAGGCACTCGGCGCGCTCGCCCGCGAGGCGCCTCCGGCCAGACCGGAGGGACTGACGGTGCCGCTTCGGGAGCCGGAGAACGCGGCCGCCGCCGGGCGTTTCCGCATGCACCGTGTCTTCGCCGCCCGGCTGCGCGCCGCCGCCTCCGCGGCGCCCCTCGCCGTCCTGCTGGAGGACCTGCACCACGCCGACGCCGAGACCCTCGCCCTGGTCGAGGCGGCCGCCGCCGTCACCGGGGTCCCCTTGCTCACCGTCGCCGCCTACCGTCCCGCCGAGGTCGGCGAGCACCTCCTGCGGACCCTCGCCCGGCTCGCGCCGGGCGCCCCGCACCGGATCGCGCTCGGCGGCCTGCCACCGCGGGACACCGCCACCCTGGTCGACGCCGTCTGCGGAGCTCCGGTGGATCCGGCGACGGTGGCAGCGCTGACCGAGCGCACCGGCGGCAACCCCTTCTACGTCCTGGAGAGCGCCCGTCTCCTCGCCGACCGGGGCGCACCGGTGGCGCTCTCCGAGGTCCCGCAGGGTGTACGCGACGTGCTGCGCCGGCGCCTCGCCCTGCTGCCCGCCGCCGCGCGGGCCGTCGTCCAGCTCACCGCCGTGCTGGGTCTGGAGGCCGAAGTCGCCCTGCTCGTCGACGCCGCCGACGCGCCGGAGGAGGAGGTGCTGGCCGGGCTCGACGCCGCGCTCGCCGCCGACCTGCTGGCCGAACCCGGGCCCGGCCGCGTCCGGTTCGTGCACGCCCTGGTCCGCGACACCGTCTACGCCGACCTGTCCGGCGCCCGGCGCTCCCGGCTGCACACCCGGGTCGCGCGGCTGCGGCGCCGTCACCGCCCCGGCGAACTCGCCACGCCCGCCCACCACTTCGCCCGCTCCGGCAACGCCGCCGACACCCCACTCGCCGTCGACCACCCGCTGCCGGTGGCCGACGACACCCGACCGGACGGGCTGATCGAGACGTAGATACGGCTGCCCGGCGCACTCGGAAGCGGGCCGTCCGACGCGCCGCACAGACCCGGCCGAGCAGAGCTGGTCGTGGAGTCGGCGGCAGCGATCGGCACGTACGACACGGATCCGGCCGCCCATCCGGGCTTTGGCCACGCCGGACTGACCCAGCGGGCGCTGGAGACGGTGGTCCAGCCGGTCCGGCCACCGCCTCCGGCACGGGGCGTCAGCCGCCGAGCGCGGCCATCACCACCGCCTTGGCCTCCTCCTGTACCCGGGTCAGGTGGTCGGGCCCCTGGAACGACTCGGCGTAGATCTTGTACACGTCCTCGGTGCCGGACGGGCGGGCCGCGAACCAGGCGTTCTCCGTGGTCACCTTGATGCCGCCGATCGCCGCTCCGTTGCCCGGAGCCTCCGTGAGCACCCCCGTGACCGGTTCGCCCGCGAGGGTCTCGGCGGTGACCTGAGCCGGGGAGAGCTTGGCGAGGAGCGCCTTCTCCTCGCGGGTCGCCGGGGCGTCGATGCGGGCGTAGGCGGGTTCGCCGAAGCGGGCGGTCAGGTCGGCGTAGTGCTCGGACGGGGTCTTGTCCGTCACGGCCGTGATCTCGGAGGCGAGCAGGGCGAGCAGGATGCCGTCCTTGTCGGTCGTCCACACCGAGCCGTCCCGGCGCAGGAAGGAGGCGCCGGCCGACTCCTCGCCGCCGAACCCGATGGCGCCGCTGGCCAGTCCGTCGACGAACCACTTGAACCCGACCGGAACCTCGACCAGTTGACGGCCGAGGTCGGCGGCGACCCGGTCGATCATCGAGGAGGAGACGAGAGTCTTGCCGACGCCGGCGCTCGCCGCCCACTGCTCGCGGTGGCGGTAGAGGTAGGAGATGGCGACGGCCAGGTAGTGGTTGGGGTTCATCAGGCCGGCGTCGCGGGTGACGATGCCGTGCCGGTCGGCGTCCGCGTCGTTGCCGGTGGCGACCCTGAACTCGTCCCGCTTCTCGATCAGCGAGGCCATCGCGTACGGCGACGAGCAGTCCATGCGGATCTTGCCGTCCCAGTCCAGCGTCATGAACCGCCAGGTGGGGTCGGTGTACGGGTTGACCACGGTGAGGTCGAGGCTGTGCCGTTCGGCGATCCGGCCCCAGTAGGCGACGGAGGCCCCGCCGAGCGGGTCGGCGCCGATGCGCAGCCCGGACGCCCGGACGGCGTCGAGGTCGAGGACGCTCGGCAGGTCGTCGACGTAGACGCCCATGAAGTCGTACCGGACGGTGGTGGGCACGGCGAGCGCGCGCTCGTAGGGAAGGCGCTGTACGTCCTTCATCCCGTCGGCGATGATCCGGTTGGCGCGGTCCTGGATCCAGGAGGTGGCATCGGAGGCGGCCGGGCCGCCGCTGGGCGGGTTGTACTTGAAGCCGCCGTCGGCGGGCGGGTTGTGCGAGGGGGTGACCACGACGCCGTCCGCGAGTCCGGTGGTACGGCCGCGGTTGTGGGTGAGGATGGCGTGCGAGACGGCGGGGGTCGGCGTGTAGCCGTCGGCGCTGTCGATCAGGACGGTGACGCCGTTGGCGGCGAACACCTCCAGGGCGGTGACCTTGGCGGGCTCGGACAGGGCGTGGGTGTCGGCGCCCAGGAAGAGGGGGCCGTCGGTGCCCTGGCCGCTCCGGTATTCGCAGATGGCCTGGCTGGTGGCCGCGATGTGGTCCTCGTTGAACGCGGTCGTCAGCGACGATCCGCGGTGCCCCGAGGTGCCGAACGCCACCCGCTGGGCCGGGTCGGCCGGGTCGGGGTGCAGTGCGTAGTACGCCGTGACCAGCCGGGCCACGTCGACGAGGTCCTCCGGAGCCGCCGGCCGGCCCGCTCGCTCATGCGGCATGAGTCCACTTCCTCCGCAGTCGTTGATCGATCGCTGGACGCCCATCTTTCCTTGTCAGCGGCGGTGGACGCGAGTGCGGCACCGGCGCTGCCGCCGAAGACACCGCGGGTTCACGGCTGGTTCACAGCAGCGCCGAAGTAGCCGCCGGGTCCGTTGACCGCCTCGCCGATCACCCGCCAGAAGTCCTCCAGCGTGGTGATCCCGGTCCCGTCCAGTACATAGGTCGCCGTCACGGACCGCAGGATACGGCGGTCGTACGGAAGGGACCGGACGGTCGGCCGAACGGCTCCCCGACGGGCGCGGCGGACGTTCCGGAAAGTCTGCGGCGGCGCATACTGAACATCAGTCAACTACCGCGCCCCCGGGCACTCACGAGAGGCCGCACCGTGGAGAGCTCCCTCTCGCCCGCCGCCCAGGATCGCTACGACACCTATCTGGACCATGTGAGGCGCTGCCCCGACTGCCGCCCCGCGCGCTGCCGGACGGGCCAGGCACTGGTGCGCGCCTATCTCGCCACCACCCGGGCGGAGCGACCGGACGCCCGCAAGCACTGACTGCCTGCGTACCGTTTCGGCGCGCTGATGCCCAGCGCCTGGCGGTTCACTTCTGCGCGTGGACCGGTCGAGCGCGTCGGCTCCGGGTTCGCCCCGGATTCCCTGACCACGGAGGTGGCACGACCGGCTCCGCCGGGCTGTCCCGACGCGCCGGGCGGGATACGGCCGCCGTCGCCGACCGGCGTCAGGTGGCCGGGTCGCGGACCTGGCTGCGGGCCGGGGCGCGGTGGCGACGGAGCAGGTCCGCTATCGCGCAGCGCAGGCACTCGGCGTCCGGCGCATCGCCCGCGGCCGCCGCGGCCCGGCACTCCGGCGCCGGCGGGCCGTCCGGCTCACGGCAGTCCGGCTCGGGGCGGTCCGCCGGGTCGCCGACCAGGTTCTCCAGCTCGTTCAGGAGCTGTTCGGTCCGCTTCACCTGCTGGGCGAGCACCCGTACCCGGGCGCTCTGGCCGCCGATCTGCCGACGGCTGGCGACCAGTTGCTCGTACTCGCGGACAGTGAGGGCGACGGCCTCGTGGCCGCCGAGGGTGATACGGCGTGGCTGGGGGTGTCTGGCCACTCGGGTCCTCCGCTCCTCGCCTTGCTCGTCCCCGCCTGATGGGCCGGTTCCCGGAGAACGCGAGAGGGCCCCCGGATCGTTCCGAAGGGCCCTCGCGTGACGTGAATCGTTCAGTGGGCGGCGGGAACCGTCCGCCCGGCCGGGGCCGTCGCCGGCCTGGGGTTGAGCTGCCGTTCGGCCAACTCACCGAAGAGCAGGCCGAATCCGCCCCACAGCACCAGCTGGATGGCCAGCGCGGAGAGCCGGAACCGCCACAGCAGCGTGGCCGGGAAGTCCGCCGGCACCTCGTTGATGGTCGGCAGGAACTGGTACGCCAGCCCGATGACGACCGCGAACGCGGCCACCGCGACGACGGTCGCCCACCAGGTGCCGAGGCTCGGCCGGAGCCGCTTGCCCAGGATGGTCGCGGCGACCGCAAGCAGCACGCTGAGCACCATCATGAGGAAGTACAGCGTGGTCCGCTTGCCGATGGTGTCCGGGTCGCCCACCGACGGCGGGTTGGCCGGGTACTTCAGGAACGGCACCACGTACACGGCGAGCAGCGCGCTGCCGGACAGCAGCAGCGCCGTCGCCCGCGGCGAGAAGCGGCCCACGCGGCCGAGGGCGAAGCAGTAGGCGAGGGCGGCGATGCCGCCGAAGGCGACCCCGTAGAGCAGCACACCGGTGGCCAGGCCGGCGGTGGACTGGAGGGAACGGGAGACGACCTCCATCTCGTGCTCGTGCGAGTGGGCGTCCTCGAAGCCGATCGCCTTGTCTACGTTCGGTTCACCGAGGAGATAGGCGGCGACGAGGGCGAGCACGCCGGCGGCCAGGCCGGCGAGCATGCCCCGCACCAGGAGGTTTCTTACCGTTGCGGAGTTCATGAGCGTGCGGCGTCCCTTACGTCAGTGGCAGGGGAAGCCGAGGAGGTGGCGGGCGTCGTGCACCCACTCGTGGACGTCCGTGCCGTTGAACACGGAGGTGGCGCCCTGCTCGGCGCCGACGAAGTAGAGCAGGATGAGCATGAGGATGCCGAAGAAGACCGCCCAGGGAGCTATCGCACTCAGCGGCAGCTTGGCGGGAACGACGGGGGTGGTGGCTGTCGGCTGCGCGACGGTCTGCGCCATGGCAGAACCTCCTCTGGGAGTTCGCGTCCCATCTCGGTGGTGCATTGGACGACGGCTACGGGTCTGACTCACGAGGTCCCGGGGGCTCTCGCATACAGTGGCGCGACCGTGCCGGACTCTCACCGGCTTCCGTTCTGGCGTCGTCGATATCGGACAGACCGTACCGCGTGTCAGGGGCACGGCCAAGACCGCATGACCAGGCGTGATCTTCATCTCGCGCCTGGTGGCCGGTTCTGGGCATGCCGGGTCAGCGGTGACGGAACTCGGTCGGGCGTCTGCCGACGAAGGTGTTCATGCCCTCCTTCTGGTCGGCGGTGGCGAACACCGGGTGGAACGGCCGCCGTTCGAAGCGGACGCCCTCGGCGAGCGTCGTCTCGAAGGCCCGGCCGACGGCTTCCTTCGCCATCATCGCGACCGGCAGCGCCATGCCCGCCACCGTCTCGGCGACCGCGAGGGCCTCGCCGAGCAGTTCGCCGGCCGGCACCACGCGCGCCACCAGCCCGCTGCGCTCCGCCTCGGCCGCGTCCATGGTGCGCCCGGTCAAGCGGCCGGGCCTCGGTGAACTCGCCTCACCAGGCCGCCTCCGTGGTGGTGCCGGGTCCTGCGAGCCCCAGTTCGCGCTCGCCGAGCGGAGCGAAGAACCGGTCCACGTCGGCGTCGGTGACCTCGGCGAGGGTGGCCGGGGACCAGCGCGGGTTCCGGTCCTTGTCGATGATCTGGGCGCGGATGCCCTCCACCAGGTCGGGGGCGGACAGGGCGGCGCAGGAGACGCGGTACTCCTGATCGAGGACCCGCTCCAGCGGGCCGAGCCGCCGGGCCCGGCGCATCGCCGCCAGGGTGACCTTCAGGGCGGTCGGCGACCTCGACAGCAGGGTCTCCGCCGCCTCCTTCGCCGCCGGGGCGCCGTGGGCGAGCAGCCGCCGGACGATCTCCTCGACCGTGCCGGCGGCGTAGCAGGCGTCGATCCACTCCCGGTGGCGGGCCAGTTCGCCCACCGGCGCCGGTCGCACGTGCCGGGTGAGCGCCTCGCGCACGGGCCGGTCGGCGAGGTCGGCGATCAGCCGCCCGATCCTGTCCGAGGGGACACAGTGGTCGGCGAGTCCGCACAACAGGGCGTCCGCGGCGCCGATCTGAGCCCCCGTCAGGGCGAGATGGGTGCCCAGTTCGCCCGGGGCGAGGGCGAGCAGATAGGTCCCGCCGACGTCGGGGACGAAGCCGATGCCGGTCTCCGGCATGGCGACCCGGGAACGCTCGGTGACGATCCGGACGCTGCCGTGCGCGGAGACGCCGACCCCGCCGCCCATGACGATGCCGTCCATGATCGCCACATAGGGCTTGGGATAGCGGGCGATCCGGGCGTTGAGGTGGTACTCGTCGCGCCAGAACTCCGCCGACGCGGTGCCGTCCCCGGCGCGGGCGTCCTCGTAGATGCTCCGGATGTCACCGCCCGCGCACAGGCCGCGCTCCCCCGCGCCGGTGATGACGACGGTCTCGACGGCCGGGTCGTGCTCCCAGCCGGTGAGGGCCTCGTCGATGGAGCGGACCATGGCGTGGGACAGGGCGTTGAGGGCCTTGGGGCGGTTGAGGGTGAGGTGGGCCGCCCGGCCGGCGGTGTGCAGCAGGACGTCGCTCATCCGAACGCCTCCGTGAGGCCGCGGGCCACGATGACGCGCATGATCTCGTTGGTTCCTTCCAGGATCTGGTGGACCCGCAGGTCGCGGACGATCTTCTCGATACCGTACGCGCTGAGGTACCCGTAGCCGCCGTGCACCTGGAGTGCGCGGTCGGCGACCGCGTATCCGGTGTCGGTGCCGAACCGCTCGGCCGGTCGAAGAGGGACCTCTTCGGCTTGAAGCGTCAACCGACCCGTCGGCAGGATCACTTGAGGCGCAAAGCTAGGCTTTTCCCGTGATCACTTCCGAGCCGCGCCGGCTGACCGACGACGAGACACCGTCCTGGCTCGCCCTCGCCGGTGTGCTGGTCCGGCTCCCGGCGGAACTGGACGCGCAGTTGCAGCGCGACGCGGGGATCAGTCACTTCGAGTACCAGGTGCTGGCAGGACTCTCCGAGGCGCCCGACCGTACCCTGCGGATGAGCGAACTGGCGGTGTTCGCCCACGGGTCGCTGTCCCGGCTCTCCCATGTCGCCAGGCGCCTGGAGGACCGGGGCTGGCTGCGCCGGGAGCCGGACCCGGACAACGGCCGCTTCACCGTGGCGACGCTGACGGAGGCGGGCTGGGCCAAGGCCGTCGGCTCGGCACCGTCGCATGTGGCGACCGTACGCCGGCTGGTCTTCGACCCGCTGACCCGGGCGCAGGTGCGGCAGCTGCACGAGATCGGCCGCAGGATCCTGGCGGCGACCGAGGACGCCGGCAGGCCCCTGGGCTAGCTCCTGTCACATCCGCGCTCCGGGCGGTGTCTTCATGCCGAACAGGCAACGCACACCGGCAACGCATGAGGAGAACACCGTGACGCTGCGCATTCCGAAGGCCGAGCTCCCCGCCGGGCTCCAGGAGAAAATGGTCGAACAGCTCGGTGCCGTGCCCGAGAACGTCGAGGTGCTGTGGCACAGCCCCCAGGTCGCCCAGGACAACCTGGAGTTCGGCGGCAGGGTCGGCGCCTGGGACCGCGCCGAGGCGAGCCTCAAGTCGTTCGCGCACATGGCGGTGGCCGCGCAGGTCGGCTGCAGCTGGTGCCTGGACGTCGGCTACTTCCAGGCGCAGAACGAGAACCTGGACCTGGCCAAGGCCAGCCAGGTGCCGCGCTGGCGGGAGGCGGACGTCTTCGCGCCACTGGAGCGGGACGTGATGGGGTACGCCGAGGCCATGACGCACACCCCGCCGACCGTGACTGACGAGATGTACGCCGGGCTGCTGGACCGGCTCGGCGCGCCGGCGATGGTCGAACTCACCGCGTTCATCGCCTATGTCAACCTGGCGACCAGGGCGAACGTGGCGAACGGGGTCGGCTCGCAGGGCTTCTCCGACGCCTGCGCGATCCCACTGGCCAAGCCCGCCGCGACGGCATGACGGCCGACTCGACCGCCGAGGACCCGTTCGTCGCCCACCGCCGTCTGCTGTTCACGGTCGCCTACGAGATGCTCGGGTCGGCGGCCGACGCGGAGGACGTGCTCCAGGAGTCCTGGCTGCGATGGGCCGACGTCGACGGGTCCCGGGTGCGGGACCCGCGGGCGTATCTCGTCCGGATCGTCACCCGCCAGGCGCTCAACCGGCTGCGGACGCTCTCCCGCAGCCGCGAGGACTACGTCGGCGAATGGCTGCCGGAGCCGCTGCTGACCGGTCCCGACGTCGCCGAGGACGTCGAACTCGCGGACAGCGTCTCGATCGCGATGCTCACCGTGCTGGAGACGCTGGCACCGACCGAGCGGGCGGTGTTCGTGCTCCGCGAGGTCTTCGACGTGCCGTACGGGGAGATCGCCGAGGCGGTGGGCAAGTCGGCCGCCGCGGTACGGCAGATCGCCCGGCGGTCCCGCGAGCATGTGGCGGCCCGGCGGCCCCGGGTCCGGGTGAGCCGGTCGGAACAGCGTGCCGTGGTGGAGCGGTTCCTGGCCGCGCTGCGCACCGGGCGGGTGCAGGAGCTGATGGAGGTCATGGCACCCGACGTGGTCCTGATCGCCGACGGCGGTGGACAGGGCGATGCCGCGACCGCCCCGGTGCACGGCGCCGAACTGGTGGCCGCGCTGCTCGCCCAACCGGACCGCACGGTGTCGCCGCTCTGGCTCAACGGCGCGCCCGCCGGCCGCATCGAGGTCGGCGGCCGACTGGCGGCGGTGAGCGTCGAGGTGGCGGACGGCCGCGTCATCCGCATCCACGCGGTGGCCAACCCGCACAAGCTGACCCGACTCGACGAGCCGACCGGACTCACCCGCTAGGCCGGTGTGTTCCGGCGGACGGCACCGCCCGCCGGAACACCGGGTGCGCGGGGTCCCGTCCTCGTAGAGGATCACGGTGTCCCGGAGCATCCGCTCGACGCCGGCGAAGTCCCCGGTGTCGACCGGCTCCGCGTACCGTGCGATCAGGTTCGTCACCCGCCGTCGTATCCGCGATGGCGTTCATGGCAGCCGAGGGCAGGAGACGAAGCCGGTCCGCCGGGTCCACCGCCATGGCCACAGCTGGGCGACACCGAACGCCACCTCCACCACGAGGAAGAGCCACAGCAGTCGCGTGGCACCGTGGCCCAGCGCGTACGCCTGCCACAGGGCGAACTGGGCGCGCGCCACGCCGTCGAAGAGGCCGTGCGTGGGAAGCGGCTCGATGATCCGCAGGAGCGCCCAGACCACCACGACCGAGCCCATCAGGTTCGCGTACAGGGTCTGCATCGGGTCGAGTGCGGGCAGCACGCCCAGCCCGAGGGTGTCCCCCAGCGACGACAGTCCGTCGTGCACGAACGCATAGGTCCAGGGGGTCGCGAACCCCGCGGTGACGACGAGGTCGTACCAGGCGCTCGCACGGACGAGGCGCGGATAGGCGGGGTGGGTGGGGGGCGGAGAGACGGATCACGACGAGGCTCCTGCTCGATTCGTAGCGGCGACGCCTCACGCTAAACAGTGGAGTACTGTCCAACGTCAAGTCCCAGTGCGGCAGTCCGGCGGAGGGTCATGCGTATCGGAGAGCTGGCCGCGCGGGCCGGCCTGAGCAAGGACACCATTCGCTTCTACGAGAAGATCGGCCTCGTCACGGGCCGGCGCCTGGCCAACGGGTACCGCGACTTCCCGCCGGAGACGGTGCCCTGGCTGCACTACGTCCGTACCGCGCAGGCCCTCGGCTTCTCGCTGGCCGAGATCGGACGGCACTTCGAGGAGCTGAGCGAGGCGCCGGACTCGGCCGAGGCGCTGTCCGCGCTGTTCGAGGAGAAGATCCGGGTCGTCGACGCGCGCATGGCCGAACTCGCGTCCCTGCGGACCGAACTCGAAGCGCGCGTCGGCACCGGATGCCCCCTGCGGGCGGCGGAGCAGGCGGGCTGAGAGGGCCGCTCTCCTCAGCCCGCCGAGACCGACGGCGACCGGGGTTCTCGGAGGCGTCGGCGGCCCCCGGACGGGGGACGTGAGGAGCGGCGGTGTCAGGCGTCGGGGATGCCGGATCCGCTCAGTGCGGGCACGGTCCGCTCCGGGTGGGCCAGGGAGCGGGCGGCGAGGCGGAAGCGGTCCAGCCTGTCGATGATCGTCTGGCCGACCGGGGTGTGGCCCCAGACGCTGATGCCCTGGTGGGTGCCGGGTTTCCAGGTCGACTCGTCGATGACCAGGGGGTTCCAGCCGACCTCCCACTCGAAGCCCGATGGGGGTGCGGGCGTAGTAGGAGAGTTCCTTGTCGTTGGTGTGCTGTCCGACGGACAGGGCCATCTCGAAGCCGAGTTCATGTACACGCTGATAGCTGCGGGCCAGGTCGTCCAGGGAGGCGGCCTGGATGTTGAGGTGCTGGACGCGGGTGCGGACCGGGTCGATCGGCAGGCCCCGTACGGCGGCGATCGCGATCGAGTGGTGCCGCTCGTCGACCCGCAGGAAGCGGATCCTGAGCTTGACGCCGCTGATCGTCTCGTCGATGTGGTCGGTGAGGCGGGCGTCGAAGAGGCCACGCGGGCGGCTTCGTGCCGTACGCCTCGCACCGGACGGCCGTCGCCCTCGCCGCCGACACCGGGCGCAGTCCCCTGGACATCCTGGAGGACCTCCGCGGCTTCTACTTCGACACCGCGCTCTCGTCCAGCCCCGCCGCCCTGCCCACGCTGCTCGCCTTCGCCCGCCCCGGGCACGTGCTGTTCGGCAGTGACCGGCCGTTCGCGCCGGCCGCGGCCGGCCCGTACTTCGCCAACGGCCTCGACACCGGTGTCGAGGCCGGCGCCCTCGCCGCCGTCAACCGCACCAACGCCGAAGCCCTCTTCCCCCGCCTGGCCGGCATCCCCGCCCCCGCGCCCGCCTCCCGTCCGCTCCCGGCCCGGCTGCGGCGGTCCGTACAGCGCGCCGGCGCCCGCGCCCTCTTCAGGCTGGTCCAGCCCGGCACCGACTGAGGGGCTCCTCGGGAGGTCCGGTGAACCCGCAGGGAACTCTTGGTCATGGGTTTGCCTGGACGGCCGTTCGAATGCGAAGGCCTGCTTAGCATGAGGCGATCACGAACGGTACGACCCCGGGAGCTCGGGATGATGTTGTCCGGCCTCGGCTGGAGGTCCTTGCGTCCCTGGGCGGTCATCACGGTCGCCGTCGTCTGCCTGGTGGCCGGAGTCCTGGCGCTCACGCGCGACTCACGCCCCGCACACGCCGACCCGGCCGCCCTGCCGCACACCACGGTGGAGGTGTCCGCCAGCCGCTGCGGCCGGGGCTGGAGCACACCCACCCCTGGTGTCCAGGTCTTCGACCTGCGCAACCCGACCGACGGCCCCGCCGAGGTCCTCCTGGAGGACCCGAAGAGCCAGGCCGTCTACGGCGAGGTGGAGGACATCGGCCCCGGCACCACCCGGGAACTCACCGTCCGCCTCGGCAAGGGCAGCTACGCGTTCAAGTGCGTCCCCGACGACGCCGACGCCGTCACCGGGCCCACCGTCCGCATCGCCAAGGGGCGCAGCGGGCCGGCCGCGGCCCCGGTCACCGAGCACGATCTGATCCCGCCGGCGCTCGCCTACCAGAAGTGGATCGGCAGCGGCCTGTCCGACGTCGTACGGCTGACGACGACGCTGCGGGACGCTATCGACGGCGGCGACCTCGCCGCCGCCCGCAGCGACTGGCTGCCGGCGCACCTGGAGTACGAGCGGCTGGGCGCGGCGTACGACGCCTTCGGGGACGCGGACGGCGCGATCAACGGCACGGACGCGGGCCTGCCCGGCGGAGTGCACGACAAGGACTTCACGGGCTTCCACCGCATCGAGTACGGCCTGTGGCACGGCGAGTCCGCGAGCAGCCTGCGCGGCCCTGCGGCCGGCCTGGTGAAGGCGGTCACCGCACTCCGCGACGACTGGGCGGAGACCCGGATGGACCCCGCCCAGCTGGGGCTGCGGGCGCACGAGATCCTGGAGAACACGGTGCAGTTCGAACTCACCGGCCGTACCGACTACGGCAGCGGCAGCAACCTCGCCACCGCCCGCGCCAACCTCGACGGCACGGTGCAGGTCATGTCCCGGCTGCACCCCCTGCTGGCCACCCGGTACGCCGGTCTGCCGGCTCTGGAGAACGAACTGGACCGGGCCGGAAAGACGCTCGGCGGATTCGAGCACGACGGCACCTGGACACCCCTGGGGCAGCTGAGCCACCGGCAGCGCGAGAACGTCGACGCGGCGCTCGGGGACCTGGTGGAACGGCTGGCGTCGGTGGCGACCCTGTGCGACCCGCGGAGGACGGTATGAGCACCGACGAGACGACGGGCAAGGGGGGAGTCGGCCGCCGCGGCTTCCTGCGGGGCGCGGCGCTCGCGGGCGCGGGGCTGGCCGCAGGCGGCGCGGCCGCCCCGATCACCGACCCCACCGCGGCGACGCCGGCCATCGCGCCCTTCCACGGCGCCCGTCAGCAGTCCGCGATCGCGGCCCCGCGCCGGACGACCGTCTTCACCTCGCTCGACGTCACCGCCGGAAGCCGCGCCGAGCTGGCCGACCTGCTGCACACGCTCACCGAACGCGCCCGCTTCCTCACCTCCGGCGGCACCCCCGGCCCGGTGGGCGTCACCGCGCCGCCCGCCGACTCCGGCGTCCTCGGCGAGCAACTGCCGTCGGGGGCGCTGGCGGTGACCGTCGGCGTCGGCGCCTCGCTCTTCGACGACCGGTACGGGCTCGGGAAACTGCGGCCCCGTCGGCTGACCACGATGCCGGCCTTCCCGGACGACGACCTCAGGACCGAGTGGTGCCACGGCGACCTCAGTTTGCAGTTGCACGCGGACGACACCGACACCGTGCTGCACGCACTGCGCGACATCGCCCGGCACACCCGCGGCGGCATGCAGGTCCGCTGGCGGCTGGACGGGTTCACCAGCCCGCCCCGGCCGTCCGGCACCCCGCGCAACCTGCTCGGCTTCAAGGACGGCACCGCCAACCCTGAGACCGGCAGCGCCCGTGAGATGGACCGGCTGGTGTGGGTCGGCGCGGACTCCGGCGAGCCGGACTGGGCGGTCGGCGGCAGCTACCAGGTGGTGCGGCTCATCCGCATGCTGGTGGAGTTCTGGGACCGGGTCTCGCTGAGCGAGCAGGAGCGGATGTTCGGCCGCTCCCGCCAGTCGGGGGCGCCCCTGGACGGCGACGCCGAACACGACACGCCCGACTACGCCGCCGATCCCAAGGGCGACGTCATCCCGCTGGACGCGCACATCCGGCTGGCCAACCCGCGCACCACGGCCTCCGCCGACCAGCGGATCCTGCGCCGCGCCTACAACTACGACCGGGGCATGGACAGCAACGGCAACCTCGACATGGGCCTGCTGTTCAGCTGCTACCAGCAGGACCTGGCGCGGCAGTTCGAGACCGTGCAGAAGCGGCTGGCCGGCGAACCGCTGGTCGACTACATCTCGCCGTTCGGCGGCGGGTACTTCTTCGCCCTGCCCGGGGTGCGGGACCGGAACGACTGGTACGGGCGCACTCTGCTGACCTGAGCTTGTTCAAACAACTTCGTGGCCCGATCGGTCAATACCCGGTCAAGGTTTGCCCCAGCATCCCTGACCCGCTATTCATTCACCCGCCATCATGGCTCCGCCGCAGCGTCCGGAAGCGGGCGAAGCATCCCTGCCTGTACGACGCAGTGACGTTGATGCCCGAAGGGTGAGTCCGCATGGCCAGCACAGGAAGACGAACGGCGATCAGGAGTCTGGGGGCGCTCGCGGGCGCCGCCGCGCTCACGGTCCTCGGCGGTACCGCGCCCAGTTGGGCGGCCGTTCCCGCCGGACACGGCAGCGGGTCGTCTACCGCGACGCCGATCAAGCACGTGGTCGTGCTGTTCGACGAGAACATCTCCTTCGACCACTACTTCGCGACCTACCCGAAGGCCGCGAACACCGACGGCACGAAGTTCACGGCGTCCAAGAAGACGCCGAAGGACATCGACACCGTCGCGCACGCCGGGCTGCTGACGAAGAACCCGAACCAGTACGCGCCCAAGCGGCTCTCCTCGTCGCAGGCGATGACCTGCGACCAGAACCACTCCTACGGGCCCGAGCAGCTGGCCTACGACGGCGGCAAGGCCGACCAGTTCGTGCAGAACACCGAGGTCGACAAGTGCAGCGGCGGCCTGTTCGGCGAGCCGGGCCTGGTCATGGACTACTACGACGGCAACACCGTCACCGGGCTGTGGAACTACGCCCAGCAGTACGCGCTCAACGACCGCTCCTACAGCTCGGTCTACGGCCCGTCCACGCCCGGCGCGCTCAACCTGGTCTCGGGTCAGACGCACGGCGCGATCTCCGTCGACTCGGTCACCGGCAAGCAGACGTCGACGCCCGACTCGTACGCCATCGCCTCCCCGAACGCCAAGGGTGTGGGCACGGTCATCAACGACCCCGACCCGGCCTTCGACGACTGCTCCGACAAGGACCACACCAGCACCAGCGCGCTGGCCTCGCTGCAGGGCAAGAACATCGGTGACATGCTCAACTCCAAGCGCGTGACGTGGGGCTGGTTCCAGGGCGGTTTCCGTCCGTCGACCGGCTGGGACGGCAAGTCGGCCGACTACGCCAAGTGCGACACCACGCACACCAACGTCGGCGGCGCCTCCGTGGTCGACTACAGCCCGCACCACAACCCGTTCTCGTACTACAAGTCGACGTCCAACCCGCACCACGTGGCGCCGAAGAACGTGAACGAGATCGGTCACAACGGCCAGGCCAACCACAACTACGACCTGACCGACTTCACCGCGGCCGCCAAGGCGGGCAAGCTCCCGGCCGTCAGCTTCCTCAAGGCCGGCGAGTACCAGGACGGCCACGCCGGGTACTCCGACCCGACCGACGAGCAGCACTTCCTCGTCAACGAGATCAACGCCGTCCAGAGCTCCCCGGAGTGGAAGTCCACGGCGGTCGTCGTCGCCTACGACGACTCCGACGGCTGGTACGACCACGCCTACGCCAAGCCCCGCAACGGCTCCAAGGACACCACCGCCGGCTCCAACGGCAAGGCCACGGACAGCGCGGCCTGCCAGGCGGGCCCGGCCGCGTCCGGCGGCTACGCCGACCGCTGCGGCCCCGGCACCCGGCAGCCGCTGCTGGTCATCTCGCCCTACAGCAAGGTGAACAAGGTCGACCACACGGGGACCGACCAGTCGTCCGTCATCCGCTTCATCGAGGACAACTGGCGCACCGGCCGCATCGGTGACCACTCCTTCGACGCCACCGCGGGCTCGCTGACCAACATGTTCGACTTCCGGCACCCCAACAACAAGCAGGTGCTGCTGAACGCGAACGGCTCCGTCAAGCACGTCGGCCCGATCCACCACGTGGCTCCGGTCAGCACGCACATCACGCCGGGCCCGGCGATGGTGGACACGGCCGCGACGACCGGCTCCGGCGCGTTCCCGACACTCCCGGTGAGCCTCGGGGCGGGCGCCCTCCTGGCCGCCGGCGCCACGGGCACGTACCTGACCCTGCGCCGCAGGCAGCGCACCACGGCCTGACCTCCGCACAGTCCCACCACTTCGGCACGGTCCTCCTCCCCGGACCGTGCCGAAGTGCATGTGGACATGGCCGAAATCCTTCACCCTTTCGGGTGGAACGGGACATTCAGGGAACGTCGGTCATTCCTCGGGAGTCCTGTGAGGTGAAGGGACAGACCACAGAGCACACGGGGGTGTTCGACCTTGACCGACATCATCGACAGGATCACCGAGGACGGCGCGGGGGAAGGCGCGCAGGCTCCGGAGGAACTGGCGCCGTACGTGGCACCGTTGCCCGTCCCGCCCGTCCTGCGGCCCGGCACCGGCGACGTGCTGCGCGAGACGGAGATCGCCCTGCGCCCGGCCTGGGTGCGCCTGCACCCGCAGCTCCCGCCGACCCTGATGTGGGGGTACGACGGGCAGGTGCCGGGCCCGACCATCGAGGTGCGCCGCGGGCAGCGCGTCCGCATCGCCTGGACCAACCGGATCCCCAGGGGCAGTGAGTATCCGGTCACTTCGGTCGAGGTGCCGGGCGCCGCGCCGGGCACCGCACCGCCCAGCACCGAACCCGGCCGCGCGGGCGTCGAACCGAACAAGGACGTCGCCGCCCTGCCCGCCTGGACGGTGACCCACCTGCACGGAGCGCAGACCGGCGGGGGCAACGACGGCTGGGCGGACAACGCCGTCGGCTTCGGCGACGCCCAGCTCTCGGAGTACCCGAACGACCACCAGGCGGTGCAGTGGTGGTACCACGACCACGCCATGAACGTGACGCGGTGGAACGTGCACACGGGCCTGTACGGCACCTACCTCGTCCGCGACGACGAGGAGGACGCGCTCGGGCTCCCCTGCGGGGAGCGGGAGATCCCGCTGCTGCTCGCCGACCGGAACCTGGACACCGACGAGGACGGCCGGCTCAACGGCCGGCTGCTGCACAAGACGGTGATCGTCCAGCAGCAGAACCCGGAGACCGGCAAGCCGGTCACCACCCCGTTCACCGGCCCGTACACGACGGTCAACGGCCGCATCTGGCCGTACGCCGAGGTGGCCGACGCCTGGTACCGCTTCCGGCTCGTCAACGCGTCCAACGCGCGCATCTACAACCTCGTCCTGGTCGACGAGGACGGCAGCCCGGTCCCGGGCGTCATCCACCAGATCGGCAGCGACGGCGGACTGCTGCCCCGCCCGGTCCCGGTCGACTTCGACGACGCACTGCCGACGCTGACCGTGGCCCCCGCCGAGCGCTTCGACCTGCTCGTCGACTTCCGGGGCCTGGCCGGCAAGAAGCTGCGTCTGGTCAACAAGGGCCGCAACCAGGCGCCGGGCGTCCCCGACCCGGCCGGTGACGTGCGCTATCCGGCGGTCCTGGAGTTCCGGGTCGGGTGCAGCGGTGAGACGGACACCTTCGAGCTGCCCGAGGTGCTCTCCGGCTCCTTCCGCCGGCTCACGCACGACGTCCCGCACGGCCACCGGCTGATCGTGCTCACCCCGCCGGCCACCAAGGGCGCCGGCGGCCACCCGGAGATCTGGGAGATGGCCGAGGTCGCCGACCCCGGCGGCATCCAGGTCCCCGCCGAGGGCGTCATCCAGCTCACCGGAGCCGACGGCACGACGAAGACGTACCGCCGCACCTCCCGGACCTTCAACGACGCGCTGGGCTTCACCATCGCCGAGGGCTCCTACGAGCAGTGGAGCTTCCTCAACCTCGCGCCGATCGTCCACCCGATGCACATCCACCTGGCCGACTTCCAGCTCATGGGCCGCGACGCCTACGACGTCTCGGGCTTCGACCCGGCGGTGGGCGGTACGGCCAAGCCGATCGCGTACAACGCGGCGACCCAGCTCCCGCTGGCACCCAACGAGCTCGGCCACAAGGACGTCTTCCGGGTGCCGGGCGGCCAGATCCTGCGCGTCATGGGGAAGTTCGACGGCGCGTACGGCCGGTTCATGTACCACTGCCACCTCCTCGAACACGAGGACATGGGCATGATGCGGCCGTTCGTCGTCATGCCCGAGGAGGCGATGAAGTTCGACCACGGGGCGGGTCACGGCGGCCATGGCGAGGGCCACACGGGCTGACCCCTCGCTGCGGCTCGCGCCGGCACCCGAGGACGGTCCGGGTGCCGGCGCGACGCGTGCCGTCCCGTTCGCTCACCGTGCGGTACGCGGGTCCGCGGCCGGTGCGGAGGGGGCCGGTGCACCGGTGCCGGGGCGGGCAGGACCGTCCAGGGAGGCGAGCAGCCGCAGGCGGTCCTCGGAGTCACTGCCGGGGCGCGCGTGATAGGTGACCAGGGTCTGGCCCGCGCTGCCGGGGATCAGGAGCTTCTCGTAGTGCAGTTCGAGCGGGCCGACCTGGGGGTGCCGCAGCAGGCTGGTTCCGGTCGACTTGTGCCGGACGTCGTGGCGGGCCCAGATACGGGACCACGCGGGCGGTCATGGCCTCCCAGTCCGTGTGCAGCTCGCGCAGCTCCGGCAGCAGGAACGCGTCGAGGATCGTGTTGCGGCCCGGAGCGTAGGACGGTGAGAGGGCGAGGGCGAGCCGGTTCGCGGTGAGGACGTCCATGTACCTGCCGTGGACGTACGCCGGAGTCAGCGGCCAGGTGCCGATCAGTGTGCGGATGCCGTCACCGGCCTTCTCCGGTCTGCGTGCACGGCGGCCGCGGGTGGCCTGCGGAGCCGTGCCGAGCCCGATCAGGTAGGCGGTGGCCTCCTCGTCCAGCTGCAGCGCGCCGGCGATGCTGACCAGCACCTGTTCGGAAGGGTGGCGGTCGCGGCCTTGTTCCAGGCGCACGTAGTAGTCGGAGCTGACCCCGGCCAGGAAGGCGACCTCCTCACGGCGCAGCCCGGGTACCCGGCGCCTGCCGTCGTCGGGGATGCCCGCGTCGGCGGGCCGGACGAGTTGCCTGCGGGCCCTGAGATAGCCGGCCAGGGCACCCGGATCGCCGACGGCTGTCATAGGCCCAGGGTAGGCAGGACCCGCACCGCCCGGGTGGCCCTGCCACTCCTGGTCCCGAGCCGTCCTGGTCCGTGCACGGACGGCACCTCGCGGGCGCCGAGGTGACGCTCGCCGTGCGCCGGCCGGGCCCCGCGAACGCCGAGCGGCGGTGGGAAACGGCCTGCGCGGTCCTGCGCCGACCGCACGGCAGCCGGCGCGGGAGAATGAACCCGTGCCGCCCGCACAGTGATTGCACTGTGCACTTTCTCACGCGGTGAGATGCGCGCATGCCGGTAGCGTCGAGGGTGGTCACCCCGTAAGGAGAATCGTCCGTTGTCCCTCCCGACCGTGTCCCAGGGCAGTTACTTCGAGGCCGTCGACGACCGCCGCTACAAGCCGACGCCGCACGCGGGCGGGGCCTGGGCCCCGGACGAGCAGCACTTCAGTCCGCTGTCGGGGCTGGTCGTCCACGCCCTCGACCGGTACCGGGCCGCGGGTCCGGACAACGGTCTGCTGATGTCCCGGATCAGCTACGACATCCTCGGCCGCCTCGCCCTGGACGAGTGCGAGATCGAGGTGGAGACCGTCCGTCCCGGGCGGACCATCGAGCTTCTCGAAGCGGTCGTACGGATCTCCGGCCGCTCGGTCCTGCGGGCCCGTGCCTGGTACCTGGCCGAACTCGACACCGCCGCGGTCGCCGGCGGTCCCGACGACCGTCTCGTCCCGCCGGACTCCCTCGCGCCGTGGCCGGCGGGCGAGCTCTGGCCCGGCGGCTACATCGACTCCGTGGAGATCCGCCCGGTCGAACCGCGACGCCCGGGCCGTACGGCCGCCTGGATCTCCTCACCCCTGGAGCTGGTCGCCGGTGTTCCGGTCAGCCCGCTCGCCTCGTATCTCACCCTGGTCGACACCGCCAACGGCATCGCCGTCCGGCAGTCGCCCACCGAGTGGATGTTCCCGAACGTCGACCTGACCATCCACCTGCACCGCCAGCCCCGTGGCATCTGGACGGGGCTGGACACCAAGGTCACCTTCGGCCCGACCGGGCAGGGTCTCACCAGCACGGTCCTGCACGACGTGGACGGCCCGGTCGGACACGCGTCGCAGATCCTCACGGTCCGGCCGCTGCCGGGGGCGTAGGTCACCTGGCCGCGGGTCGCAACTGTGCTCCCTTGATGGACAGTCGGCCGCCGAGCTGCACGACCTGTGTCACGGTCGCCGAGACGAGGGTGATCGTGCGCGTGCGGGTGACCGGGCGCGAGAGCCAGCGGGGTACGGCCCCGGGGGTGACGGTGACTTTACGGCGCGCCGGGAGCGGGCTGCCGCCGAGGCCCGTGACCCTGCCGGACAGCTTGCGGACGTAAAGGGTGATCACACCGCGGGCGCCCTGGCCCTTGAGCGTCGAGGTCGTCGCCGGTCTGGCCCGCAGGCGCAGCGCCGCGCGGCCTCGGCCCGCGGTCAGGTCGAGGTCGACGGCATCCAGTGACCGCACCGTGAACTTCAGTGCCCGGACGGTACCCGTCGCGGTGTGCACCGTGGCCGTCCCGTGGAACCTGGCGCCCCGCAGCACGAGCCGGTCGGCGCGCAGCACCCAGGAGCCCTTGGCGGCGCGGGGCGGGTGCGCGCCGCGGCGTGGCGCGTCGGCGGGCGCCGCGGACAGGCCCACGCCCGGGTGCAGGGGCCCCGGGTACAGGGACAGGGACAGGCAGGACACCGCCGCCGCGCAGGCGAGCGGCCGCAGCGCACGGGCGAGCACGGAACGGGTCGTACTCGTACGGCGCGGGCGGCCGCGCCCGTCGGTGTGGGCGCTCCCGCCGGCGCGGTCGTCAGCAGCCGCCACTTGGGCCCTCCGGCGCCGGCACGGCCGTGGTCGCGTCCATGCTCGGCGGTGCCGACGGCTCCCCGGCCGTGGGCGGCAACCAGGCACAGGCCAGGGAGCCGCCGATCAGACCGGAGGCGACACCGAGGAAAAGGCCGCCGAAGTTCGCCACGGGGAAGGAGATGACGGCGAGCAGGAGGGTGGCGATCCCGGCGAAGACCCGCAGATGGGTACGGCAGCACAGCGCGACGCCCAGGACCATGAGCAGGATTCCGATCACCAGGGCCCCGGCGCCCGATGTGGTCGACAGCGCGAGCGGGATGCCGCCCAGGTCCAGTCTCGCGTAGGGCCAGTAGAGGATGGGCAGCCCGGCGGCGAAGGTGAACAGCGCGGCCCAGAAGGGGCGTTCGCCGCGCCAGGTTCGGAACCTGCGCCGGAACTCCGGTGCCGCGGCGAGCAGTTCGCCCGGTCTGGCGAAGGGTTTGGTGATCACGCGTCCTGTCCTGATCAGTGCTGTCGTGGTCCGCCGGGTCAGGGGCATGTGCGGTTGCCTGATTGGATGCGCACCCGCAGACCAGGGACGTTGAAGGTGCCGGCGGACAGCGCGAGCGTGTTCACCCGGACGTCGGTCAGGGTGACCGAGGTGGACTGGAGGGCGATGCCGTCCGGATTGAAGAACCGGGAGTCCCGGTCGCCGGACCTGACCGGGCCTTTGGAGACGGCGCCCTGGGCGACACCGATGTCGAGGCCGGTGAAGTTCGCGTCCGATGCCCCTTCGGCCGTCGCGTCGAGGAACAGGTCCGACGCCTCGGCCAGCTGGTGGTCGCCGCTGGTGAGCCGCAGGGTCTGTGTGCCGAGCACCGGAACGTCGACCGTGATGGCCTCGCACAGGCCGCTGACCTTCGCATGCCGGAAGCCGGTGACCACGACGGGGACGAGTTCGTGCTTCCTGGTCACGTCGATCATGCTGTAGAGACTGACCCCACGGGCGGTCAGCGAATCGGCGGTGACCTGGAACTTCTGGCCGGAGATGAAGAACGACGCGGCGAGCACACCCTCGGCCATGCCGATGCCGACGGTCGCGCACGCGGCGACGGAGGGCACCAGGACCACCGCGAAGAGCCGCCAGCGGGTTCTCCCGGTGCGGTGCGACATCCCGTCTCTCCTTCCGTCGTGAGGTGCGGCCCCGCCTCCTACCGGACAAGGCAGAAGATTTACCTTTTGTCAGGTTATGGATCCTAGGCTTCCGGGTCGGCCGACCGGCTGCACGCCAGGCCCGCCATACGAGTGATGCAAGTTCTGCTGGGCCCTTCGGGCGACGGGGCGGGGGCTCCACGGGCCCCGAGTAGGCTTACGGGCGTTCGAAGTGGGGCAAGTGCCCATATCGCCGAGAAGGAGCAGCCCGATCGACGAGCGTCCGACCTTCGCCCAGTTGCTGCGACGCCATCGCCGCGCGGCCCGTCTGACCCTGGAGCAGCTGGCCGACGTGTCGGGGGTCAGTGCCCGGACCCTGTCGGACATCGAGCGCGGCCGGAGCAAGGGGCCCCAGCAGCGGACCGTCACCGCCGTCGCGGACGCGCTCTCGCTGGCCTACGACGCCCGGCAGCAACTCCTGCAGCTCGCGAGGGACGCCCGGCTGCGGGACCACTGGACCCGTCCGACCGGGCTGTGCGAACTCCCCCGGTCCGTCGACGACTTCACCGGCCGGGCCGCCGAACTGGCCTGGGTCGACGCACTCGTGCAGAGCGAACTCGCGCCCGGCGTCGCCGTGGTGGGGCTCGTCACCGGCTCGGCCGGGCTGGGGAAGACCACCTTCGCCATCCGCGCCGCCCACGCCGTGCGGCCCGGCTTTCCCGACGGGGTGTACTTCCTCGACCTGTTCGGCATGTCCCAGCGCCCGCTGGCCGTCGACGACGCCCTGGCGCTGCTGCTGGGCGCGCTCGGTGTCGCGGAGCAGCAGTTGCCGGCCGACACCCACGGGCGTGCCTCCCTGTACCGCTCGCTGCTGCGGGACCGGCGGGTCCTCGTCGTCCTCGACAACGCCGCGTCCGAGGAGCAGGTGCGCCCGCTGCTGCCGGGCGGGGGCGCGGCCCGGGCGCTGGTCACCAGCCGGCGGCTGCTGTCCGGCCTGGAGGGCGTGCGCAGGCTCATCCTGGGCCCTCTGCAGATGCCGGAGGCCACCGAGCTGCTGACCGGCATTCTCGGCGAACGGTCCGCGACGGACGGGGAGTCGGCGCTCACCCGGCTCGCGCAGCTGTGCGGCGGGCTGCCGCTGGCACTGCGGATCATCGGCAACCGGCTGGTGAGCCGGCCCGGCTGGAGCGCCGACGAACTCGCCCACCGGCTGGCCGACGAGGAGCGTCGCCTCGACCAGTTCAGGGCCGGCGACCTCAAGATCGCCAACGCGTTCGGGATGTCGTACGAGCAACTCGCCCCCACCGCGCGGCGGATCTTCCGCAGGCTCGCCGTCGTGCCCGGGCGGGACTTCGACGCCGCCCTCGCCGCGGTGGCCGGCGGGGCCTCGGCCGAGGACGCCTGGGACGCCCTCGACGACCTCGTCGACCTGGGCCTGTTGCAGGACACCGCCGCGGGCCGGTACCGCTTCCACGACCTGGTCAGACTCTTCGCCCGTGACCGGTTGCAGCAGGAGGAGACCGCCGGCGAGAGCGACGCGCTCACCGAGCGGATCACGTCCTGGCTGCTGCGCACCGCCACGACCGCGGGCGCCCGGTTCGGGCCCGCGCACGGCCGCCCGGACGAGGAGAACACCGGCCTCGCCTCCCCCGCGTCCCCGGAGGAGGCCGACGGCTGGCTGCGCGCCAACGCGGACAACTGGCTGGGCGCGTTGCGGCTCGCGGCTGCCGACGGCCGGCACGCCGTGGTGCTGGACTGCGCCGAGGCGATGGAGTGGTACTCCGACCGGTGGCTGCACGGTCCGCACTGGAACGAGGTCTTCACCCTCGGCGCGCAGGCCGCCGCCGCCCTCGGTGACCGGGCGCGGCACGCGGCCCAGCTGAACCACGTGGCCTGGGTGCACGGGGTCCAGACCCGGGACGCGGAGGCCGTCCTGCGGTACACGGCCGAGGCGATGGACCTGGCCACCCTCAGCGGCGCGACGGCGCAGGTCGCGTGGGCGCACTGCTACGCCGTACCGGGGTACCGGCTGCTCGGGCGGCTCGACGAGGCCGCCGCGTCCGCGTCCCGGGCGGCGGAGATGTTCAAGGGCCTCGGTGACGCCGACGCCTACTGCTCCAGCCTCATCAACCTCGGTCTCTGCCTGCGGGATCTGGGGCGCTACCAGGAGGCGCTGGAGAGCCTGCGTGAGGTGGTCGCCCTGGCGAGCGACGAGGGCTCGGGGATGACCCCGGGCACCGCGGAGTTCATCCGGCGGCACACGCTGGTCCCGCTCGGCAAGTGCCTGGCGCTGCTGGGCCGTCGTGAGGAGGCCATCGCGGCGCTGGCCGAGGCCACCGCTCCCGGCGAGCGGTTCGACCCCAGCCACTGGCATGCCGACGGTCTGGAGAACCTCGCGGCCCTGCTGGCCGAGGAGGGCCGGACCGACGAGAGCCGGCAGGCCTACACGCGTGCGTCCAGGATGTTCGAGGCGCTCGGCGACGCCGAGGCGCACGCCCGCTGTGCGGACCGGGCGGCCGCCGCGCCGTGATCCACCGGACGGCGTGAAGTGCCGTGGTTCTGCGTGCTGTTCTGCGTGGTCCGCCCGGGCCGGCGCGACTTGACTGGGGCGCATCGGACAGGCGTGGGGCCTGTCCCTCCAGGTCAGGGGCATCATGACGACCATCAGGAACATCGTGCTCGTACACGGTGGCTTCGTGGACGGATCGGGCTGGCAGGGCGTGCACGAGCAGCTGACCGCCGACGGCTACCGGGTCGCGATCGTCCAGAATCCGACGCTGTCGCTCGCGGGTGACGTGGCCGCCACCCACCAGGTCCTCGACGACCTCGACGGTCCCGCCGTCCTGGTCGGCCACTCCTACGGCGGTGCCGTCATCACCGAGGCGGGCCACCACCCCGGTGTCGCCGCGCTCGTCTACATCGCCGCGTTCGCGCCCGACAAGGGCGAGTCGGTCAACACGCTGGTCTCCGACCCGGCGCCCGGCGCTCCGGTGCCGCCGATCCTGCCGCCCCGGGACGGGTTCCTGTTCCTGGACCGGGAGAAGTTCGCGGCGTCCTTCGCCGCCGACGTGCCCGAGGCGCAGGCGTCGTTCATGGCCGACTCGCAGGTGCCGTGGGGCCTGGACGCGGCCGGCGGGGCGATCACCGAGCCGGCCTGGCGGGTCAAGCCGTCCTGGTACCTGGTCGCGACCGACGACCGGATGATCCCGCCGCCGGTGCAGCACACGATGGCCGAGCGCGCCGGGGCGACGGTCAGCGAGACCCCGGGCAGCCACGCCGTCTACGTCTCGCGTCCGGCCTCGGTGGCGGCCGTCATCGCCCAGGCCGCCGAGGGCACCGCCACGTCCTGATCTGCGCCGAGGGTTTCCGGGCAGCGTACGACCGCCTCGCCGGACGGCCCCCCGGCCCGGCGAGGCGCACTTCCCCGCACATCACACAGGAGCCACTTCATGCAGGACCGTCCCACGTTCTCGCGCCGCAGCGTGCTCGCCACCGGAGCGGCCGTAGCCGCGACGTCGGCCCTCCTCACCCCGTCCGTGGCCACCGCCGCGACCACCGAGCGGAGCACGTCCAAGGTCAGGCCGACCGTCGTGCTGGTACACGGCGGCTTCGCCGACGCCTCCGGCTGGAACGGCGTCATCGCCGAACTCCAGCACGCGGGTTACGAGTGCATCGCGCCCGCCAACCCGCTGCGCGGCCTGCCCACGGACGTCCCCTACCTGGCCAGTGTCCTCGCCTCGATCGAGGGCCCGATCGTCCTGGTCGCGCACTCCTACGGCGGTGCCGTCATGACCAACGCGGCCGCCGGCAACGACAACGTCAAGGCGCTGGTCTACATCGCCTCGTTCGCCCCCGCCGAGGGCGAGCAGCTCGGCGTCCTGCTCAACAAGTACCCGGGCTCCCTGATCGCCGACGCGGCCGAGGCGGTGCCCTTCACCAACGCCGACGGCTCCACCGGAACCGACCTCTACCTGACGGCGGACAAGTTCCGGGCGGCCTTCTGCGCCGACCTGCCGGTGGCCACCACGCGGCTGATGCAGGCGACCCAGCGACCCTTCAGCGCTTCCTCGCTGACCGATGTCACCCAGGCGGCCGCCTGGCGCACCATCCCGTCCTTCGGCCTGGTGGCCGGCGAGGACAAGGCGATCCCGCCGGCCCTGGAGCGCTTCTTCTACGAGCGCGCGGGCGCCAAGAAGGTCATCGAGGTGCCGGGTGCGTCCCACGTGCCGATGATCAGCCACCCGAAGACCACGGCCCGCTTCGTCGAGACGGCCGTCAAGACCGTCTGCTGACCTGAGCCGGCCCTTCACGGCCCCGGCCCGCAGTCCGCGGGCCGGGGCCTCGCGCTGCCCTCAGTTCCCGGGCTCCGCCCCGGCCGGCGCCCCGGCGGCGCTCTCCGCGGGCCTGCGGTGCACGGCACGGACCGGGATCGCCAGCAACCACCAGTACTTGGCGAGGTTCGGTGACCAGAACGCCACTGGGATCGCCGTGGCGAAGACCAGGACGACCAGGAGGTTGCTGCGGACCGTCGTCCGCAGCCGCCCGGGGTCCGCGTCCGGGGTGGCCAGCGCGGGTGCGGTCAGCAGCCGCAGGTACATCGCGCACAGGAGGCCGAGGGACAGGGCGATCGCGCCCGAGTAGCAGGCCGTCGCCGTGGTCGTCTCGCCGTACTCGCTGAGCAGCTTGGTCGGGAAGGGCAGCGCGGCCACGACCGCGAGCAGGGCGAAGTACAGGTAGAGCAGCCAGCGGTCGACCTCGGCTATCAGCGTGAACAGGGCGTGCTGGGTCAGCCAGAGCACGCCGATGACGGCGAAACTCAGCAGATACGCGCCGATCGCGGGAAACAACTCGCGGACGGCGTGGGCGACTTCGGCGTCGTGCAGACCCTCGGGGACGGTGATGTCGAGGGCGAGCAGGGTGATGGCGATGGCGAACACGGCGTCGCCGAGCATCGCCAGCCGCTCCGGTGCCACGGAGACCTCGCGGCGACGGAGGGCAAGGGGACGGGACTGGTTCATGGAGGCGGTACCACGGCATTCCTCGGCGTACGGGACGACGGAAGGATTACCACACCGCGGTGTACGCCAGGAGCGGGAACAGCCCCGACGTGGGACGGCCTTGACCTACGGCCGTCCCACGCCCGGGCGTACGGGCCGGTGTGCGTCAGCCGATGATGCGGTGGGTGGTCCAGAACGACGTCAGGTCCGTGGTCGTGGCGGCCTGCGCGGCGGCCTTGAACTCGGCCGTGGTCGAGACGCCGTACCAGTGCGCGGTGGCGTAGTCCTTCAGGAGCTTGGCCATCACGGTGTCACCCAGGGTGCGGCGCAGATCGTGCAGGGCGCACTTGCCGTAGCCGTAGACGACGGTGGAGTAGCGGGAGGAGTGGGTGTCCCAGTAGGCCATCGAGTTGGTGATGTTCTCCGCGGACGAGGCCCAGGAGACGCTGTTCCAGCAGTTCGTGCCGGTGCTGCCCAGGGCCAGGTCGGTGGCGTAGTCGGTGAACGCCTCGTCCAGCCAGGGGCTGTTGTACTCGTCGTCGCCGACGATGCCGTAGAACCACTGGTGGCCGATCTCATGGGTGAGCGCCGTGGTGGAGACCAGGTCGAGGACGAAGCCGGGGTACTCCATGCCGCCGAACCAGAAGTTGTTGTCGATGACGGCGTCCAGCTCGCCGTACGGGTAGGCGCCGAAGCGTCCCGCGTGGGCGTCGACCGCGGACTTGGCCGTGGTGAGCATCGACTGGGCGCTGGACGAACTGATGCCCGACACCGAGTAGATGTTGATCGGGGTGCCCGCCGTCGACGTACCCGAGATCTTGGTGAACGGGCCCGCCGCCCAGGCGAAGTCACGGACCTTGGAGGCGGTGGCCGTGGTCACCGTGCGTCCGCTGGTGCCGGGGGTGTCGACCGAGGCGCCGGTGGCCGGGACCAGCAGGGTGGTCGGGTGGTCGAGGGTCACCTTGAAGTCGGCGGCCAGGGAGTAGAACGACTCACCGTTGTTGGTGTACGGGTCCAGGTGCCAGCCCGAGCCGTCCTTGACCGCGAGGACCGGCAGCGCGTTGCCGATCATGCTGAAGGCGCCGTCGTAGCCGAACCGGTCGGCGCCGCTCGGGACGGTGATCCCGAGGTCGAAGCCGATCGTGGTCGACTGACCCTGCGCCAGCGGGGTCGGCAGCGCGATCTGGAGGGCCGTGCAGGCGACCGAGAGGGCGCCCGCGGTGCCGCCGGTGACGTTGGTGACCGTGATCGGCGGCGCGGAGCAGGTGCCGTGGTAGTTGTCCCACAGCCGCAGGTACACCTCGGTGAGCGGAGTGGCCGAGGCGTTGGTGAAGGTCGTGCTCTCGTGTCCGGTCCAGACGGTACCGGCGGTGTTGCTGCTGAGACTGACGGTGTACGACGGGGCGGCCGGCGTGCGCGTCGAGTCGGCCGGCGGGGCGGTGTCGCCGGAGGTGTTGAGGGCGATGTCGTCGACGACGAAGCTCGTCTGGAGGCTGGAGTCCTCGACGCCGCTGAAGGCGAGGCTCACGGTCTGGCCGGCGAACGCCGACACGTCGAACGACTTCTGGACGTAGCCGGTGGCCTTGTTCAGGTTCGAGTACGTCGCCAGCGTCGTGCTGCCGATCTTCGCCGTGAGTTTGTCGTACGCGGTGGACGAGGTCGTCTCGGCGGTGTCGATGTGCAGCCAGAAGGTGAGGGTGGCACTGCTGCACCCGGACGGGACCGTGACGCTCTGGGAGAGCGTGTCGGTGTGCGTGCTGCCGACGCCGTCGAGCCAGGCGAAGCTCGTGCCGCCGTGGGCGCTCTGCCCGGTGCGGCTGGTGATCACACTGGTCGAGGACTGGGTCCAGGACGAAGTGCCGCTCTCGAAGCCGCCGTTGGCGACCGCCTGGGTCGGCGTGCAGGCCGCCTCCTCGGCGGCCGACGCCGTGCTGCCGGGGAGCAGGGCCGCGGCCAGCGCCGCGATGGCCAACGCACTGGTGACGAAGGCCTTGTGGGGGGTCGATCTCACACGAAACTCCTTTGCGGCGACCGGGATCCCGGTCTGCTCGGTGACCGCCCGCCCGGCAGGGGTGCGCCGGGGAGCGGTCACAGGTCACGCGTTACGAGTGGTGCGAGACCGAAGCCTGACAGAGTTGACCAGGCCATGTCACTAAGGGATAACCCGCGCGTCAGGGGTGGTCCACGCAGCACGGAGTGGGGTTGGGGACCTCGAAGGGGGCCAGCAGGCCGCCCGCCGCCGGGACCAGGACGAGGGTGAGAGAGCCGTCGCGCCATTCCGGGCGTACATGGTCCTGGGTCAACACCTGTGCGGTCCTGGGGAGTTCATCGGCAGGTGCGCCCATCACGACGAGGCGTTCGATGGCGGTCCGGTCGAGTACGTCCGCCACGGTGACCGTGCCGGTCAGGTGCTCCACACCGGGATAGACAACCGCCCGGCCGGAGTTCCGGGGCGCGGCGGCCGCCTGGCGGGCCGAGTCCACCGCCTCGCTCGGGCCGTGTGCGCGGTCGCCCAGGACCAGACCGGCCCCCTCCGGCAGCTCGGTCAGCAGTTCCTGCCACACCGCGTCCGCGTCCCGCAGGGTCAGCGAGATCGTCGTTCCCCGGCGCTCGTCGGTGCGGTACAGGTGGGTGCAGGCGAACACGCCCTCCGGGAGCGCCAGTCGGCCCAGCAGTTCGTGGATCAGGTGGTCCGCCTCGCGCAGGCTCGCCGTACCGGCGTCCACCCCGATGACGGGGTGGACG